>JADLAB010000011.1 GCA_020848455.1 Polyangiaceae bacterium
GTGGCGCGGGACGCGCTGGCCACGACGGCCCCGGCGCCGGTGCGCGAGCTCGGTGGGGCGATCTTCCGGATCGTGCTGCCGCTCGACGGTCCACCCGGCGTGGAGTCGGCGCCCGCCGAGCCGGCCGGCCCCACCGCGACGTCCGCGCCGCCGCCTGCAGACCCGGGTGCCGGCGCACCCGCAAGCCCCATCGCCGCCCCCGCGGAACGGAACCGACCCGTCGACGGTTGACAGGTGTCGGCCGCAGCGGGACGCGTACGCGCCACCCACCATGGCCACCATCGCCGCCCCGGCCACCACCCCCCTCGAGTAGAATCGGCAGCCCATGCGCCTCGCGCCTGCCCTGGCCCTCTGCGCCCTCGCCTGCCTCGCCTGCGGCGGGACGCCCCTGCGCCCGCTGCCGCGGATGAAGGCGCCGGTGGGAACGGCGGAGGCCCCGGTCGCAGCGCCCGACGAGGGGCCGCCGCCGCTCACGGCGACGACCGTCGCCCACCTTCCCTGGGCCGAGGGCGACGGCGTGATCGTCGCCCGGCGGGGCCGCGCCGGAATCATCGTCGAGGCCCGCTCGGGGCGGCTCTGGACCTACGCATTCGATGCGTCGGTGCCCGCGACGGACGTGCCCCTGCTCGGCGGTGCCGCCCCCTCCGGCGGTGCGGGAGCGAAAGACGCCGGCCCGCTGCCCACGGAGGCGACGTCCCTCACGGCACGCCCCTTGAAGGACGGCTACCTCGTCGCCTGGGCGCAGGGGGACCCGTCGCGCCCCGAGATCGCGGCGCGAGCGCTCGACGCCGCGGGGGCACCGGTCGGCGAGACGCGCGTGCTCGGCTCGCTCGGCGGTGGGCTGCGCTGGCTCGACGTGCTGCCGAACGCCGCCGGAGCGCTGCTCGTCGTCGAGGTGTCGCGCGAGGGTGCCCGCGACGTGCTCGTCGCAGCCTGGCCCCCCGCCGGGTCGGCCGCCCCGGTCGAGGTGGCGCGCGATGTCGCCGCCTGGCACGCCGTCGCCACCGACGGCGGCGCCGCCTTCGTCTACGTCGAGCGCGGCGACACGGCCGCACCGCCGCGGGGCCCGGCGCGCGGCACGAGCGCCGCGGCGGAGCGCTCCCTGCGGGTGAGGCTGCGCGAGGTCGACGGGGGTGGCGTCGCCCGCCCCGCGCTCGACGTGGCCGCGGGCCCGGACCTCGTGCCGGACGTGCAGGTCGCGGCGCTCGCCACGGGCTACCTCGTCGCCTGGACGCAGGGCAGCGACGAGCCGAGCGTGCGCGTCGCGACCGTCGCGCGCGGCGGCGGGGTGGAGGTCGCGGCGCACGCTCCGCTGCCGCGGCTCGGCGAGCAGGCCCTCGTGTCGCTCGTGGCCTCGGGCGACGGCGCGCGGGGGCTCGTCGTCTGGGAGGACCTGGCCGCGCGGCGCCGCCCGCGCGAGTTCCGGCTGAACGTGCTGTCACCGCAAGGCGAGCTCGTGGCCGGCGCCGAGGCGGTGGTGGAGCTCGACGCGCTCGGCGATCCGGACGCCGCCAACGCCGTGCCCCACGTGGTGCCGAACGGGGCGGGCTTCCTCGCGGTCACGCTCGCGCCCCTCGAGCTCACCGGCAGCGAGCCCGCCGCGAGCCGGCGCAGCGCACCGCACTTCGTCCACTTCGGGCCGCGGCTGGCGATCGAGGCGAGCGAGCCCGTGCGGCTGCCGAACGTCGCGGGCGGGGGCCTGCCGTACCTCACGCGCGCCGAGCAGTGCGACGGCGCGCTCTGCACCGCGCTCTGCACGACGCAGAGCGACCCGGCGCCGCTGTGGGTCGTCGAGCTCGCGCGGCGCGCCGGCTCGTGGCGCGTGCCCGCGCACATCCTGCCCCCGACCCAGGCGCCGTACGCCGAGCGGCTGTCGACGCTCGCCACGGTCGAGGGGCTCGCGACCGACGTCGGCGCCGGTGGCGCGAGCCGCGGCGGGCTCGTGGGCTGGCTCGGCCGGCCGGACGCGAACGGGTTGACGACCCTCGGCACGCGCGTCGTCGCGGCGGACGGGACGGCGGGCGCCACGAGCGTGCTCGCTCCGAAGGCGCTGGCGGCGGGCGGCCTGGGCGTCGCGCCGGTGGGCGGCGAGGGACAGGCGCCGAAGTCGGGCACCGGCAAGCGGGCCACCGCCGCCCTGGCCTGGGCGGCCATGAACGAGAGCGCCCCCCAGGTCTTCGTCGGGCTCGTGGCCGACGACGGCAGCAAGCTGACCCAGAAGGTGCTCACGTACCGGCGACGCGCGGCGAAGGGCGTGGTGGACGACGGCGTGTCGTGGGTCGATCTCGCCCCGGACGGGCGCGGCGGCTACGTCGCGGCCTGGGTGGACGGGCGCGACGGCGACACCGAGGTGTACGCCGCGCGCCTCGACGCGGAGCTCAACCGCCGCGGCGCCGAGCGGCGCGTCACGAGCGCCCCCGGCGACGCGAGCGAGGTGAGCGTGCTCGTGCTCGGCGACCGGGTGTTCCTCGCCTGGGGCGACGCGCGCGAGGACCCGAGCGGCGGCAGCGCCGACATCTACCTGGCCCAGCTCGAGGGCGACGCCCTCACGCCGACGGGCCCCGAGCGCGCGCTCATGCGCTCGGCGGCGCACTCGCGCACGCCGAGCTTCGCCGCGAGCTCCGTCGGACCGCTGCTCGCGTGGATCGAGGAGCCGCGCGACGGCTCCGCGCCCGCCTCGGCGCGCATCGCCAGGCTCGACGAGCTCGGCCGGGCGCGCGGGGACGTCGACACCGTCGCGGCCGCCGATGCCGTGACCGCCATCGCGCTCGGCTGCGTGGGCACGGTGTGTCGGGGCGTCGTGGCCCACGGCGGCGCGACCGAGCGCGTGATCGAGGTCTTCGTGCTGCCCGCGAGCCAGGCGGGCGTCGGCCCTCGCAAGCCGGTGTGGACGCTCGGCGGCCCGCTCGACGAGCTGGTGCCGCTGTCGCCGGACCTAGCTGCGGTCGCGTTCGTCGACCGGGAGCGGGTGCGTCGGCTCGGTCTGCGCTGGTGAGCTCGCCTCGGACGTGGCGACGGCGGGGGCGTCCCCGCTCGCCGCGCCGCCGTGGTCCGCGCCGTCCGGCGCCGCGACGCCGTCGGCAGCGACGCGCGCGGCCCCGGCTTCCGACCCCGGCCGGGGGGCCACCGCGAGGCGCTCGAGCTCGCCGGCGATCTCCGCGTGGAAGCCCCGGAAGCGCGACTCCGCCGGCCACGCGGGTGCATCGGCGAGCAGGGCGCGCGCCCCGCCGAGGTCCCCGTCGTCGACCGCCAGGACGGCCGCCGCGTAGCGCATGGCCCAGTGCACGAGCGGGCTCGCGTCGCTCGCGGTCAGCAGCAGCTGCCGGTCGCCGCGCTGCCCGCGGTGCGCGAAGGCGCGCGCCAGGGCGGCGACGGCGCTGCGCAGCATCTGCACCCGCTCGGCGAGCTGGGGCAGCGAAGCCGGCATGGGCAGCTGGCGCAGGCGCTCGGCCTGGGCGAGCGCCGCGTCGGAGTCGCCCTCGAAGGTGAGCAGGATCGTGTCGAGAAAGAGCCGGTGCTCGAGCGCCGCTTCCCAGGCGGGGCCGCGCTCGGCCGCGCGCAGCACCTCGCGCGCCCGCGCGACCCAGCCGTACGCCGCGAAGGCCGTGGCCGCCATGAGCGGGCCCATCGTGGAGGCGTGGGGCACGCGCTCGAGCGCCTGCGTCCAGCGCGCGAGCACCGACTCGACGTCGCCGCTCTGCAGCAGCCGCTTCACGCGGCGCCGCGCGACCCAGCGCACGCCGAGCGCGACGCCGACGGCGAGCAGGCCCGCGCCGACGATGAGCGGCTCGCTCCAGGCGAAGCGCAGCAGCGCCGCCGCGGCCCCCGCGGAGAGCACGAACCACGCGACGCGCATCGCGTTCGGTCTCGGAGTCGCGGGCTCGGTCACGAGGACAAGCGTACCACCGGCCGCGCGGCGCGCACGAGTCGCCTCGCGCGCACGACACCGCCCAGGCCGGGCGCCGCGTGCGCGTCACTCCGGCACGACGAGCCGCTGGGCGATCTCCTTGACGGTGCGCGGCATGCGGTTGTCGACCGCCACGGCGGCGATCTCCTTGCGCAGCAAGCGCAGCTCGCTCGGCAGCAGCCACAGGAGCCCGAGCCGCGTGAAGTGCGCCGCGCCCGACCCGAGGACGGCGCGCACGAGCTCGATCGACGGCACGCTCAGGGTGAGCGGATCCGAGGGCAGCCCGTAGGCCCGCGCGCGCGCATCGAGCAGCTGCTCCACCTCGGCACGCGGCGTCTCGAGCAGCTCGGCGAAGCGCCGCTCGGTGCCCGGCCCGAAGCAGAGCGGCGCCGGGTGGCCGGGCATGATCGTCACCCAGATGCCCTTCGGATCGAGCCCGAAGCGACTTCCCGACTCGAGATCGAGCAGGGGCAAGACGGCGACCGTGTCCCAGGTCTCGCCGCGCCCTTCCGCTATCAGCGCCGCGATCTGCGCCAAGAGTTGGGGGTCCATGTCGCCGGTATTCTGGCACAGGGCGCGGGAGTCGGCCTAGCGCGCGGGTGCGGTGGCGCGCCGGTCGGGCCTTCCGGGTTCACGCCCACGGTGTTTCAGGTATCGTGTGCCCGTGGCACGCGTGGTCCAGTTGCCCGACCGGGGAAAGCTGCTGGTCGCGACGGACCTGCAGGGCAACGTGCGCGACTTCCGCCGGGTCGCAGAGCTCTACGAGGCGGCGGTGAGCGAGAGCCCGGAGGGTGCCCTGCTCGTGGTGACCGGCGATCTGGTGCACGGGCCCGAGATCCCGGCCTCGATGTGGCCCGACTACCTCGGCAGCTACTACCACGCGGACTCCGCGACCCTGCTCGGCGAGGCGCGGGAGCTCGCCGAACGCCACCCGGGCCGCGTCATCTACCTGCTCGGCAACCACGAGCACGCGCACGTCGGCGGTCCGGTCGTGAGCAAGTTCTTCCCGGACGAGGCCGGGCGCCTCGATGCCATCCTCGGCCCCGAGCGCTCGGCCGCGATCCGCGCCTGGTTCACGGAGTGGCCCCTCGTGGCCTACGCGCGCCGCGCCGGGCTGTGCATGCTCCACGGCGCGCCGAGCGCGGGCATCACGCGGGCCTCCGACCTCGATCTCGCGCGGCTCGACACCCACGACGACTTCGAGCAACCGGTGGACGAGATCCTCGCCGGCATCCTGTGGGCGCGCACCACCTCCACGGTCCGCGCGCGCGCCTTCCTGCAGGCCATCGACCCGGAGCTCTCGGTGGCGGTCTACGGCCACGACGTCGTGCGCGAGGGCTACACCATCGACCGCGAGCCGCTGCTCTGCATCTCGACGAGCTTCGGCTGCTTCGACGGTGACAAGGTCTACCTCGAGTGGGATCTCGCGGAGCGCGCCGAGAGCGCCTATCAGCTCGCCGCGCGCGGGCTCCGACCGCTCTACCCGACGGCGACGTCGGTCTACCGCGCCTGAGCGCGTCGCGGCGCTCGCGCGGGCGTGCCGCAGCCCCGAGCCCGCGCAAGCGCAGCCTCGCCGCCCGGTCGGGGGCGCACGCAAAGGGCTTGCGAGCGAGGCGCGGGCTCGCTACACCTTGCCCATCGGTTCGAAAGAACCGCCTGTGGGTCCGCCGACAGCGCATCGTGAACCCCGCCAGGCCCGGAAGGGTGCAACGGTAGCGGGAAGCGGGTGTGGCGGGCCCTTTCCTTTTTGTCCGCGCCAGCGCGAGCAACCCACTCCCGGCCGGGAGCGCCGGAACGCCGTTTTCCTGGGCGGGGCCGCGTGGGCTCGCTACCTTCCGCGCGTGCACGGCGCCCGGGCGACATGGCTGGCCACGAGGAGCGGCGCGCTCGCGCTCGGCGCCCTGTTCGGCGTGATGGCCTGCTGCCAGCCGCCGGCCTCGACCGAGCCGGCCCCGCCGGCCCCGACCGAGAGCGCAGCCGTCGCCCCCGACGGCGCCGCGGGCTCCGGCGCGGTCGCCGGGGCCGCGGCCCCTGCCGGCGTGGCCCCGTTCGAGGAGCCCTACTTCCCGTTCTTCGACGACGAGCCCACGGACGCGTCGGTGTCGGTCGGCTCGAGTGCGCGCGGCCTGCTCGTCAACGCGCGCGCGGTCGCGGAGGACGCGGCGCTCGGGATCCTGCCGCGGCAGAAGGCGCGCGACCTCGGGTGGGGCACGGCCGAGATGGTGGAGCTCCTGACCGACGCGGCGCGGAGCTTCCACGCGGCGACCGGCGCGCGCATGTGGATCGGCGACGTGGCGCGCCGCGGCGGAGGCGACATCGTCTGGTCGGTGAGCCACAACACGGGCCGCGACGCCGATGTCGCGTTCGCCTACACCGACGCGCGCGGCAAGCCCGTCGACCCCCCCGACCTCGTGCCCCTCAACGACCAGGGCGTGAGCCCCGCGCAGGGGCTGAAGCTCGACGCCGCGCGCACCTGGATCCTCGTCAAGGCGCTCGCCGGCCATCCGCGCGTGGCCGTGCAGTACCTGTTCGTCGCCCCGTCCCTGAAGCGCAAGATCTTGCTCCAGGCCAAGCAGGCGGGCGACCCGCCCGCACTCGTCGAGCGCGCCGCGGCCATGCTGTGGCCCCAGGCGGGACACGCCGACCACCTGCACGTGCGCATCTACTGCAGCGCGCGGGACGTCGAGGGCGGATGCCGCAACGAGGGTGTGGTGCAGCCCTGGGCGGAGCTGCACGAAGACGCCGCGCGACGGCGCGAGGCGCTGGCCGCCGCTGCGCTCGAGGCCTCCGATGCGACGGCGCGGCGACGCGGGGTCGAGCGGCTCGAGCTGCTCGGGGCCCGGGCCCACGCCGGGCGCGTGGCCGCACGGCTCGACGACGACGACCTCGCGGTGCGCGCGGCAGCGGCCCGGGCGATCGGCACGCTCGGGGGCGAGGACGAGGCTCCGCGCCTGGTCGCGCGCTTCGCCGTGGAGCCGAGCGACGAGGTGGCGCTCGCGCTGCTCCGCGCCATCGCCGCCCTCGGCGGCGCCACGGCCGGGAGCTTCTTCCGCGACGCCATCGCGGCCCAGAGCCCGCTCAGCCTGCGGGCCGCGGCCCCGGCCCTCGCCTGGCTGGGGAGCACCCCGGGCGGGCTCGCCTGGGGCCTCGGGGCGTTGCTGCCGTACGCCGTGCCCGAGCTGCCGGCCCCGCTCACCTGGCTCGAGCCCGCGGCGCGCGCGCGCGACGAGCGCGTCTGGCCGACCCTGCTCGAGGCCGCGGGTCGCTCGGAGCGGCTCGAGCCGGTGCCCGTGCTGGTGCCGCTCGTGGCGGCCGAGGACGATGCCACGCGGACGAGCGCGGCCCAGGCGCTCGCCCGGCTCGCCAACCGCTCCTTCGGCGGCGCCGACGACGGCGACCCGCGCGTGCGCGCCCGGACGCTCGCGGAGTGGCAGAGCTGGGTGAAGCGCCAGCGCAACCAGCCGCGCGGGGCGTGGCTCTGCGCCGGCTTCCAGGCGGCCGGTTACCGCATCGGCGAGCTGCACCAGAAGAACCTCTGGGAGCTCGTGCGCGCGGCGAGCGGCCCCGATTTCCTGTCCTTCAACGCCCAGCGCGTGCTGGCGGCGCTCACGCAAAGACCCGACGCGTCGGTGCTCGCCCCGGCGACCGCGTGCCGCGACTGGCTGCGGTGGCTGTCGGCGCGGCGCGACGACTTCCGGCTGGGGCGCCCGCCCGAGCGCGTGCTCGCGAGCTGTCGCTGAGCCCGGGCGCCGCGGCGGACGCGAGGCCGCGCTCGGCCGCGCGCGCCCGCTGGCGTGGGCTCGGGTTTCGAGCTAACCCCCGCCCTCGTGACACCGCGCTCCCCCGCAGCCGACGGCTGCCCGACTCCGCCCGCCACGCGCCGCGCGTGGCTGTGGCTCGCCTGGCTGCTCACCGCGTGCAGCACCTCGAGCGGCGCCGAGCCGGTGCGCACCTCGAGCGGCGCCGCGACCGCTGCCGAGGCGCGCAGCCCGGACGACGTCGCGGGCGGGCCGACCGCGGCGCCGAGCGCGAGCAGCGCGGTGCCCGCCGCGCGCCAGCCCCTCAACGTGCTCCTCGTCACCGTCGACAGCATGCGCGCGGACATGCCCTGGGCCGGCTACGGGCGCGACATCGCGCCGAACCTGACGAAGCTCGCGCGCGACAGCATCGTCTACGACAACGCCTACACGGTCTCGAGCTACACGGCGAAGAGCGTCGCCGCCTTCCTCACGGGCCGGTACCCGTCCACGCTCTACCGCGATGGGGCCTTCTTCACGGCCTACGCCCCCGGCAACGTCTTCTTCACCGAGCTCTTGCAGACCGCGGGGGTCCGCACGCTCGGCGCGCACGCGCACGCCTACTTCGATCGGGGCAAGAACCTGAACCAGGGCTTCGACGTGTGGCGCATGGTGCCGGGCATCAAGTTCAACGCCACGACCGACGAGTCGGTGACCGGCGACAAGCTCACCGACCTGGCGGTCGAGATGCTGTCCGACGCGAAGAACACCGGCGGGCCGTTCTTTCTGTGGCTCCACTACATGGATCCGCACGACGTCTACAAGAAGCACAAGGAATCGCCGGACTTCGGCAGCAAGGGGCGCGACCTCTACGACAACGAGATGTTCTACACCGACCTCCAGATCGAGCGGCTGCTCGCCTTCTGTCGCCAGCAAGCCTGGTGGCCGCGGACGGCCGTCGTCGTGAGCGCCGATCACGGCGAGGGGTTCGGCGAGCACAAGAACTACTACCGGCACGGCTTCGCCCTCTGGGAGGTGGTCACGCACGTGCCCTGGTTCTTCCACCTGCCCGGGCAGGCGCCGCGCCGTGTGACCCAGCGCCGCTCGCACATCGACCTCGCCCCGACCGTGCTCGAGCTCATGGGCCAGAGCCCCGACGTGCCCGGCATCCAGGGCAGGAGCCTCGTGCCCGAGCTCACCGGCGGCGCGCCGCCCGACGACCGCGAGCCGATCCTGCTCGACCTCCCGGCCGACAGCCACAACCCGCCGGCGCGCGCCATCCTGAAGGGCCGCTACAAGCTCGTCGTCGACATCGACGACCTGCGCTTCACCCTCTTCGACCTCGAGAAGGACCCCGGCGAGACGAAGGACATCGCCAAGGCGGAGCCCGCCGCGCTCGCCGAGATGAAGGCGGCCTTCGAGAGCGCGTGGGCGAAGGTGCCGCGCATCCACCCCTACGGCGGCAACAAGCTGAAGGGCGGCGGCGCGGCCGACGGCCCGCAGGGGCCGGACGACCCGAGGCACAAGGGCACCGCCACGGACGAGCGCGGCAAGGGCGCCGGCGACGCGAAGAAGAAGGCGCCGAAGAAGCACGCGAAGGACGGCTAGCGGCTTCGGCTCCCGCGCTAGGGCTGCGCCGCGGGAGGCTCGGCGGCCGGCGCGACGTCCACGAGCGCGATGCCGAGGTCGCGCGCGAAATCGAAGATGCGCTCGTCGCGGTAGAACTCGCCGTACACGATGCGGCGGATGCCGGCGTTCGCCACCATCTTGAAGCAGTTCCAGCACGGCGAGGCGGTCACGTAGATGTCGGCGCCGTCGATGCGCGCGCCGTGGCGGGCCGCCTGGATGACGGCGTTCGCCTCCGCGTGGATGGTCCGCACGCAGTGCCCGTCCTCCATCATGTGGCCGGCCTCGTCGCAGTGCGCGTGGCCGCGCAAGGAGCCGTTGTAGCCCGTCGCGAGGATGCACTTGTCGCGCACGATGACGGCTCCGACGTGCTTGCGGTGGCAGGTCGATCGCGAGGCCACCTCGCGCGCGATGCGCATGAAGTACTCGTCCCAGCTCGCTCGCTTGTCGCTCATGGCAGGCTCCCGGTGAGGGACGCCCTGTCGACGAGCGCGCGCGCGCCGTCAAGGTGTGTAGAGGTGATCCATGCTGCTACCTACCGTCGCGCGTGGACGCCCGGGCGCCCGAAGTGAGGAAGTGGTACGCCCG
Source organism: Polyangiaceae bacterium (assembly GCA_020848455.1). Classification (GTDB taxonomy): domain Bacteria; phylum Myxococcota_A; class Polyangia; order Polyangiales; family Polyangiaceae; genus JACRDA01. The sequence goes on from JADLAB010000011.1 coordinate 9,859, forward strand.
GAAGGGCGTATTGGTGGCGTGAGCCGGACGCGAGCGGAGGGCACGCACACCGCCCGACATGTCTGGACAGCGCCCACGGCACGATTTTCTCGCTTCGTTTCAATCAAAGCCGAGCGCCGCACGTCGAACTCATCCAGCGCACACGAAACGAAGAACCTTCCCGCAAGTGACGTTGTCACAGTCGCGAGCCTGGACGCGATGGCAGAACGAGCCGCAAGCCTCTCGGAGGAGCCCATGAGCACCAAGACCCTTTCCGTCGTCCGCAACGTCTTCCTCGCCCTCGGCGTCACGGCCGCGCTCGGTGTCGGGGCGGTCTCCTCGGACGCGCAGGCTTGCGGTGGCGCATGGGTGCCCGAGGTCGAGATCGACTACCGCATCGCCGGCATGGCGATGGCCGAGAAGTCGCTCGACCAGGGCGAGTACGTGGCGGTGGCCGGCAGCGTGCTGCGCATGATCCCCCACATCGTGGCCTCGAAGCCCGGGCGCGACCCGATCATGGGTCGGGCCCTGCGCGCGCTCGCGGTCTCGACCGTCCGCATGGACGGCGCCCTGTCGAAGATCGACAAGGAGCTGCCCTACGAGATGATCGGCTCGTGGGTCGGCAAGAAGGCCGAGGACCGCAGCGCGAACCTCGAGTGGTCGGTGCAGGCCCTGCGCGCGCTGAACGAGCAGAAGAAGAACGACCCGGCGCTCCAGACCGAGCTCGGCGAGGCCATGAGCAAGGTGCCCGCGCACCAGGAAGAGGCCCTCAAGCTCCTCGGCGGGCTCGCCGAGAAGGACCTCGTGGCGAGCCCCGAGGGCTACGCGGCGCTCGCGCGCCTGCGCAACGGCAGCGGCGACAAGAGCGGCAGCGAGCAGGCGCTCAAGCGCTGCGCCGCGATGGCGAAGAGCGACAGCCTGTGCCAGGTGACGGGCAAGTTCGGCGGCGACACCTGAGTCTGGGCGCCACGAGCAGGCGCGGGCGCGCGGAACGAGCGGGAGGCTGGAGGTGCGACGCCTTCGGCCTCCCTCGTTTTTGTGCGCCGCGCGCGCGAGCCACTCGGTAGAGTCGAGGTGACGGGATGGATCGAAACAGGGGCTCGGCGCCGGCGCCAGGCGAGGCGCGCGGACGGCACAAGTGGGCAGCGTGGGCGGCGCCGGTCGCGGCCGTCGTGCTCGGGCTCGGGCTCGCGATCTTCACGGGCTGCGGCAGCGAGCGCGAGGCGCCGCGTCCGGGGCCCGAGCCGGGCCTCGTGACCGAGGCAGCGGCGGCCGAAGAGACCGCGAGCGCGGCGCGAGCCGACCCTCGGGGGGCGCCGAGCGCGGGAGCAGCCGCCGCGGCGGCGGCACCCGCGCTGCGACCGGGCGATCCGGCGCGCGGGCGCGAGCTCGCGACGCAGTTCGAGTGCGGGCGCTGCCACGACGGGCTCGACGTGCCTCCCGTCGCGATGGAGAAGCACTGCTTTCACTGCCACCAGGACATCCTCGCCGACAAGTTCAAGGGGGCGAGCACCACCGCCATCGCGAAGTGGAAGCCCCACATCGCCTATGCGCGCGACGTGCCGTCGCTGCTCGGCGCCGGCCGGCGCTACGACCCGGCGTGGATCGAGCGCTTCCTGCTCTCGCCCTACGATCTCCGCCCGCTCTTGCGCCCCACGATGCCGCGGCTCGCCCTCGACGCGCAGCAGGCGCGCGATCTGGCAGCCTACGTCACGCGCGAGCGGCTCGCGACCGTGCCCGAGGAACCGTCGCTCGCCGGCGCCGACCTCGCGCGCGGCCGCAAGCTCATCGAGGACAAGGGCTGCGGCGCCTGCCACAGCTTCACCGGCGTGGCCGCACTGCCGGAGGCGCCGCCGCAGCTCGAGGACGAGCACTACGCCTTCGAGGAGCGCGCACCCGTCGCGCTCGCCCCCGATCTGCGCAACGCACGCGACCAGCTGTCGGTGCGTACGGTGTACGAGTGGATCGCCAACCCGAAGGGCATCAAGGAGGACACGCCGATGCCCAAGACCGAGCTCGAGCCGGACGAGATCCGCGATCTCGCCGCCTACGTGCTCCAGGCGCCCCTCGAGGCCGTGCCCCCGAAGCCCATCCCCGCGCGGCTGCCGGTGCTCGAGCGTCGCGTCAGCTACCAGGAGGTCTCCGAGCGCGTCCTCGGCATGACCTGCCGCCACTGTCACTCGGACCCGGACATCGCGCGCGGCGACGGCGGCGCCGGCAACACGGGGGGCTTCGGCTTCAAGCCACGCGGCCTGAACCTGAAGGACTACGAGAGCACGCTCGCCGGGGCGCTCGACGACCACGGCGAGCGCCGCAGCATCTTCGCGCCGCTCTCCGACGGGACGCCGCGACTGCTCGGCGCGCTCCTCGCGCGCCAGGCCGAGGAGGCGGGCCAGGTGAACCCCGAGATCCGCGGGATGCCGCTCGGCCTGCCGGCCCTGCCACCGGAGGACATCCAGATCGTCGAGAGCTGGATCGCGCAGGGCCGCCCGCGTTGAGCCCGCGGCACGCGGCGCGCGACGACCGTTGCCGCGCGCCACCGCCGCACAGTAGCTTGGGCAGAGAGCCGCCCCGGCGGGCCCGCTCGAGCCGAGCGACCTGCGCGGCGTCGCTCCGACGCTGATCATGCGGCACCGTGTCCCTGTTCGCCCGCGCGCCCCGAGCGCACCCGGCGCTCGCGTGCGGGCGTGCGGAGCCTGCGCCATCGCGCTCGCGACGCTCACCGCGCCGCGCGCGCTCCGAGCGGAGGAGGAGCCGGTGGCGCTGCGCTACGAGGGGCCGGAGCGGTGCCCGCGGCGCGAGGCCTTCGTGGCCCAGGTGGAGGCGCGCACGAACCGCGCGCGCTGGGTCGACGCCGCGCCCGGCGTGCGGCGCTTCGGGGTGGAGCTCAGCGCGGACGACGGCGTCGCACGCGGCGTGCTCACGCTGCGCGACGCGGCCGGGACGGAGGCGCGGCGCGAGATCGACGGGCAGAGCTGCGAGGAGGTCGTCGCGGCGCTCGCGCTCATCACGGCGCTCGCCATCGACCCGAGCGCGCGGACCGCGCCGATCCCGGCGGCGCCGGTGCCCGGGCCGGTGCCGGGGCCCGCACCCGAGCCCGCGCCCACACCCGTGCCGGGCGGCCCCGGCCCGGGGCCCGCGCCACCCAGCCCCGTGCCGGCGCCGGCGCCCGCGCCCGAGCCGCCGCCGCCGAGGCCGCCGCCACCCCCGATGGGCCTCTGGTCCGACGAGCTCTGGGGCGCGAGCGAGCCCGCCCGGTGGCGCTTCGCGCTCGGCCTGCACGTGTGGGCCTCGAGCGTGCTCGGCAGCACGCTCGGACCGGTCGTGCCGATCTTCTTCGACGCGGCCTCGGGCGCCACGGGCGTCCTCGCCCCCGCCTTCCGCATCGCTTTCTCGGTGATGCCGCCGCGCACGCTCGCGGCGGGCGACGGCACGGCCTCGTTCACGCGCTTCGCGGGCCACCTGAGCGGCTGCCCCGTCCGGCTCGACCTCTACGAGAGCCTCGCGCTCCGGCCGTGCCTCGAGCTCGAGCTCGGCGCGCTGCGGGCGACGGGCAGCGGCGTGCCGGACGCGAGCGTGGCGACGACCCCCTGGGTGGCCGCCGACCTCGCGCTGCGCCTCGAGGTCGCGCCCGTCGACTGGCTGCTGCTCGAGCTCGACGGCAAGGCCTCGGTGCCGTTCGTGCGGCCGCGCTACGCCTTCGTGCCGGACGTCCCGATCGTCGCGGTCGATCCGGTCCTCGGCACCTTCGGGGGCGGGGCGGCGATCCGCTTCTGAGAAGGGAGCTCGGCTCCAGCGTGACGTGGCTTCAGGCGTCGGGCTGCAGGCTTCAGGCCCAGAAGCCGGAGCGCGGATCCCACGCGGACACGTACGCGCCTGCGGGGGGGCGCCGTTTCATGCGACACGGGTCGGGCGCAGCCCGGTTCTGGAGCTCACTCCCTCTTGCTCCGTACTCCCCGCACCCAACCCACGAGCCCGGGGACCGGGGCGCGCGGCGCGGCGCCGCATGGGAGGGCCCCGATGTCGAGCGCGAGGACGCGGGCGCTCGAGCTCGCACCCACAACCGGCCCCCTGCCCGCGCCGCAGTGCGAGTTGGGGTCGGGGCCCATGCGGCGCCGCGCCGCGCGCCCCGGCCCCCGGGCGAGCCGCGAGACTCGCACCCCGACCCACACGCACCGCGCGCCCGCTTTTTCGGGATCGCGGGACCGCTTTGGGGCCATATTGCTGATGATGTCTGTCGCCCCGACCGCCCTCGCCGAGGCGCCGCCGTCCAAGCGCGCGCGCTCGGTCGACCGCGCTGCGGCGACCCATCGCAGCGACGCGCGGTTGCGGCAGATCTTCGACGGGCAGTTCGGCTTCGTGTGGCGCTACCTGCGGCGCCTGGGCTTGCCGGAGGCCGACGCCGACGACGCGACGCAACAGGCCTTCCTGGTGCTGTCGCGCCGTCTCGACGACGTCGAGGCGGGCAAGGAGCGCGCGTTCCTGTGCGGCACCGCGCTGCGGCTCGCCTCCGAGCACCGGCGCAAGCAGCTGCGTCGGCGCGAGGTCGGCGAGGAGCAGGCCGGAGACCTGCTCGCCGACTCTTCGGCCCGACCCGAGGTCGACCACGAGCGCAAGCGCGCGCGGGCGCTGCTCGATCGGGTGCTCGACGCCATGGACATAGAGCTGCGCAGCGTGTTCGTCCTCTTCGAGCTCGAGGAGCTCGGCAGCGCCGACATCGCGGCCGCCCTCGGCCTGCCGGTCGGGACGGTCGCCTCGCGGCTGAGGCGCGCGCGCGAGAGCTTTCAGGCCATCGTGAGGCGGCTGCGCGCCGCCGAGGAGCACGCCGAGCGGTGCCACGGGGACGTCTCGGACGGAGGCACGCCATGAACGATCCACAGAGGCTCGAGCTCGGCGGCGACGACTTCGAGGCGGCGCTCCTGCGCTCCGCGAAGGCGGACGCGCCGTCGCGACACGCGCGCGGTCGTGCGCTCGTCGCCCTCGGGATCGCGGGGGGCCTCGCCGGCTCCGCGGTCGCGACGGGCAGCGCCGTGGCAGCGCCGGCGGTCACCAACGCGATCGCCGCGACCTCGGTCGGCGCGAGCGCCGCGGCCGGCGCGGGCGCCGCCGCCGGAGCCGCAGGGGCCGCGGGTGCCGCGGGTGCGACCGCGTCGGTCGCGATGAGCGCGACCGCGCTCATCGTCGCCAAGTGGGTCGGGATCGCGACCGTCGCGGGGATCGGCGTGTGGGGCGTCGCCAAGCAGGTGCAGAGCGACCCGGCTGCGCACGGCGCGCCGACGGCGGCGGTCACCGCGGCCGTCGAGGCCCGCCCGGCGGGCGACCCTCACGCGCGCGCGGCGCTGCCACCCCGCGGGGCGCGGCCCACCGACGACGGCGCGGCAGCGGCCGCGACGACCGAGACCGCCGGCGAGGACGACGGCACCGAGGCTGCGCCCGCGGTCGAGCCGACCGTGGCGAAGGCAGCGCCGCAGAAGACGGACGCCGCGCTCGCTCCGGCGCCCCTGCGTCCGACGGGGACCGCGGTCGCACCGAGCGCGGCGCCCGCCAAGGGGCTCACGGACGAGATCGCGGCGCTCGACCAGGCGCGCGCGGCCATGGAGGGCGGCGACGCGGAGGCCGCGCTCCGTGCCATCGAGGCATACCAGCGCGAGTTCTCGCGCGGCACCCTCGGGCCCGAGGCCGAGGTGCTGCGCATCGAGGCCCTGGCCCGTGGCGGCGACATGGCGACGGCGCGCGCGCTGGCGCAGGCGTTCCTCGCTCGCCACCCCTCGAGCCCCGCGGCCCAGCGCCTGCAGTCGCTCCTCGCGGGCGGCTCGACCCCCTGAGCGGCGGCGGAGGCGAGCGGTGCACGTTCCCCGTCGTCTGCTGCGCGCCGCGCTCCTCGGCGTGCTCGGCTTCGCGGGCTGCGAGCTCACGGTCACGCTCGGCGGCAGCACCGCGACCCCCGCGCCCGACCCCTGCGCCAACCGCCCGTGCGGAGCGCCGTGCCTGCCGCCCGGCGACGCGGGCGTGCTCGGGCCTTCGCAGTGCACCGAGCAGGGCGCATGCGTGCCCGGCCCGGTGCCCTGCGCGAGCTGCGAGGCCATGCCCTGCGGCATGCCGTGCGGCACCGGTGACGTCGTGCCCAATGGGGCGGGCAGCGGCGGCATGCCGACCGAGCCGCCGCCGCCGTTGCCACCGGTGTGCGACGGCAACGGGCTCTGCATCGGCTCCGAGGTCTTCGCGTGCCCGCCCGGGCCGTGCTCGGGCCTGCCGTGCGGTGCGCCGTGCGCCCCCTGCACCTTCGGCCCCGACCCGAGCTGCGAGGTCCTGCTCTACTGCGACGACTTCGGGCAGTGCTCCGACCTCGTCCCGCAGTGCGCCGGGGGCGTGCCCTGCGGCATGGCGAACGGCCAGCCCGTCTTCTGCGAGCCCGGCAGCTACTGCTGCAACGAGAGCTGCGGCATCTGCGCGCCGCTCGGCGCGACCTGCGTCGCGGTCGCCTGCGACCCGGGGCTCGAGCCGTGCGGTCCGACGCTGTGTGCGCCGGGGACCTACTGCTGCGATCCGATGTGTGGCGTGTGCGCGGACGTGGGAACCGGCTGCGCCTCGCCGGGCTGCCCGCAACCGGGTGAGGTGTGCGGGCAGAACTACTGCGGCCCCGGCACCACCTGCTGCAACCCGACCTGCGGCATCTGCGCGCCCGATGGCGTGCCGTGCGTGCCCGAGGTGTGCACGAGCGCGCCGAGCTGCGGCAACACCGACTGCGCGCCCGACGAGGTGTGCTGCAACCCGAGCTGCAGCATCTGCGTGCCGCCCGGCGAGGACTGCAGCCAGGCCGTGTGCCCGTGAGCGGGCTCAGTCGTCGTCCGGCGTGAGCAGCTCGCCGCGGATGGTGCGCGGGGCGTCGTCGAGCTCCACGATGCGCACGGCCCGCAGCCCGTCGGCCGAGGGCGTCGGCTCGGCGATGCTCTCCGGTGCCTCCTCGCCCTCGGCGACGCTGCCGGGCGACGAACGCTCCGAGAGCGCGCCCAGGCTCTCGGCGGAGTCGCGCGCGCCGCCGCCACCGAGGGCGCGCTTGTTCTCGAGGAAGCGCAGCACCGACTCGTCCGAGGCACGCACGAGCGCGACCCGGAGGTCGGGCGGCATGGGGGACTCGATGAGCAGCCGCGCGCGCGACACCGGGTGCTCGAGCTCGACCCGCACGAGGTGCAAAAAGCTCCGGTCGAGCCCGTGCTTCTCCTCGAAGTAGCGATTCGTCGGCGCATGGCCGTAGCGGGCGTCGCCGAGCACCGGATGCCCGATCGCCGCGAGGTGGCGCCGGATCTGGTGCACGTGACGGCGCTCGGGCACGACGCGCAGCACCGAGTGGCCGCCGCCGATCGCGAGGCGCCGGTAGCGGGTACGCGCCATGCGGGGCCCTTCGGGACCGCGCAGCTCGCGGCTGATGGCGCCCTTGCTCGGGGTCACGCCGCGCGCCGCGGCCAGGTACACGAGCCGCACGCCGTCGCCGAGCGCGGCGCTCCAGCGCGCGGCCGCCGCCTCGTTCTTCGCGACGATGCACACGCCGCTCGTGCCGGCCTCGATCTTGAGGACGGGCAGCCACGCGCCCCCGGCGACGTGGGGTCGGGCGCGCGCCACGAGGCTCGTCGGGTACTCGGGCTGGTCGGTCAAGGGCTCGTGGGGCGGCTTGTCGAAGGCCACGATGTCGTCGTCCTCGTAGAGCACCACCGGCGCCGGCAGCGGCGCCGCCTCGAGCACGGCGATCGCCTCGACCTCCTCGGTGAGCGGCAGCATGTCGAGCGGGACGGCGTGGCGCAGCCGCAGGCCCAGCCGGCCGAGGTGATCGACGTCGCGGCTCAGGTTGTCGAGGTCGCAGGCGACGTACACGACGCGCCTCGGGTGCAGGGCCGCGAGGGCCTCGCGCGCCGCCGGCGAGAGCCCGCGGCGCGGCGGGTTCGCGACCACGACGTCGAAGCGCGCGACCGCGCTGCCGAGCGCCTTCGTCACCGAGGCGACGTCGCCGGCGACGGCCTCGACCGGCACGCGCTGCGCCTGCGCGGCGCGCGCGGCGAAGTCGACCGCGGGCGCGAACGACTCCACGAGGGTGACGGCGTGCCCGCGGTGGGCCAGGCAGAGCGCGATGGCCCCGGTGCCACCGTAGAGGTCGAGCACGCGCCCCGGCGCCCCGCCGGTGGCCTCGTCGACCACGGCCGCGACGACCTCGTAGAGCCGATGGGCCTGCGCGCGGTGCACGTGCAGGAACGAGCCGTGCGACACGAGCTGGTGGCCGAGCGGCAGCGCGTCCTTCACCTCGGTCACGCCCGCCACGCTGATGTGCTCGACGGCAGGGGTCTGGCGGCTCTGCGGCCGGAGCGTGACCGCCACGCCCGCGACGACGGGCAGGCGCGCCTGCAGGGCGCGCGCCGCGGGGCGGAGCTCGTCGATGGGTCGCGCGCGCTCCGCCGCGAGCACGAGCGTGAGCAGCACGACCGGCGCCTCTTGCCCGGGCGGCCGCAGCTCGCGCAGATCGAGGCCGGAGAGCACGCCCGTGCCGTCGTCGCCGGCGGGCGTGAGCAAAGGGGCGAGCTCGGCCGGAGGGTCCTCGGCCCAGCCACGCAGCGTGCCGACGAGCTCGTGCAAGAGCGGGCTCAGCACCTGGCAGCCCGGGATGTCGACCACGCCCTGGTTGTCGTGGCGCCGGTAGAGCCCCACGGCGACGCGGCCCGGCGCCGGGGCGTCCGCGCGCACCGGCCCGCCGCCGACGCCGCGCTCGCTCGAGCGCGGGATGCCGGTCGTGCGCGCCACGACCAGCTTGGCGCGCCGCCGGTAGCCCAGGATGGGGTCGGCGGCGATGACGGCGCCGAGCGGCTCCACCGGCACGAGGGCGTAGCGCTCGAGGGCGCGCTCGAGCCGGCCGAGCTTCTCGCGACACTGGTCCTCGTAGCGGCGCGGCATCAGAGGACAGGCACCGCACTCCTCGACGTGGATGCAGTGCACTTCCGCCCGCGGGTCCCAGTTGAGCTCGGTCACGGTTCGACCCTCCCCGGCCTCGCTGCTTGCGATCGACGTCTTGCGTTGCACGCTGCCACCGTCCGTGTCGATGGCATTCGAGCGTAGCCGACTTCGCCGCGCGAGCCGAGCGCCCGCCGTGATTGCATCTATCTACAAGAATGCATATAGTGGGCTCGTGTCGCCCCTCGCCACGGCCACCTCGGCTCTCGCCGGCCCGCGCTGGGAGCTCTACCGCCTGCTCGCCGACGCGACGCGCGTGCGCCTGCTCGCGCTCGCGTCGCAGGAGGAGCTCGGCGTGAGCGAGCTCGCCGAGCTCGTGCGCGAGGGCCAGCCGAAGGTGTCGCGCCACGCCGCGCTGCTGCGCGACGCGGAGCTCTTGCGGGCGCGGCGCCACGGCACCTGGCTCCTGTTGCGGACGGTCGAGGACTGGCAGAGCGACCCGGTCGTGGCGGACGCCGTGCACGCGGGCCTGGCGGCCTGTCGCGCCGACGGGACGCTCGAGCGCGTGGCCGAGGTGGTCGCGGCGCGCGACGCCGCCACCCGCGCGTTCTTCGCGCGCGGCGGGCGCCCGGTGCGCTCGGGCGCACCCGAGGAGCTCACGAGCTACCTCGCGGCGCTCGGCGAGCTCGTGTGGCCGCGCGGTCTGGCCATCGACGTCGGCTGCGGCGACGGCGCGCTCCTCGAGGTGGTGGCGCCCGTGTTCGGGCGCGTCATCGCGCTCGACCGCTCGGAGGCGCAGCTCGAGGCGGCGCGGGCGCGCGCCGAGCGGCGCGGCTTGCGCAACGTGCGCTTCGTGCGCGGCGAGGTGGACGGCCCCGAGATCCGGCGCGCGCTCGGCGGCGAGCAGGCGGGGCGCAACGGCGCCCGCCACGCCGCGGCGCGGAGCCACGCGCGGACGCGTCGGGCCGAGACCGACACGAGGGCGGCGGAGCGCGCGCCCGGCGGCGCGGCAGAGGGCGCCGACGCCGTCTTCGCCTCGCGCGTCCTGCACCACGCGCCGCTGCCGAGCCGGGCGCTCGCGGCCATCGTCGGGCTCGCGCGTCCGGCGGCGACCGCCGGGCGCGGCGACGAGACGGCGGGCGGCTCGGGGGGGGCGGTGGTGGTGCTCGACTACGAGAGCCACCACGACGAGTCGCTGCGCGAGCAGGAGGCCGATCTGTGGCTCGGCTTCGCACCCGCGGAGCTCGCCGCGATGGCCCGCGCCGCCGGCCTCGTCGGGGTGCGCGGGCGGCGCCTGCCGGCGGCCTGGTGCGGCGACGGGCCGGACCGGCACCTGCGCTGGCAGCTGCTCGTCGGGCGGCGCGGCCCGGTGGCGGCCGAGCGCGCGACGACCGCCTCGCGCGGTGCCACCCCCGACTGACCCCGCGCGCGCCGGGCGCGCGCACGACACGACCCGGAAACCGAATCAGCGAACGAACAGGAGCCAGGAGCGAATGAGCAACCAGAAGCAGGACTACAAGGTGGCGGACATCGGCCTCGCGGACTGGGGCCGCAAGGAGATCCGCCTGGCGGAGCGCGAGATGCCCGGGCTCATGGCGCTGCGCGAGCGACACGGCAAGGACAAGCCCCTCGCCGGCGCGAAGGTGGCCGGCTCGCTGCACATGACGGTGCAGACGGCCGTGCTCATCGAGACCCTGGCCGAGCTCGGCGCCGACGTGCGCTGGTGCAGCTGCAACATCTTCAGCACCCAGGACCATGCCGCGGCGGCGATCGCGGTCGGCCCCGACGGCACGCCCGACGCGCCCAAGGGCCGCGCCGTGTTCGCCTGGAAGGGCGAGACGCTCGAAGAGTACTGGTGGTGCACGCTCCAGACGATCACCTGGCCGGACGGCTCGGGCCCCGACCTCATCGTGGACGACGGAGGCGACGCCACGCTGCTCGTGCACCGCGGCTACGAGTACGAGAAGGCCGGCAAGATCCCCGAGTTCGACCCCAAGAGCGAGCCGGAGGAGTGGGGCGTGGTGCTCGCGACCCTGCGCCAGGTGCACAAGACCGACCCCGGCCGCTGGCAGCGCTTCGTCACGCGCCTGCGCGGCGTCAGCGAGGAGACGACGACCGGCGTGCACCGGCTCTACGAGATGGAGGAGAAGAAGAGCCTGCTCTTCCCGGCCATCAACGTGAACGACTCGGTCACCAAGAGCAAGTTCGACAACATCTACGGGTGCCGCCACTCGCTCATCGACGGCCTGAACCGCGCGAGCGACGTGATGCTGGGCGGCAAGGTGGCCGTCGTGGCGGGCTACGGCGAGGTGGGCAAGGGCTGCGCCGAGGCGCTGCGCGGTCAAGGCTGCCGCGTGATCGTCACCGAGATCGATCCCATTTGCGCCCTGCAGGCGGTGATGGACGGCTTCCAGGTCGCGACCCTCGAGGACACGGCTGCGACGGCCGACGTGTTCGTCACCGCCACGGGCAACCGCGACGTGCTCACGGTCGAGCTCATGGCGAAGATGAAGGACAAGGCGATCGTCGGCAACATCGGCCACTTCGACAACGAGATCGACATGGCCGGGCTCGCCAAGGTCCCGGGCATCAAGAAGGTGCCCATCAAGCCGCAGTACGACGAGTGGGTCTTCCCGGACGGTCACGGCGTGCTCGTGCTGGCCGAGGGCCGCCTGCTCAACCTCGGCTGCGCCACCGGGCACCCGAGCTTCGTGATGAGCACCTCGTTCACGAACCAGGTGCTGGCGCAGCTCGAGCTGTGGCAGCACGCGGCGCGCTACGAGAAGAAGGTGTACGTGCTGCCGAAGCACCTCGACGAGGAGGTGGCGCGGCTGCACATCGGGCAGCTCGGCGTGCGCCTGACCAAGCTCACGCCGCGCCAGGCCGAGTACATCGGCGTGCCCGTCCAGGGGCCCTACAAGCGCGACACCTACCGCTACTGAGCGCCGCGCGCGCGGGCGGGCCGGGCGCGCGCTCGGCTCGCACCGCGTGGCGGCCCCGGCGCCGGCGCGGCGCCCGACGGTCGCCGGCCGCGCCGACCCGCTCGACGCGCCGCGCGAGACTCCGTATAAACAGGGCCGGATGGAGTCGCGGTTCGACTCGCAAGCGGAAGCCGAGCTTCGCGCGCGCCACGGCAGCGCGCACGGGGAGGATCTGGCCTCGCGCCGGTACACGGCGCGGCTGCTCGCCAGCGCGCTCGGCCCCGGCCGGGGTGGCCTCGGCTGCTCGCTGAAGGCACGCGCCCGCGACGCCTTCGGCCTGGAGCTCGGCGTGCTCCACCTGCACGAGGGCGAGCTCGGTCCGCCCGGCCTCGAGCCGAGCTCGTTCGCGGCGTGCGAGCTCGCGAGCCTGGTGCGCGCCGCGACGCTCGACGGGGCGCTCGAGCCGGCCCTCGAGGCCGAGCTCGCGCGCAGCCGCCGCGATCCCGACGGGGTGCGCCCCTCGAGCGCGGCCCTGTGGCACGCGCAGCTGCCCGCCGCGTTCGTGGACCACTGCCAGGCCGACGTCGTGCTCGCCATCCTGGTGCAAGAGGACGCGGAGGCGAGCGCGCGGCGCGTGTGGGGTGACGAGCTGTCGTTCGTGCCGTACACGCGCTCGGGCGCCCTCCTGGCCCGGCGCGTGGCCGAGACCTTCCGGCGCCACGTCGCGGAGCGCGGCCGCGAGCCGAGCCTGCTCGTGCTCGAGCGGCTGGGCATCGCGACCTGGGGCGCGACCGCGCGCGAGTGCTACGAGCGCACCGTGCAGGCCGTCACGCGCGCCGAGCAGCACGTCGTGCCGGCGCTCCCCGAGGCCGCCTTCGCCGAGCCCCTCGCGGACAGCGACGGCCCGCGGCGCACGATGGCGCTCGCGCTGCGCGGTGCGCTCGCGCGCGCGAGCGGGCGGCACGTCATCGCCCACTGGCGTGCCACCCCGGAGCTCGTCCGCTTCAGCCTCGCGGCGGCCGAGCTCGGGCCCGAGCGCTGCGCCGCGGCGACGCCGGCCCAGGTGATCCACGCGGGGCGCCTGCCGCTCGTGGCCCGGCACGAGTACGGCGAGGCCTCCGAGCTCATCGCGGCGCGGCTCGACGCCGAGCTCGCCGGCTACGCGCGGACCCACGACGCCTACCTCGCGCGCGGTGCGGAGCTGCGCGGACGCCGCCCGGAGCGCGGCGCGCCGTGGCCGCGTGTGGTGCTGGTGCCCGGGCTCGGTGCGCTGTGCCTCGCGCCGAGCCTGCGCGAGGCGTGGGCCACGGCCGACGCCTACGAGCACGGCGTGGCCGTGGCCGAGCGGGCCCGCGCGCTCGGCCGCTATGCGCCGCTGCCCGAGCTCGATGCCTTCGAGGCGGAGTGCGGCGCGGCGCCCCCGGCAGCGGGCCCGCCGGCGCGCCTCGCGGGGCTCGTGGCGCTCGTCACCGGCGCGGCGAGCGGCATCGGCCTCGCCACGGCGAAGGCCATGCTCGCCGCCGGCGCCCACGTCGTCATGGCGGACCGCGACGAGCGCGTGCTCGAGTGCGTGGCCGAGGGCCCGCGCGAGGCCCACGCGGGGCGCGTCGTCACGGTGTGCTGCGACGTCGCCGACGGGCGCTCGGGCTTCGAGGCGGTGCGCGCCGCCTGCGAGGCCTTCGGCGGGGTCGACATCCTGGTCTCGAACGCGGGGGTGGCGCCGAGCGGTGCCCTGCACACCGACGGCGGCGAGGAGGCGCTGCGGCGCTCGCTCGAGGTGAACCTGCTCGGACACCAGCACTTCGCCCGGGCGGTGGCCGATGCGTTGCTCGTGCAGCGCGCGGGCGGCGCCCTCCTGTTCAACGCCTCGAAGGCGGCCTTCCACCACGCTCCCGGGCTCGGCCCCTACTCCGTGCCCAAGGCCGCCCTGCTCGCCCTCATGCGGCAGTACGCGGTCGACCTCGGGCACGAGGGCATCCGCAGCAACGCGGTCAACGCCGACCGCGTGCGCACGGGCCTCTTCGCCACCGGGGCGCTCGCGACGCAGACGCGCGCCCGGGGCGTGTCCCCGAGCGAGTACTTCCGCGCCAACCTGCTCACGCGCGAGACGAGCTCGGAGGACGTCGCCGAGGCCTTCGTGTACCTCGCGACCGCGCACGCGACGACCGGCTGCGTGCTCACGGTCGACGGCGGAAACGCCGCTGCGTTCCCGCGCTGACGCGCCCCGGCCCGCAGAAGCGCGCTTGTACACCGAGCCGCGCCCGCGCTAGAAGCGGGCATGCTGAACGTGAGCCTTTCGGGTGCGAGCCGCGGCTGGGGACGGTGGGCGCGGCGGGCGGCGCCGCTGCTGCTCGGTGCCCTGTGCAGCCTGTCCACGGCGGGGTGCTTGAAGAAGCTCATCTTCGACGGCCAGGTCGCCTCGACGCGCAAGGGCGCCGACGCGGTCAACACGCTCAGCGACTACGAGGTCGCGAACGTCATCGCCTTCGCCGGCCTCGGGCAGTTCGAGGGCATGCACTTTCTCGGGCCGTACAACGAGGACGCGCTCTTCATGCTCGTGAAGGGCTGGGCGGGCGCAGGCTTCGGCTTCATCGAGGACAAGATGGAGCAGGCGGCGGACGCCTACGGCGAGGAGAGCGAGCTCGCCGAGTATCACAAGGCGCGCGCCATCGCGGCCTACGACCGCGCCACCTTCTACGGCGTGAAGCTGCTCGAGATGCAGCACCCGGGCTTCGAGGCCGCCAAGAAGGGCGGCATCGACGGCATGCGCGCCTGGCTCGCGGAGTTCGTCGACGCGGAGAAGGACACGCCCATCCTGTTCTGGGTCGGGCAGGCCTGGCTCAGCAAGGTGAACCTCCTCAAGGACCAGCCATCCCAGGTGGCCGAGCTGTTCGTCGGCGTGGCGCTGGCCGAGCGCGCGGTCGAGCTCGACGAGACCTACCTCTACGGCTCGGGCCACGTCGTGCTCGGCGCCTACCACGCGCGCTCGGGCATGGCCGAGCTCGACGAGGCGAAGAAGCACTTCGAGCGCGCCTCGGAGCTGAACGGCGGCAAGGCCCTGCTCGGGAAGTTCCAGTACGCCGCCAGGTACCTCTGCGCCCGGCCCGAGAAGACGGCGGCCGACAAGGAGGAGTACGTCAAGCTGCTCACCGAGGTCGTCGAGGCCGGGGACACCCTGCCCGAGCAGCGCCTGCAGAACGTCATCGCCAAGCGCAAGGCCCGCCGCGCCCTCGGCAAGGCGCGGATGGACGACTGCGGGTTCTGACGCGTGCTTGGCCGTTCCGGCGCGCCACGAGCGCTCGCGGGTCGCGGGTCGCGGATCGCCGGGCTCCTCGCGCTCGCGGCAGCCGCGGTGGCGTGCGGCGGCGGCACGTCGGACGGCAGTGCGTCGAGCTCGGGGCGCGGGACCGCCGCGGACGGGCTCGCGGCGCCCGGCGCGAGCTCGGCCGCCGCGCCGATGTGCGACGCCTACTGCGACCAGGCGCTCGGCTGCGCCGTCGATCTCGCGTCCAAGATGGGCGGTCCGGCGCTCGCGGACAAGGCCCGGCAGGACGTCGGAGCCAAGCTCGGCGACTGCAAGAAGAAGTGCAAGGACGGCATGGCGCGCGCGGGTGCCGGCAGTAACGCCGTCCTCGGCCGGCTCGAGCCGTGCTTGAAGATGACGGACTGCACCGAGTTCCTGCGATGCGCGATGCAGGTGGGTCTGGGCGCGCTCGGCCCGTGAGCGACCGGGACGCGGGCGCGAGCGCGGCGCGCGGCTGCCCGGCGCTCGAGGTCGCCGGCGACGGGCTCTGGACCGCGACGCGCAGGCAGCGCTTCTGGGGTCTCGAGACCGGCACCCGCATGACCGTCGTGCGCCTCGGCGACGGCGGGCTCTTCGTGCACTGCCCGGTGGCGCTCGACCGGGCGACGCGCGCCGCCGTCGACGCGCTCGGGCCGGTGCGGGCGGTCGCGGCAGCGAGCCTGTTCCATCACCTCTACGCCGGCGACTGGCTGCGCGCCTACCCGGACGCGCTCTTCTGCGCCTCGCCGGGGCTCGAGAAGAAGCGCGCGGATCTCGCCTGGGGGCACGTGCTGTCGGACACGCCCCACCCGCTCTGGGCGGGCGAGCTCGACCAGCGCTACTTCGGCGCGCGCTTCGAGCACGAGGTCGTGTTCTTCCACGCGCGGAGCCGCACGCTCGTCTGCGCCGACGCGCTCCTCGACCTGTCGCGGCACCCGTCGCGGACGACCCGCCTCGTCGCGCGGCTCATGGGCAACACGGCGCCCGGCCGGGGCTGGCCCGAGCGCTTCGCCGTGCGCGATCGCGCCGCGGCGCGCCGGCAGGTCGATGCCATGCTCGGCTGGGACTTCGAGCGCATCGCGCTCGCGCACGGCACGCCGGTCGAGCAGGACGGGCGCGCGATCCTGCGCGCGGCGTACGCGTGGCTGTAGCGCGACGCGCACCGCCCGCGCGAATGTGGTACCCCGGCCTCATGCGGAAAGTCGGTGGCGCGCTCGGGCTCGGCCTCGCGGGGCTCGTCGCTTGCGGCGGCGGGGACAAGGCGAGCGGGAGCTCCACCGCGCGCTCGGCGACCGCGACGGCCGCCGCCGCACCTACGGCGAGCGCCACGGCGAGCGCGAGCGCGAGGGCCGACGGCGAGGGCGGCCCGGCCGCGTCGGCAGCGGCGCACCCGACGAGCTCGGGGACGGCGTCTTCGTCCGCGTCCGCATCGGCTGCCGTGTCCGCAGCGGCTACCGCATCCGCATCGGCCTCGGCCTCGGGCGTGCTGGCCGATTGCGACAAGGCCTGCGACATGATCTCGAAGTGCGCCGTGGAGCTCGCCGTGGAGCTCGCGAAGACGGACGGCACCGCGCCCGAGGAGCTCGCGGCGACGAGGCAGGAGGCCGCCGACGAGGCGAAGGAGTGCCGCGAGGAGTGCCGCGAGGCGCCCTCCGAGGCCGACGCGATGAAGAAGCTCGCGCGCTGCGCCGACCAGGGCTGCGACGCCTTCATGAAGTGCGTGGGCGAGCTCCGCATCGGCGAAGAGGACGAGCCGTAGGGCAGGCCCCGGGGCGTCGCCCGCGTGCACCGTTCGCGGTAGACTTGGCCCGATGAGTGCGCCCGCCGAGACGCCCCCGATGACTGCCGAGGCGTACCTCGGGCTCGAGCGGGCGAGCCCGACCCGGCACGAGTTCGTCCGTGGCGCCATCTTCGCCATGTCCGGGGCGACCAAGCTGCACAACGACGTCGTGGCCAACGTCGCTGCCGTCTTGAAGGCGCACCTGCGCGGTCGCCCGTGCCGCACGTACCTGCTCGACGTGAAGCTGCACGTCGAGGCCGCGGACGCGTACTTTTACGCCGATGTGTTCGTGACCTGCGACCCGCGTGATCGCGACGACCCGCTTATCGCGCACTACCCGTCCCTCATCGTCGAGGTTCTCTCGGACTCGACCGCTGCCTACGACCGGGGCGAGAAGTTCGACGACTACCGGCGCCTGCCCGAGCTGCGCGAGTACGCGCTCGTCGACTCGCGCCAGCGCCACGTCGTCGTGTACCGCTCGACCGCCCGGAGCACCTGGGAGTTCGATCCGGTGGGCGCCGACGGCCTGGTCCGGCTCACCTCGGTCGGTCTCACGGTACCGATGTCGGCCTTCTACGAGGACACGGACGTGCCCGCCACGCGCCCGCGCTCGGAGGCGGCGACCTGACCCGAGACCCCGCGCGCGGCACACGTGGCGCGCCTGGACGAGCACGCCCAGCCGCAGGGGTGCAGGGGTGCAGGGGTGCAGGCGCGCCCACGCGCCTACTCCAGGTGGAAGCAGTTCGCCTCCCAGTAGGCCTGGAACTCCGCCATGCCCTCCCGGTCCGCCATGCCGACGCCCAGGATCGGAGGGCGAAGCGTGTCCTGCTCGTAGCGAAGCCCGATGGTCTGGACGCTCTCCGGGAGGTCGCTGCATTCCATCGTGATGAGCTCGAGTCACGCTAGGATGAGCGCGTGCGTGCGCTCGAGGGACTGATTCGCTCCCTCGAGTCGCGTGCCTGAAGTCTGCAGCCTGATCCCTGTAGCCGCGAGACTTTCGCCCGAAAGGGCGAACGTCGAGTCAGAGCCGGATGCGCTTCCAGCCGCCGAGCTTGAACTTGATGCCCATCGCGAGCGCGAGGCCGACGATGTAGGCCACCGCGGCCGACCACACGCCCATGAGGCCGAGGTCGAGCCGCAGGCCGAGCAGCCAGGCGAGCGGGACGAGGCAGGTGAAGTGCAGGAGCAGCTCCGCCACCATGACGTACTTGGTGGCGCCGGCGCCGAACAGGGCCTGCGTGAGGATCATGCCCGTCGCGATGAGCGGGGTGATGATGCCCATCAGGCGGAAGGGGCCGGTCGCGGCGTCGAGCACCGCGTCGCTGTTCTGGAACAGCCCGAGGAGCGGGCGCGCGGCCAGGGCCTCGACGACGCCCACCACGCCGAACACGACGATGCCGAGCTTCACCGACGACCAGCCGAAGCGCGCCGCCTTGTCGGGGTCGCGCTCGCCGAGCGCCTGCGACACGAGCGTGGCGGTCGAGGTGCCGAAGGCGAGACAGGCGAAGAAGGTGAGCTTCATCACCGTGACGACCAGGGTCGTGGCGGCGCCGTTGATCGGGCCGATGGTCGAGCCGTCGTCGAGCTTGCTCGCGATGCCGGCGAACACGAGAAAGCCGCTCATCACCGCCACGGTGGCGAGCCCGCCGGGGATCGACAGCTTGACGACGTCCCACGTGAGGCGCCGCGAGAACTTGCGGAAGTCGAAGAAGTGGTAGCGCTTGCGGTAGGCGGGCGCGAGCATGAAGCCGAGCATGATGACGAGCCCGAGGTAGGTCGCCACGGTGCCGCTCACGGCGGCGCCCACGAAGCCCATGGGGGCGATCCCGAGCGGCTCGGCGCCGGTGATGAGCACCCACGACAGGGCGACGTTGACCGTGTTCATGATCGCCGAGGCGACGAAGTGCACGCCCGTCTTGCCCACGCCGTCGAAGAAGGCCTTGAGCGCGAAGGTCGCGGCCATGGAGGGGATCGACAGCAGGCGGATCCCGAGGAAGTGCTCGGCCGCCTCGCGCGCGTGCGGGTCGGGGCAGAGCGCCCCGAGCAGGGGCCCCTTGAAGAGGTAAGCCAGGCCCGTGAACAGGAGCCCGAGCACCCCGGCGACCGTGAGCGCGTTGAGCAGCACGCCGCCGGCGTCCCCGTAGCGCTGCTCGGCGTAGCGCCGACCGCTGAAGGCCTGCGTCCCGACGGAGATGGCGCTGAGCGAGCCGCCGAAGATCCAGAGGATGACGAGCGACGGAAAGAACACCGCGTCGGCCGCCGTGGCGTCCGCCTCGGACAGCTTGCCGAAGCGGTACATGTCGACGATGTTGACGACGTTCTGGAGCAGCATCGCGCCCACGGTGGGCAGCGCCAGCTTCAGGATGACCCGGTACGGGTTGCCGGAGGTCACCAGGTTGACGGACGGGGCGGCGGCCTCCTGGGGGGCGGCGACCTCGCCGGTGGTCACGTCCGCGCTCGACGGCGCAATTTCCTGGGTCGCGGGAGCGATCGTCACGTGGGGGGATCCGTTCGGCCGAGGCTCGTGGCGGGGTCGGTGGTGTACAGCCGGCCTCTCATAGCACGGGCGCGGCCGTCGAAAAGCTTCACGGCGCGCGCGCGAGCCGCGGGCCCGTGCACCGTCAGCCGGCCGAGGAGCGCAAGAGCGCCTGCGTGCCGGGGCGCTCGTCCCGGCGCTCGGCCGGAGGCTTGCCGGAGGGCGCCGCGTCCTCGCGCCGACGCGTCGGGCCGCGCCCGGGCGGGCTCGCCGGCTGCAGCCGCTCGTCGGCTCCGTGATCGAGCCCGGGCGCGGATGAAGGCTCGGCGTCCGCGGAGCTCGCCGCTCGGCCGCCGACGGGACGGAGATCCACGCCGTCGAGCACCGCGCCTTCGGGAGGCGTGGCGGGGACCGGGAGGACGGCCGGAGCGCCGAACGCCTCCGGCGCGCGCAGCCCCGCCGGGGCGGCCGGCAAGAAGGGGCGCACCTGCGAGCCGAGCAGGACGGCGGCACAGGCGACGACGGCCGCGGCGATGCCCGCCCCGACGGCGCGGCGCCGGGTGCGCTGACGCGTGGGCTCGTCGAGCGCGTCGGCGATGGCGTCGGCCATCTCGGCCGCGCTCCCGAAGCGGCGCTCGGGCCGGCGCGCGAGCGCGCGCATCGCGATGGCGCTCGCGGCCCGGCTGATGCCCCGGTTCGCGGCGCGCTCGTGCGGCGGCTCGGGCAGGGCGCGGAGCTTCGCGTCGAGCACCGCAACCGCGCTCTCGCCGGTGAAGGGCAGGCTGCCGGTCAGCATCTCGTAGAGCACGCAGCCGAGCGCGTAGACGTCGGCACGCGCGTCGATGCGCGCGCCCGCTACCTGCTCGGGCGCCATGTACTCGGGCGTGCCGAAGAGCGTGAGGGACCCGAGGTCGGGGGCGGCCGCCGCGCGCGGCTCGGCGCCCGCGGGAGCCGCGGAGCGCGCCTCTGCCGTCTGCCCCTCGGCCTCGTGCCCGCTCTCCGCGAGCTCGCCGTCGTCGTGCGCCAGGCCGAAGTCGATGAGCTTGAGCGCGCCCTGGTCGGTGAGGATGAGGTTGGCCGGCTTCAGGTCGCGATGCACGACGCCCGAGCGGTGGGCGGCGTCGAGCGCGGCGCAGGCCTGGCGCGCGACGCGCAGCGCACGACGCCAGTCCATCGGCTCGCGCGCGAGGACGGCCTTCAGCGTCTCGCCCAGGCACAGCTCCATGGCGCAGAACACGCGGCCGTCGGCGGTGTGGCCGAAGTCGTACACGCGCACGACCCCGGGGTGGGCGAGGCGCGACAGCGCGCGCGCCTCGCGGCGGAAGCGCGCCTCGGTCTCGCGCGACAGGGCCTGCCCCTCCGCCAGGAGCTTGAGCGCCACGCGGCGGCCGAGCTCGACGTGCTCGCCCTCGTACACGACGCTCGTGGCGCTGCGCCCGATCTCGCGCCCCAGGCGGTAGCGCGTGCCCGCGAGCAGGTCCGGGGCGGTCTCCACGGGCGCCGGCGGCGGGCTCTCCTCGACCGGTGCCGGACGCGGCAGGGCTCGGCTGCGCGCCGAGGCGATGAGCCGCGCGATCTCGAAGCGGCTGCGCGACGGCTCGAGCGGGTAGAGGTTGTACATGAGCTGCGCGACCCGCGCCCGCATGCCGCGCTCGCCGTTCGGCAGGGCGGGGGCCCCGCCGAGCAGCCGGGCCAGCTCGCGCGCCGCGAGGCGGCTCGAGGCGTAGCGCGCCTCGCGATCGTGCGCGGTCATGCGCGCGATGACGGCGTCGAGCGCCGGGGGCGCGCCGACCAGGTGGGCGACGGGCGGCGGATTGCGGTCGCCCCGCTCGACGGCGGCCAGGTGCTGCGCGGCGTCGCCCTGCAGGAAGCGCCGCCCCGCGCACAGCTCCCACAGCATCACGCCCGCGGCGTAGATGTCGACGCGCGCGTCGCCGGGGTCCCCGCCCGCCACCTCGGGCGCGACGTAGCCCGGCTTGGCGAACACGACGCCCGCGACCGTGTGGCAGCGGCGGTTCTGACCGCGCGCCGTGCCGAAGTCGATGATCTTGAGCTCGCCGCCGTAGCCGACCATCACGTTGTGCGGCGACAGATCGCGGTGCACGATCTCGAGCGGACGACCGGACGCGTCGCAGCGCTCGTGGATGTAGGCGAGGGCCTCGGCGGCGAGCCCGACGGCCGCGACGGCGTCCTGCCAGCCGATGCGGTAGCCGACCTCCGCCACGCGCTGCCGGACCGCGCCGAGGCTGCGGCCCTCGACGTACTCGAGCACGACGTAGGGGTCGCCGCCGGGCTCGGCGGTCGCCGCCTCGATGACCTGCGCCACGCCGGAGTGCTGCAGCTGCGCCTGCACGCGCGCCTCGTCGAGGAAGCGCGCGAGGAAGTTCGGATCGTGCGCGTACTCGCGCCGGATCACCTTCACGACGACGGGGCGCTCGGCCCCCTCCACGCCCGTCGTGGAGGCGAGGAAGACCTGACCCATGCCGCCGCGCGCGAGCATGCGCAAGAGGAGGTAGCGGCCAAACGCCCGAGGCAGCCCGGCACGGTCGAAGCAGTCGTCCATTGCCGCGATGGTGAGCATGTAGGACAAGGTGGGCCAAGTTTCCCATCGCCTTGCTGGCCGCGACCTGGACGGCTAGGTTTCGCGGCGCGCCTCCCCCCGAGGCGCGTCCCCAGGACGAGCAAGCAATGAACAAGGGTACGGCAGTCGTCGGTTTCATCCTGTGTTTCCTGGCCGGTGTGGGCCTCATGTGGGGCGTCGACCGGGGCGGCGGCGGGTCGCACAGCGTCGCCGCCGAGCACGGCCAGGCCAAGGGCCTCTACCCGCAGGGGCCCTGGAGCGACGAGGCCGCGTCCATCCCGGTGTCCTCGAAGGATCCGAGCTGGGGCGCGCGCACCGCGCCCGTGACCATCGTGATCTTCAGCGACTTCCAGTGCCCGTACTGCAAGGACAACGAGCTCGGCACCATGCAGACGCTCAAGGAGAAGTACGGTCCCGAGAAGCTGCGCCTCGTCTGGAAGAACAACCCGCTGCCCATGCACTCGAAGGCGATGCCGGCGCACGTCGCGGCGCAGGCGGTCTTCCGCCTGGCGGGCTCCGAGGCGTTCTGGGCGTTCAACGAGCGCGCCTTCGAGAACAACCGCGATCTGTCGCCCGACAACTTCGAGGTGTGGGCGGCCGAGGCCGGCATCGACGCCGCCAAGTGGAAGGCGGCCATGGCCGACAACGCGGCCGACCGGCAGAAGGTCCAGGAGGATCTCGACCTCGGCCGGCGCTCGGGCGTGAGCGGCACGCCGGCCTTCTTCGTCAACGGCGTGTTCATCAACGGCAACCAGTCGGTGGGCACCTTCTCGCAGGAGATCGACCGGCAGCTCAAGGCGGCCGAGCAGGCGCTCGCCGCGGGGACCAAGGCCGACGAGCTCTACGTGAAGCTCACGAACCAGAACAAGCCGAAGGATCCGAGCGCCGCGAGCGCGCAACCGCAGCCGCAGCCGCCGCCCCCGAAGGAGCCGCCGAAGAAGCCGGAGCAGGACACGAAGACCGTCTGGAAGATCGTGCCGCCGGCCGGTGCCGCGTCGCGACTCGCCGGCCCCGAGCCCTTCAAGAAGGCCGACGCGCTCGTCACGATCGTGGAGCTGTCGGACTTCGAGTGCCCGCAGTGCAACAAGGTCGCGCCCACGGTGAAGAAGATCCTCGAGACCGAGAAGTACGCCGGCAAGGTGCGCCTCGTGTGGCTCGACAACCCGATCCCCCGGCGCCCGGGCGAGTCGGCCGCGAGCTTCGCGCTCGAGGCCCTGGCCCAGAAGGGCGCGCCGGGCTTCTGGGCGGCGCACGATCTGCTCTTCTCGAAGCAGGCGGCGCTCGGTGCGGCCGAGCTCGACAAGTACGCCGCCGAGCTCGGCGACGTCGAGGTCACGGTCGACGGCAAGAAGCAGAAGCTCGGCACGGACGCGGCCAAGCTGAAGGACGCCGTCCAGAAGCGCCGCCACGCAGACCGCATCTACGCGGGCCAGGTCGTGGCGGACGACTTCCAGGCCATCGGCATCCCGCAGTTCTTCATCAACGGCCGCCGCATCGCGGGGGCCGAGGAGCTCGAGACCTTCACCAAGGTCATCGACGAGGAGCTCGTGCGGGCCGAGGCGCTCCTCAAGAAGGACGTGAAGCCTGCCGACCTCTACAAGGAGCTCGTCAAGGACGGCAAGGAGCCGCCGGCCCTCGCGTCCACCCTCGAGAAGAAGGACGTGGGCCCGGCGCCGAAGGATGCCCCCACGAAGGGCGGCGACAAGGCCACGGTCGTCATCCAGCAGTTCTCGGAGTTCGAGGACCCGTACTGCGCGCGCGCCGCGGGCGTGATGAGCCAGCTCGTCGAGACCTACGGCGACAAGATCAAGGTGGTCTGGCGCCATCGCCCGCTGCCGGTGCACAAGAACGCCCTGCCGGCGGCGATCGCGGCCCAGGCCGTGTACGAGCAGAAGGGCAGCAAGGGCTTCTGGGCCCTGCACGACGTGCTCTTCCAGAACCAGAAGGCGCTCGACACGGACGCGCTCAAGAAGGCGGTGGGCGAGCTCGCGCTCGACGGCAAGCCCGCGGGCCTCGACCTCGGCAAGTGGTCGGCCGCCATCGCGAGCGACGCCTTGAAGAAGCGCGTCGAGGCCGACGGCGAGGCCGCGACCAAGGCCCAGATCGGCGGAGCACCCGCGTTCGTGGTGAACGGCTACTACGTGTCGGGTCCCCAGAGCTTCGTGCGCTTCCGGCGCGTGGTGGACCTCGCGCTCAAGGAGGCCGCCGCCAAGCCGTGACGCCACGCGCGCCGCGCTCAGCTGCGGCGCGCCTTCTTCTTCACGATGAGCGCCGCCATCGCGGCGCCGGCCGCCTGCGCCACCGAGGCCGCCTCGGCCACGGCCTCGCCGTCGACGTCGTCGGGCGCGTCGTCGGCGTAGAGCATGGCCACGACTCGTCCCCGCACCCGCAACGGCAGGAGCGCCGCGCGCAAGGCCGGAGCGTCGGTCGTGTGGCCGAGCGCGGCGAGGAGCTCGCCGTCCGAGCCGGTGGGTCGCAGCGCGCCGACGAACAGGGCGCCGCTCTTGGCCGCGACGCTGAGCCGACCGTCGTCTCCGAGCCCGAGCCGCAGCGCCCCGACGGCGCCGGGCACGCCATGGGCGGTCCGGACCTCGGCCGCCTCGCCCTGCCCCTGCACGACGAGCAAGGCGACGCGCTCGAAGAACTGGCGGGCGTAGTAGACGAAGATCTCGGGGAGCAGGCGCGGATCCTCGGCCGCGGCGATCGCCTCGTCCGCCTGCTCGCGGGTGAGCGGACCGCGGTGCCGGAACACCACGCGGTGCGCCGCCGCACCCTCGGCCCCGCCGAGCGCGGTGCGGAGCGACGGAGGCGCGTCGTCCGCCGGCAGCGGCGTCGGTGGTAGCTCCACCGCGAGGACCGTGGCCTCGGGCGCCGGGGCCTCGTGCACGCGACGCGTCGCCGGCTCGTGCGGGATCTCGTCCGGCGCCGGAGCCGCGGGCTCGGCGGGCGCCTCGTCCGGCGCCGCGGCCGCGGGCTCGGCGGGCGCCTCGTCCGGCGCCGGAGCCGCGGGCTCGGCGGGCGGGACCTCGTCCGGTGCCGCGGCCGCCTCGAGCTCGAGGCCCGCGGGCGCGCGCAGGAGCGAGGGCTGGCGGGCCGAGACGACGACGCCGAGCGGATGCTCGCTCATGCGGCGGTAGGGCGGCCGCGACGGCGGCCCCGCCGGCGTCTCGATCACCTCGGCCTCGGCGGTGAGATCGACGACGGCGCTCGTCTCGGTCGCGAGCTCACCGACCGGGGCGGGCTCGGCGGGCGCCGCCTCGACCGGCGCGGCGGCCGCCCCCTCGGCCGCGGGCTCGGGCGCGAGGGTCGCCTCGGCGGCCGGCATGCCGAGCGCCTCCTCGGCGAGCGTCGCCGCGACGTCGATCCCGAGCTCGTCCTCGCCGGGCGCGGACGCCGGTGGCTCGACGGACGGCAGGCCCCCGTCGACCACCTCGATGACCGCCTGCAGGCGCTCGTCCACGGGCGCACCGCAGTGGCGCCAGAGCGCCTCCTGCAGCCGGATCTCCGTGACGACGACGCAGCGCACCCCGGAGCGCCCGGCCCCCCTGGCGAGCCCCGCGGCGGTCTGGGGATCGAGCGGTGCCGCCGCGGCGAGCTCGAGCGACGCGGCGTCGAGCGCGAGCGGGAAGACGCAGTGGCGTCGCGCCAGGCGCGGGGGACAGGCGACCCCGAGCTCGTCGGTAGGTGCGGGCAAGCGCCCGAGCGGGCCTGCCGGCAGCCCCGTGTGCTCGACCAGCACCGACAACAGGCCGAGCTCACTCAGCACGCCGAGCTCGAGCAGGCTCGTGCCGATGTCGCCGCCGTGCAGGCTCTGCCGGCGCAGCGCCGCCTCGTACTCGGGCACGCTCACCGCACCGGTCTTGAGGAGGAGCGAAGCGAGCGTCGTCATGGGACTCCGGGGCAGGCGCGCGAGCGCGCCCGGGCAGTTTAGCCGGCGCGCCCGCCGGCGCGGCAAGCAAATGGCGGCCGGCTCAGGTGCCCGGGGCCGGGTGCAAGGGGTGGCTGGCGACGCGCTCGAGCCAGCGCGCCAGGATCGCCCGGCCCTGCAGGAGCGCCGCGAGGCTCGTCCACTCGTTGCGCTGGTGCGCCTGCGCGTTGGTGCCGGGACCGAAGTTGACCGCCGCGACGCCGTGGACCGCGAAGCGCGCGACGTCGGTCCAGGCCTGCTTGGGCTCCACGGCCGCGACGCCCGCGTCCCGGAGCAGCGCGACGAGCGGGTGGTTCGCGCAGGGCGGCGCCGCGGGCGACAGATCGCGCCAGGTGATCGCGGCGCGGCCCGCGACCAGAGCCTCGATGTCGCGCTGCGCCTGCTCGAGCGTCGTGTCCGGGCTGAAGCGATGATTGAGGTTCAAGACGAGCTCGTCCGGTACGACGTTGCGCCCGCGACCGCCGTGGACGAGGGTCGCGCTCGTCACGGTGCGCATGACGAAGCCCTCGCACAGGCTCTCGCGCGGTGCGAGCGCGGCGAGGTCGCACAAGAACGGCCCGGCCTTGTGGATGGCGTTGTCACCCTGCCACGGGCGCGCGCTGTGCGCCGTGCGGCCGGTGAAGCAGAGCTCCGCGTGGATCGAGCCGCAGGCGCCGAGCGACAGCTTGTTGTCGCTCGGCTCGAGGCACACGGCCAGATCGACCGCGCGGAGCTCGGGGTCGTCGGCGAGCACGCGCTCGAGCTCGTTGTCGAGGTAGGGCCCCTCCTCGCGCGCATAGAACACGAGCGTGAGGTCGAGGTCGTCGCAGAGGTCGGGGTCGGCCTCGCAGAGGTCGAGCATGAGCGCGAGTCCACTCTTCATGTCGCTCGCGCCGGCCCCGTAGAGCCGGTCGCCCTCGACGCGCGGGGGCCCGTCGTGGTCGGTGGGCACGACGTCGGTGTGGCCGACGAGCGCGACGTGCGGGCGCCGCGCGCCGTCCGGGCCGAGGCCGCGCGACACCGGCACGACCAGCGAATCGCCGTAGCGCCGCACCGCGCCGGCGAGCCGCACGGGCTCCAGGCGCCGCAGGAGTGCCTCGCACAGGGCCTGCTCCTCGCCCGTGAACGACGGGACGCGGCACAGCCAGAGCAAGGTGTCGCGCAGGCGCTCGGCGACCGCGCTCACGCCAGGCCCTCGAAGTCGCGCAGCGCCGCGTTGAGCGACACCTTGCGATCGGTCGACTCGCTGCGCTTGCCGATGATGAGCGCGCACGGCACCCCGAACTCGCCCGCCGGGAAGCGCTTCGGGCGGGTGCCCGGGATGACGACGCTGCGCGCAGGCACGACGCCCGTGTGCTCGACCGGCTCGGGGCCGGTGACGTCGACGATGCGGGTCGAGCTCGTGAGCACGACGCCCGCGCCGACGACCGCCTCGCGCTCGACGATCATGCCCTCGACGACGATGCAGCGCGACCCGAGGAACACGCCGTCCTCGATGATGACCGGGCGAGCGCCCGGCGGCTCGAGCACCCCGCCGATGCCGACGCCGCCCGAGAGGTGGCAGTGCCGGCCCACTTGCGCGCAGCTCCCGACCGTGGCCCAGGTGTCGACCATGGTGCCCGTGCCGACGTGAGCGCCGATGTTGACGTAGCCCGGCATCACGACCGTGCCCGCCTCGAGGAAGGCGCCGTAGCGCACCGTGCCCGGGGGCACGAGGCGCACGCCCGCGGCCGCGAGGTCCTTCTTCAGCGGGATCTTGTCATGGAACTCGAAGGGCGGCAGCTCGAGGACCTGCATCTTGCGCACGGCGAAGAAGAGCAGGATGGCGCGCATCAGCCAGGCGTGCACCTCGTAGCCCCCGCCCGGGCGCGGCTCGGCGACGCGCACGCGGCCCGCGTCGAGCGCCCCCACGGCGGCCTCGACGGCCGCGCGATGGGCTTCGTCCTGGAGCAGGGAGCGATCGGCGTACGCCGCGTCGACTCGGGCCTGAAGCGCTGCGAGATCCATGGCGCCGCTCGTCGCCCTCTTTGCGGCGAGCGTCAACGGGCACCGCCCCGTCAGCTCGCGGCGACCTGGCCCCACGAGGGGGGCTCGATGGGCAACCCGAGGCGCTGCACGCTCGGGCCGCGCTCGAGCCGCAGACCGAGCTGGGCGGCCGCGGCCCCGGCCACCACGAGGTCGACCGGGAGACCGGGCCCGACGACCACGACGAGCTCGGACCACCGCACGCCGTCCTGCGTGATCGCGCTGTGGTGGCCGCGCGCCGCCACCTCGACCTCGAGCCAGTCGCCCGCCGGCCGCACGCAGAGCTCGGCTCCGCCGCTGGCGGCGACCGCGCGCAGGAGCACCTCGAGCACGCCCCAGGCGACGTGCGGGTCGGCCGAGAAGCTGCGCTCGTCGGCGATGCCGAGGAGCACGGAGAGCGCCTGGGGCGCCGGGCCGGCCGTGCTCTGCGCCGCGCGCGCCCGGGCGAGCTCGGACGCGCGGTGCGACTCGACCAGCTCGCGCACGCCGAGCTCGAGCAGGCGCGGGTGCAGCGCCGCGTACACCAGCTCGCACAGGCTGCGAATGCCGTCGATGTCCGCCGCGGCGCCACCGACCGCGCGCTCGAGCTCGAGCCGGTCGCGGGCCCCGAGCTTCGCCCAGGACGAGCGGCCGAAGGCGCGCGCGACCGCGTCGAGCGGCCCGGGCAGCGCCCGCTCGAGCGCCTCGACGGCCGGGCCGAGCGGCGAGCCCGCGGCCTCGCGCCCGAGCACGCCGAAGAGCATGCGCATCTGCCCTGCCAGCCCGAGCGAGCTGTCGAGGAAGGTCTCGATGGCCGGCAGGATCTGCACCGGCCCGAGCCCGCGCGAGGCGCACAGCTCGTGTACGCCTCGCAAGGCGCTCACCGCCTCGCCGAGCACGCCGAGCGCGGTTCGAACTCTCCGTTCGGTGTCTGTGCCCCCCATGGCGCCCCGCACCTCCCGCCACAAGACCGCGTGGATCCGCGATCAACCAGTCAATCGTAGCTCGTATCCCGCGAAGAAGTAAGCAATCTCCACCGCGGCCGTCGCCGGGGCATCGGAGCCGTGGACGGCGTTTTCGCCGACGTCGGTGCCGTACAGGGCGCGCACGGTGCCGGGCGCCGCCTTCTTCGGGTCGGTCGCGCCGATGACCTCGCGGTACTTGGCGATGGCGTCCTCGCGCTCGAGGACCATGGCGACGATCGGGCCGCGCGACATGAAGCTCACGAGCTCGCCGAAGAAGGGCCGCTCGCGGTGCACCTCGTAGAAGCCCTCGGCCTGCAGGCGCGAGAGGCGCAGCTGCCGGAGCGCGCGCACGCGGAAGCCCTCCTTCTCGAGCTGCGCGACGATGAGACCTGCCTTGCCGTTCTCGACGGCGTCCGGCTTGATGAGCGCCAAAGTTCTTTCGAGTGCCATGGTGCGGGCCAAATACTGTCCCGGCCCGAGCGACGCAAGTCCGCGGCTGCGCTAGGCTCGAGCCGAAGGAACCAACCGATGACCCACCCACGCCTGACGAGCCTCGTCGCGGGCGGTGGCTGAGCGCGCAAGCTCGCCGCCGAGAGCCTGGTCCAGGCTCTGAAGCACCTCGTGCCCCGTACGCACCCGTGGATCGACGAGCGGCCCGGACCGCTCGACGACGCCGCGGTGGTGCGCCCGCCGGGCGCCCTGCGCTCGCTCGTGCTCACGGTCGACGTCATCACGCCCATCGTGGACGATCCGCGCGCCTTCGGGGCGATCGCGGCGGCGAACGCGCTGTCCGACGTGTGGGCGATGGGCGGCCGGCCCGAGGTCGCCCTCTCGTTCGTCGGCTTGCCGAACGACAAGCTCGGCCTCGAGGTCCTCGCCGAGGTGATGGCGGGCCTCGACGAGGCCTGCGCCCGGGCGCGCTGCGCCATCGTGGGCGGCCACACCATCCACGACACCGAGCCGAAGTGCGGTCTGTCGGTCGTCGGCAGCGTGGATCCGGCGCGCCTTTGGTCGCAGCGCGCGGCGCGCCCCGGCGACGTGCTCGTGCTCACGAAATCCATCGGCACGGGCCTGCTCGCCCAGGCGGCGCGCGCCGACCGCGCCGATCCGGCGGCCTTCGCCGAGGCGACCGCCCAGATGCTCGCCCTGAACGACGTCGCCTGCGAGGTCGGGCTCGAGCTCGGCGCCCACGCCGCGACCGACGTCACGGGCTTCGGCCTCCTCGGCCACCTGCGCCACCTGGTCGAGGCGGCCCGGATCGGCGCACGCCTCCGTGCCGCCGACGTGCCGCTGCTCCCGACCGCGCTCGAGCTCGCGGCCGAGGACTGCGTGCCGGGCGGCACCCGCAAGAACCTCGTCTACGCGGGGGCGATCACGCGCTTCGCACCCGCGCTCGGCGAGCCCATGCGCCTGGCGCTCGCGGACGCGCAGACCTCGGGTGGGCTGCTCCTGTGCCTTCCGGCGGAGGTGGCGGCCCGCGCCGTCGACACCCTGCGCGCCCGCGGCTGCGTACGCTCGAGCGTCGTCGGCGAGCTCGTGGCGCTCGCCCCGGACGAGGCGCCCTACATCGAGGTCGGTTGAGGCTCGCCATGCGCGCCGCGCTGCGGTCCGCGACCTCGCTCCTCGCCGGGTGGTGCCTGGCCGCGTGCGCGACCGACCGGGGCCCGAGCACCGTCGCTCCGCCGCCGCTCGTCGCCATCGCGCCGCCCACCCTCGTGGCCGCCTCGGTCGCCGAGCCGGAGCCGGCCCCGCCGCCCGAGCCGCCGCGCGCGCCGCCGCCCGGCGAGCTCACGAGCGCCGTGCTCGTCGCGGCGCGGCACGAGGTGCTCGGCAACCAGCCCCCGCGCGCCCGCGAGCTCACGGTCACCGAGGCCGTCCTGCTCGGCCGGCTCCTCGACGCCACACCGCGCACGGCCGCGGACCGCCCCAAGCTCGTGCGCCGGCTCGCGAGCACCTACCTCGATCTCGCCCTGCGGCCGCTCGAGAGCGCCGACCAGGCCAAGACGGCGCAGGCGGCCCTGAACAAGAGCGTCGAGCTCCTGGGCGTGCTCGTGAGCACCTACCCCGCCGAGGCCCGCACCGACGAGAGCCTCTTCTGGCTCGGCCGCGCGAGCGAGCTTCTCGGTGAGCGCGCCCGCGCGCGCGAGGCCTACGCGCTCCTCGTGCGGCGCGTCCCGGACTCGAGCTTCGCGGGGCGCGCGACCGAGCGCCTGCGCTAGTCGCGCAGGCGCTCGGGGAGGGACCACGAGACGGGTTGCGGCCCAGATCAGGACGCGCCGGCAGTGCTACCATCGGCCCGTGGGCAACCTCGCGCTGTCGCTCGGCTATACGTTCGACGAGTACCGCCGCTTCGACGCCCACGCCGAGGAGCGCCACGAGTTCGTGGACGGAGCGATCCTCGCCA
>JADLAB010000012.1 GCA_020848455.1 Polyangiaceae bacterium
CGCCCGAGTAGGTGACGCCGTCGACGGGCGTCGGAGTCGTCTCCTCCTCTTTGCTGCACGAAGCGAGCGCCGCCGTCGCTGCGAGCGAGAGCGCGAGCAGAGTCGTTCTCATGGATCGTCCCCTCCTCTTGCACGGGCACGTCGCGTGCCCGCCGATGACCGCGCGCTCATAGCACGGCAGGTGCACGAGCGGGGGGCTGCCATCGCGCCGAGGTTCTGGGAGCTCTACGAGGGGCGCACCGAGCGGAGCGTCACCTTCGGCTGGCGCTGCCGCGCGCGGGCCGGCCGCCGTCGAGCACACCGGCCTCCACCTTCTCGTGCACCTCGGGCCACGCCAGCCTGAAGAGCGCGTCGGCGGGCTGCGCCTCGAGGACGCGCACGGCCGCGTCGAGCTGCCCCGCCCTCGTGCCGCGGCGCATGGCCAGCCGTAGCCCGTGGTCGCAGGTCGAGAGCGCCGCCTCTACGGCCTCGGCGGGGCGCAGGCGCCGGCCCCGGACGGGGCAGCCCGCGGCGAGCACGTTCGCGAGGTAGGCGAGCTCCTCGGCGCGCCGGTCGAAGAGCTCCGGATCGGCGGCCGCGAGCCGCCGCAGCGCCGTGACGAGCACGGGCTCACGCGACGCCGACGAGGCCGGCAGCAGGCGCGGCGGTGGCTCGACGACCCCGGCCGCGCGGAGCAACGGCACGAGGTCCGGTGCGGCCGGCGCAGCGGGTGCCGCCGGCGCCGGCGTTCGCGAGAGGTTCCGGAAATAGGCGCGCGTCAGCGGGTCGCGCTCCGCGGGCGCCGCGGTCGGCGCCTCTGCGAGCCGCAGGAACGCGGCCGCCGCCGAGGGTGCGACATGGCCGGCCTCGGCGCGGCGGTCCTCGCGCTCGCCCGCCAGATCGGCCTCGAGCATCTGCTCGGCGGTGAGCACCTCGTAGAGGCCTCCGTGATCCTCGATGTAGTCGGCAGAGAGGGCCGCACAGCGCTCGAGGATCGACATGAGCTGGTCGTGGTGGTCGCGGTCGAGCGCGAGCAGCGCCGCGACGAGATCGTCCCAGCCGTCGTGCTGCCGCGCGACGAGCCGGTACTGCTCGATCTCCTCGTGCAGGGTGCACTCGAGGGCCTTCTCGGTCGCGGCCACGTCCTCGCCGCCGTCCTGCATCACGGCGATCATGGCGTCGAGGTCGAGCACGAGGACCTGACGGTGGACGGCGAGCGTGACGAGATCCTCCGGCAGGGCATGGAGCTTCTCGGCGACGAGCTCGTCGCCGGCCTCGCAGAGCACGGCCAGCCACACGCGGAAGCGCTCGGCGTCGAAGGTCTCGTCCTCGCCGGGCTGCGCGGCGCGCCAGAGGTCGTGGTCGAAGACCTGGGCGAGCTGCTCGGGCGTCGCGAGCGCCACGAGCTCGCCCGCGTCCTCGAGGCCGATGTGCTCGATCACCTGCGCGAGCACGGCGGGCGGCAGCGCCCGCACCTGCGCGGGGAGCGCGGGCGCGTCGAGGATGCGCGCGAGCAGCTGCGTCGCGCTCGGCGGCCGGCGGGCGAGCGTCATGGCGCGAGCTCCCGTGGCGCCGGCCCGCGCGCCAGGCTCGCGAAGAGCTGCGCGAGCCCGCCCTGGTGGTGCGTCGTGAGGAGCTCGATCGCCGCCTGCGCCCGCGGCCTGCTCGGCAGGCTCATCAGCGCCTCGGCGAGGGAGCGCAGGTAGCCGCGGTACACCGCCGAGAGGGCGAAGCCGAGCGCCGGCGAGCGCGGCACCTCGGGCCAGGCGCGGCGCGCGTACCCGAGGGCCCAGCTGACGAGCGCGCGCCCGAAGTCCTCGGCGAAGCGCGCGAAGCGCGTGCCCTCGGCGCGCGCGAGCAAGATGACGACCCGCTCGCGCTCCGCCAGGCAACGCTCGAGCAGCTCGCCCGCGACCACGTGGTAGCGCGCGTCGCGCGGCAGCTCGCGCACGTCGCGCGCGCTGCCGAGCGCGACGATGCGCGCGTGGGTCAGGCGCCTCACGTCGCGCGCGAAGGCCTCGGGCAGGACGGCGTCGAAGAGCGCCTCCTTGCCGGCGAAGTACTTGTAGACGTTGCCGGTCGAGGTGCCGGCGCGCGCCGCGACCGAGGCGACGGTGGTCGCCGCGTAGCCGCGCGCCGCGAACAGGTGCGCCGCGGCGGCGACGATGCGGCGCCGCACGTGCTCCTTCGGGACCTGTGCCATGTAAAAGAGAATGTTACATTCTCTTTTATCACGCGCAAGCGCGAACGGCATCGTGCAGCGCGCTTGCGGTCGCACCCCGGTTCGCGGCAATCTGGTGCCGAAGGACCCGGCCATGACAGCCAAGCGCGGTGTGTGCCTGTCGCTCGCGGCCGCGCTGCTCGGCAGCGCGGGGCTGTGCGGCGTGCTCGCGCCGCCGGCGCACGCCAAGGACCCGAGCGCGGTGAGCGCCGCGGACAAGGAGACGGCGCGCCGGCTGCTCGACGCGGGCGACGCGCTCGCGGCCGACGGCCAGATGGCCGCCGCGCTCGAGAAGTACCGCGGGGCCGACGCGCTCGTGGACGTCCCGACGACGGCGCTGCCGGTGGGGCGTGCTTGCGAGGCGCTCGGCCAGCTCGTCGAGGCGCGCGACGCGTACCTGCGCGCGGCGCGCTTCGTCGCCGCCGAGCCGAACCCGGCCTTCGACGCCGCCCGCCGCGAGGCGAGCGAGCGCGCGGCGGCGCTCGGCGGGCGCATCGCCACGCTCGAGCTCACGATCCGGGGCGCGGGCGGCGCCGCCGTCACGGTGACGCTCGACGGCGCGCCCGTGGCGGTCGACGCGGTGCGCGAGCGCAGCGTGAACCCGGGCTCGCATGAGGTGCGCGTCGCGGCGCCGGGGTACCGCGAGGCGCGCGCCGAGGTCGCGCTCGCCGAGGGCGAGACGAAGCGTCTCACGCTCGACCTCGAGGCCGATCCGCTCGCGCCCGCCGACGGCGGCGCCGGCGCGTCGGGCTCCACCTTTCCCGCCTGGACCACCGCCGGCTTCGCGCTCTCGGGCGCCGCGCTCGCGGTCGGTATCGGCACGGGCGTCGGCTCGC
>JADLAB010000013.1 GCA_020848455.1 Polyangiaceae bacterium
GCCGCGACCGAGCGGCACGCGGGCTTCGTCGACGGCGCACCGCTGCGCCTGCTCGCGTCCACCTTGCTCGCGCGGGTGGTCGTCGCCGTCGTCGGGCAGGGGCTGCTCGTCTGGGCGACGGCCTCGCGCGCGCTCGGTGCTGCGCAGGTCCTCTTGGTGCTGCTCGCCGGCGCCGGTCTCCTCTTCACCGTGCTCCTCGCGCTCGGCCTCCGCGGCTACCTCGCCATGCCCGAGCCGGCGCGTGCCTCGGGGGCGCTCGGCGTCGCGCTCGGGGCGCTCGCGCTCGGCGTCGCGCTCGATCTCTACGCCGCGGCGAGCGCGGTCGAGCTCTTCGGAATGGTCGGCGAGGCCGAGCGCGCCACCTCGTTCTGGGCCATGCCCAGCCTGACACGCATCGAGCAGCTCCAGTCGGCGGTCGCGTGGAGTGGACGCCTCGCCCTGCTGCTCGGCCTCGGCGCCGCCCTGGCCCTGCTCGCCTCGCTCCGTCGGACCGCCGCCTGGGTCGGCAAGCCCGACGAGCGCGACCGTGCCCACCGCCTCCTCGCGCTCACGCTCGTGGGCGTCGTCGGCGCCGTCCTGCTCGGCGTCGCGCTCCAGGCGCGGATGAGCTCCGACACGCGCCTGCTCGTCCTGCTCCTGCTCGGGCCGGTCCTCCTCGTCGTCGGGATCGGGGCGCTCGTCGCCTGGACGCGCCTGCTGCGCGGCCTCGCGCACGCGCTCGAGCGCGGAGCCGCCGACGAGTCCGGCGAAGCGCGCGACGACCCATGAAACGCGGGCGTGCGGCGCGGGGAGTCAGGTCGTCCCGCGCGCCCTGCGGAGCAAGGGATCGCTAGGCCGCCAGTCGGCGAGCTCGGTCGCCGGGTGCATCGGCAGGCCGTAGCTCCGCGTGCGGACGCGCTCGAGGCTCGTCGCGCCGTCGCTCACGACCGGCAGGTGCCGGAAGGAGGTCGTCGCGTAGAACATCCGGTAGTGGAAGAAGTTCTTCTGCACGATGAGATCGGCGTCGCGCGCCGCGAGCCCGAAGCTCGTCCAGAAGCTCGGGTGGATGGGCAGCGGCGGGCGCTCGGTCGCCACGAGGCAGAGGCCCCCGACGTCGAGCCGCACGCCGCGCCCGAAGTCGGTCGTCGCGCGCGCCGCGACCGTGCCCTCGAGCGCGACCTCGGGCGCGTCGTAGCCTGGCGTGCCGCGGAGCGTGCAGGCGCGCCGCGACCCGAGGGGCGCGTCCCACAGGGCCGCGACGAGCGCCGGGTCGTGGACGGGCACGTACGCCGCCCGGAGGCCGCGGTCGTCCGCCGCGAGCGCGGCCGCGATGCGCGTGTTGCCACCCGGCGCGCCGGCTCCGACGATGTCGTCGACGTCGACGAGCGTGATCGGACCGAGGCGCCGCCACGGGCTCGCCTTGACCTCGTCGAGCGCCTCGTCGA
This sequence comes from Polyangiaceae bacterium, assembly GCA_020848455.1. Lineage (GTDB taxonomy): Bacteria > Myxococcota_A > Polyangia > Polyangiales > Polyangiaceae > JACRDA01. The sequence goes on from JADLAB010000013.1 coordinate 1,425, forward strand.
CGCGGCGCATGGGGGGCGGCGTCACGTGCCGCTCGGCCCAGGCGCGGTCCGCGAGCGCGTCGGCGAGCTCCTCGGCGAGCGCGGCGTCGCCGTCGGTGCACACGTGCACGGCCCAGCCGAGCGCCTCGGCCGAGGTGTAGGGGTGCACCATGAAGAGGCTCGTCGAGAGCACGCGCGGGTCGCGCTCGAGACGCTTCAGGTAGCGGAACACGCCCCGCATCGGCGCGAGGAAGTCGATGGTGATGCCCCCGCCGAGCACCATCGGGAGCTTGCGCCACGCGTGCACGGGCCGGCACTTGCCGCGGAGCGCGCGAATGAGGCGGTTGCCGGCGCGAAAGCCGGTCGGTGCCAGGTCCCAGTGCGGGTTGCTGCGGTAGGCGATCAGCACCTCGCACGGCTCGACGAGCCCCGCCGACAGGTTCGCGTGGAGATCGTAGCTCACCGCGAGCTTCGGTCCCGGGCCCGCCGCCTCGCGCACGCGCCGCAAGATCACGGCCTCCGGCGCCTCCCCGAGCCCCTCGACCTGCATCGAGCCGTGCAGGGCGAGGTAGATGCCGTCGAGCGCGCCCGCCGCGCGCACCTTGTCGCAGAGCGTGTCGAGGAGCCATGCGAAGCACTCGGCCGTGAGCGGCCCGCTCGGCACCGCGAACGACGACGAGAGCGGCACGGTCTCGACCCCGCCCGCGAGCCGCGCCGCCTGCCGGAAGCCGGTGAGCTCGGCGTGCGGCATGAAGCTCTTGAGCTCGACGCCGCGGAGCTCGGTCGCCTCGGCGAGCGCCGCGCCCTCGAGGTGGTGCAGGCGCTCGAAGTCCTGCTGCTCGGTCCGGAGCGGCGAGTAGGCGTTGGCCTCGTGGAAGATGCGCCCGTAGGCGATGCGCAGCGGGCGCCCGCCGCGACCCAGATCGACGTTCAGCATCGGCGTGTCCTCCGTGACGCGGAGCCGGCTCGGCTCCGGGTGTGCTTTCGTGGAGCGGGCTCTCGTCCGGCGCGCTTTCGTGGAGCGGGCTCTCGTGCGCCGTGCGCTCGTGGAGCGGGCTCTCGTGCGCCGTGCGGGCCCGCGCGGCCCGCGCGGTCGTCCGCCGGGATGCGCAGCGGCAGGAGCAGCTCCCGCCACAGGAGCTCGTGCACCGGCTCGAGCGGCAGGCCGGTCATCACGCGCTGCACGAGCAAGCCGTCGGTGACCGCGCGCAGCAGCGCGACGAGCGCGTCCGGGTCGCAGGGCCGCACGGTGCCGGTGGCGATGCCCGCGCGCAGGCGCTCGGCCGCGGCCCGGCGGTGCGCCTCGAACACCTGGTTGCCGAGGGCGAAGATCGCCGCGACGCGCGCCCCGGCGCTCGCGGCGATGGCCTGCGTCAGGAACACGATGCGCGCCTCGCGCCCGTGGTGGAAGGCGTGCACGGCGCGGAGCTGCGCGTAGAGCCGGTCGATCGGGTGCTCGTGCTCGGCGATGCGCGCGAGCACGAACGTCGCCTGCTCGCGCAAGAGCTCCTCGAGCGCAGCCTCGACGAGGTGCCCGTAGGTCGGGAAGTGGTAGAGCAGGGTCGGGCGCTTGACGCCGAGCGCCGCCGCGAGGCGCGCGGTCGAGAGCTCGAGCCCCTCCCGCTCGAGCACGGCGACCGCGCGGCGCGCGAGGTCGCGCTTCTTGTCGGGCTCCGGGGGGCGCGCCATGGTTGACGGATCGTCAATTAATCATTGTCTGACGAAGTGTCAAGGAACGACGGGCCGGGGCGCTCGATGCCGCGGTCCATGCGGCCGGTCGCGCCGTCCCCGTGCGCCAGATGGCGGAGCTACTCGGCGCCGGCGAGCGCACCATCGAGCGCCTGCGCGCGCAGCCCTGCGCGCCGGGTCTCGTCGCTGCGGTGCGCGGCCAGTGGCGGCTCCGCGCCGGCTCGCGCGCTGCCTCGCGCGGCGTCGCGCTCGGCGCCTCGCGCAGCGTGCGGCCGCCGCCATCGGGATCGAGCGAGCCCTTCGACGACGAGGGCGCACCGTGGTGGGAGTAGGGCGCGCACCCTGGCGGCCCGGAGCCGCCACAAACCCCCTATCTTGAATCAAGACGCGGCACTTGTGGCGGCTCCGTGAGGTTCCGAGACGCATGGAGCCGCCACAAACCCCCTGTCTTGAATCAAGACGCGGCACTTGTGGCGGCTCCGTGAGGTTCCGAGGCGCATGGAGCCGCCACAAACCCCCTGTCTTGAATCAAGACGCGGCATTTGTGGCGGCTCCGTGAGGTTCCGAGACGCATGGAGCCGCCACAACCCCCCTGTCTTGAATCAAGACGCGGCACTTGTGGCGGCTCCGTGGGGCGAGGCGAGCGCGCGCCCGGCGAACCCTCCGCCCCGGCCCGGGCTCTCACGGGCGATGAGCCCCGCCCGACCCTTGCCCGCGTCCCCTGCGTCGTCCGCGCCACTTGCGTTGTCCGCGTCGTCCGCGTCGTCCGCGTCGTCCGCGGCGCCCGCGGCGCCCGCGTCCCGCCTGTCTCGCAGGGCCGCGCTCGTCGCGCTCGGCGCGGTCGCGCTTGCCGCGTGCGACCGGAGCCCGGACGCAGGGCAGGGGGCTGGGCCTGGTGCGACCGGCGACGGCGCGAAGGCGCCGCTCATGCCCCCGGCCGAGCTCGCCGCACGTCTCGCGGACGTGGCGGAGGGCAAGATCGCGGTCCTGATGGTGGGGCCGCGGCAGCTGTGGCGCCAGGAGCGCGTGCCCGGGTCGCGCTGGATCGGCGAGGCCCAGAAATCCGAGGGGCTCGCGGCGCTCGAGACGGCGCTGAGCGAGCTCGGGCCCGAGGTCGAGGTGGTCGCGTACTGCGGCTGCTGTCCCTACGCGCACTGCCCGAACCTGCGACCGGCGCGGCGCGTGCTCGCCGCCCGCGCGAACGCGCGCTTCCTCGATCTGCCGACGAGCTTCCGCGTCGACTGGATCGACAAGGGGCATCCGATCGACAAGGGCCGCGAGCCGGGCTGAGCCGGGCGCGGCGGCGCCGGGTGCGGCGGCGTCCGGGCGCGGCGGCGCAAAGCCGCAGAGCACCTGGGGAAGCCGGCACGATCTTCCCGCCGCCGCCGGGCCAACGCGCTAACCTCGTCGGTCCATGCGCGTCGGCGAAGTTCTCGACCAGCGCTACGTCGTCAGGCGCGAGATCGGTCGCGGCCCGACCTGCTACGTCTACGAGGCCGAGCAGCGCTTCACCGGGCGGCTCGTCGCGCTCAAGGTGTCGCGGGTCGAGACGCTCCCGCCGCCGCCGGCGCCCGCGCGCACGGGTGCCGCCGCGCGCGTGCTCGCCCAGGCGCGCGCGCTCGGGGCCCTGCGCCATCGCGCCATCGCGGAGGCGTTCGACGCCGGTCCGCTCGCCGACGGGCGCGCCTACCTCGCGATGCAGCTCGTCGACGGACCCAGCCTCGACGGTGTGCTCGCCGTCCGGAGCTCGCTCGCGCTCGAGACCGCCCTCGACATGGCGCTCGAGCTCTGCGACGCGCTCGACCACGCGCACGGCCGCGGCTACGCACACGGCCAGATCCACCCGCGCCACGTGCTCTTGCCGCGCAGCGAGGGCGGGCCGCGGGCGATGCTCATCGACTTCGGCGACTGGGCGGCCTCGATGGGCGAGCTCGCCGGTCCGCCGCTCGATCGCGTGGCGGCCCACGCCGATCTGTTCATGCTCGCGGGCACGCTCTACGCGTGTCTCACGGGCGGCGAGCCACCCGCGCTGCCCTCACCGGACGTCGCCGTGCCCGAGCTCGTCCCCGACCTCGGCGACGTGCGACCGGACACGCCGCCGGCCGTCGCGGAGGTCGTCATGCGCGCCCTGCACCCGCGCGAGAGCAAGCGCTTCCCCGAGGCGCGCGCCCTCGGTCGCGCCCTCGAGCGCGCGCGCGAGGGCATGAGCCCCTCGGCGCCGCCCTTCTCCTACGTGCCGGTCGCGGGTCCCGTGCAGCTCGAGCTCGAGCTCGGCTCCGCGGCCCCGCCTGCGGACGGCGAGGGCTCGGCCGCGCCGCGCGACGAGGAGGGCACGCCCGCGCCCACGGTGGTGACGCACGTCGGCCCGCGGGCCGAGAACGAGCCGCACAAGCGCGACCGCACCCGCTACGGCGTCGACCTCGACGTGACGCTGAACGGCCTCAACAACTTCTACGCGGCGCAGGCCATGAACCTCTCGGCCGACGGCATCTTCGTCGCGACCCACATCTTCCAGCCCATCGGCACGCGCTGCGAGCTCACCATCCACCTGCCCGACGTGGCCCGACCCATCAAGGGCGTGGGCGAGGTGCGCTGGGTCCGCACCCGGCCGGGCCCGGGCGACGCGCCGCCCGGCATGGGCATCCGCTTCGTCGAGGTGCAACCCGGCGCGCGCGAGCTCGTCGAGTCCTTCCTCACGACGCGGCAGCCGCTCGTCTACGAGGACTGATCGGGCGGCCGGCCGCCGGCGTCGGGCGCGGCGCGCCCCGCCTGCGAGGCCGCTGGCGCGGGCGGCGGCCGCAGCGCGCGGTACCAGTAGCTCGCGGCCGCGAGCGCGCCCCCCGCGGCGGACGCGACGAGCAGCGGCCACACGTACGCGAAGCGCCACAGGGCGGCGCACACCGTGGCGAACTGCAGCACCGTGGCGAGCTTGCCGGGCACGTTGGCGCTCGTGTGCGCCGCGCGCCGCTCGCGCGCCCGCCGGCTCGCCGACAGCCACAGCACCATCGGCACTTCCCCGATCTCGCGCACGCTCAGCAAGAGCACGTGCACGGGCTCGAGGCTCCCGGCGACGACGAGGCTCACGACCACGACGCCGACGAAGAGCTTGTCGGTGATGGGATCGATGACCGTGCCCATCATCGTCACCTGGCCGTGGCGGCGCGCGTACCAGCCGTCGAGCACGTCGGTGACGCCGGCGAGCACGAGCATCGTGAACGCGAGCGCGGGCAGGTGCACGGTGAGCGCGAAGGCGACCGCGAGCGGCACGCGCGCCAGGCTGAGGAGCCCCGGCACGAGCAGCAGATCGCGGGCGTGGAAGCGATTCATCGCGCGCGGTTGTCATGCCCGAGTCGCGGTCGCGCCGGCCAACAAATCGGCCAGCGGGCCGCGGTCGCACGGGCCCGTCGATGCTCTTGCCGGCGTCCATGGGCCCTTCCTGGCGCGGCATCCCCCGGGCGACGGAAATCTTCGGCCCCGGGCCCGCGTGCGTCACAATGAGGGCGCCCATGTCCGTCCCGTCGTCCCCCGCACCGCGCTCGGCGGCCGCGCTCGCGCGCCGGCTCGGGCTCGCGCTCGCGTGCGGGCTCGCGCTCGGCTGCGCACCGGGGCGCGTGCCCGCGCCGAGCGCTCCGGCCGGTGCGCTCGAGCGCGCCGCGTCGGTCGCCGCCGCTCCGAGCGAAACGTTCGCGAGCCTGGCCGCTCCGAGCGAGGCGTTCGCGCGCCCGGCCGCACCGAGCGAAGCGCCGGTGCTGCCCCCGCTCGAGGGGTCCGAGGCCTTCGTCGATCTGCCGGTTCCGGGACACCGCGCGGCGCTCGTCGGGCTTCCGCTCGGCGCCTCCGGTCCGCGCCCGGTGCTCGTCGCCACGCACGGTGCCCTCGGGCATGCGCGCCCGCACTGCGAGCTCTGGCAGGCGGTCGTGGGCGCGCGGGCGTTCGTCCTCTGCCCGCGCGGCGCGCGCATGGCCCCCGCCTTGCCGGACGACGCGTACGGGCACTTCTACCCGGGCCATCCGAAGCTCGCCGACGAGGTGACCCACGCGCTCGCGGCCCTGGCCGCGCGCTACGGCGCGCACGTCGATCTCGCGGCGCCCGTCTACGTGGGCTTCTCGCAGGGCGCGAACATGGGCGCGCTCGTCCTGCCCTCGCACCCGGCCCACTTCGCGCGCGCCCTGCTCATCGAGGGCGGGGTCGGCGAGCACCAGGAGTGGAACGTCGCCGTCGCCGAGCGGCTGCGCGCCCAAGGTGGCGTGCGCGTCGTGCTCGCGTGCGGCCGCTACAAGTGCGCGCAGGCGGCGCTGCGCACCGAGCCCCTCCTGCGTCGCGGCGGCCTCGACACCGAGCTCGTCTACGTGGGCACGGGCGGTCACCGCATCGACGGCGACATGGCGCCCGCCCTCGCGGCCGCGTTCGCGCGCCTCGTGGCCGACGACCCGCGATTTGTTGCGGGCCCGGGCCCCGGGGGGTAGACGAGCCGAGGGGAGTCGCGCGCGATCGGGCAGGCACAGCGGAGGCAGCGATGGCGACCAGCGTACGCAGCGTCGACTACTTCTACACCACGGTGGTCGATCAGCCCGGCGAGGCCGCGAGCCTCCTGTCCATGCTGAAGGAATCGGGCGTGCAGCTGCTCGCCTTCTCCATCGTCCCGACCGGCGCGACCCATACGCAGCTCATGATCTTCCCCGAGGCGACCGAGCACCTCGTGACGACGGCGCGCCGCGCCGGCCTCGTGCTCGAGGGCCCGCAGTACGCGTTCCTCGTGCAGGGCGACAACGAGCTCGGGGCTCTGTGCGACTACCACCAGCGTCTCGCCGACGCGCACATCAACGTCTTCGCGGCGAGCGGCGTCACGGACGGGCGCGGCGGCTTCGGCTACATCCTCTACGTCAAGCCCGAGGACTTCTACCGGGCGGCCCAGGTGCTCGGCATCCGCGCGAGCCGCGTGCCGCCCCCGCCGTCACGACCCGAGACCCCCCCGCCGCCGAGCTCGAGGCGCTGATCCCGCCCGCCCGTCGACCCCATCACGAGGACACATGGATATCGAAAAGCGCAACATGATCGCCCAGTGGGCCTTCGACACACGCCCGGTGCTCCTCAGGTTCCACCTGTGGCTCGACGACGTGGAGGTCGAGCGCGCGCAGGCCGGGCCGGTCTCGGCCTTGAGCTTCACGCCGCGCGCCATCGCGCGCTGCCTCGCCGTCACCTCGGCGGCGACCGCGCTCGGCACCCGCCTGTTCGGCAAGTTCGGCGAGGGGCACGGCCAGGACAAGCAGGCCTACAACCAGGTCAAGAAGGCGGCCGACGCCATCTCGGCCTACGCGCTCAGCGAGGGCCTCTGGCACCTCACGCGCAGCCTGCCCGAGAACCACGCCATCATGGTGTGCCTCGGCGAGGGCCTCATGCCGAAGGGCGGCGAGACCCCGGAGATGGGCGCGAACCCGCTGCTCGGCTTCGGGCGCGTGTACGCGCGGCCCGAGGTCGCGCGCTTCGTCGACGGCGCGATCCGCGACCTCATCAACGATCCCAAGCCGGAGTTCTCGAGCTTCTACCGGCGCCTGCGCGAGCGCGGCGTGACGGTGTGGGGCGCCGCCGTCGACACGCTCGAGTGCACCTCGCGCTTCGCCGAAGGCAAGGCGACGGGTCCGATGTCGGTCATCCACCTGTTCGACTCGCCCCTCACGATCACGCGCCCCTACGAGGCCTACTTCGGCTGCCTCACCGTGCCGCGTGCCGTCACGCGCAAGGCCGACGAGCAGTCGGTCGTGCTCGACTGGGTGACGCCGCGCAAGACGCTGGTCGAGCTCATCGAGGCCACCTACCCGGGCATTCGGCGCGAGCACATCCACGTCTGGACGCTGCGCGGCCGGACTCGCGCGCCGCGCATCGGCAAGCTCTGGGACGAGTGGAAGGCGCTCGGCGCGCACCTCATCGAGGACGACTGGAAGACCCCGACCGGCATCGAGGCCTTCACCGACTCGGGCACCTACGCTCCGACCGTGCTCGTGCGCAGCTGGCGGGACGAGGCCGGCGCGACCCACGTGATGGTGTGCGACGGCTACGCCGCCACGGCCGAGGCGATGCAGGCCGCGAGCCTGTCGGAGGTCTTCGACGTCGATGCCTCGATGGCCGTGCTGTCGGACGACTTCCGCCTGCCCTACAAGGAGGAGTACCGCGCGATGCGCCTCGCCCCCGACGCGCCCGACTTCGAGTCGAAGCTGCGCGCGCTCTTCGGCGACCGGCCCTTCGACGCCGAGGCGGTCACCACCTACCGGGACGCCATCCACGAGGCCAAGCTCTCGGGCGTGCCCCTCCGTCCGCGCGTGCTCCGCGCCGGCGACTTCCTGCCCGAGAAGCAATGGCGCGTGCTCTCGAGCGTGAGCTACATGGGCGACGACCCGTACACCGGGGCGCACGGCGTCGAGCAGATCGGCCCGAACACCTACCGCGTGACGACCATGCTCGCGACGCACGACGCCAGCTCGCGCATCACCTTCACGCTGCGCTTCAAGGAGAGCCTCGAGGAGGCGCGGCTCATCTTCAGCCCGCTGCTCGTGCGCTACATGTCGGGCGTCGACTGGACCCAGCGCCCCGTGAAGATCTCCGACTCGGGTCGCATCCGCAACGAGCTCCAGACCCTCATCTCGCAGGCGCTCGAGTACGAGGGCCACTCGATCCGCGTGCGCTTCGACAAGATCGACGACAAGGTGCTGCCCCGCGACAAGCAAGACATCGTGCGGCGCGTCCTCACCTGGTACAAGGCGACCCACCCCGTGTGGTTCTCGTGGCTCGAGCTCGCCTGACCACCCGCACGCGCGCCCGCACCCGCACGCGCGCCCGCGCCCGCACCCGCGCCCGCACCCGCACGCGCACCCGCACCCGCACCCGCGCCCGCACCCGCCCGCGCGCCCGCACCCGCAACCGGCCGAAACTGCCCCGAGACCTCGGACCTGACCCGAGTTACGGCCGGTTCGAGGCGTCTTTCGGGGCGGCACCTCGGTCCCGGCACCAGACTTCGGGCACCTGCGCGGGCGCGAACGGCGGCACGGGCCGTCGGACCGGCCGAAACTGCCCCGAGACCTCGGACCTGACCCGAGTGACGGCCGGTTCGAGGCGTCTTTCGGGGCGGTCGGGCCGGCACCTCGCTCCCGGCACCAGCGGAGCTCTTCCTACTTCACTTCCTGCGGCTTGAACTCGGGCGGCAGCGCCGACCCCTCGCCGAAGAGGAACTTCTCGGCCTCGGTGATCCACACCCGCTGGCCGTTCTCGCTCATGAGGTCGAGGCGGAACTCGTTGACGAGCATCTTCGAGTGGTCGAGCCACATGCGCCACGCCTCTTTCGAGACGCTCTCGTAGACGCGCTTGCCGAAGTCGCCCTTGAGCGGGGGCTTGGGCAGCCCTTCCATGCGCCGGCCGAGCTTCACGCAGTCGACCATGTGCGGCTCGCCGGCAGGGGCGGGCGCGGGGGCGGGGGACTTCTCGTCGGACATCGCGCGAACCATAACCGCCCGATCGCGGTCGCGCAACGTGAGCCCACGCGCCCGACCGACCCCGCGCGCGTCCGCCCGCGCCGGCGCTCGCGCCGGCAAGCCCTCGCGCCCGCGTCTCCCGGCCGGATACGTGCCCGTTCCGGAGCGACGTGGTAGCAGCGTGGGCCTCACCCGTGACGATGGCGGCGAGGCTCGAGACGATGGCGCGCGACCCCGAGGACCAGGGAGCGGTCGGTCCTGCCGCCGCCCACGAGCCCGCGCCCCCGCGCGAGCCGACCGCGTTCCGGCGGCGCGCCCACGACGCCGCCTGGGTCTCGACGACCTACTTCGGCGAGGGCTTTCCGTACTCGGTCGTCAACAACATCCCCGAGATCCTGTTCACGGCGCTCGGCGCGCCGCTCGGCCTCATCGGCCTCACCTCGCTCTTCCACCTGCCCTGGAACCTCAAGTTCCTGTGGGCGCCCTTTCTCGACCAGTACGAGACCAAGCGCCGCTGGCTCCTCGCCATCGAGGTCGCGCTCTGCGCCGTCGGCGTCGTTCTGGCGCTCGCCGCCGGCGCGGGCTCGCTCGGCCTCGTGACGGCGGCCTTCCTCGTGATGGCCGTCCTGTCGGCGACGCACGACATCGCGATCGACGGCTTCTACCTCGAGGCCCTCGACACGCGCGATCAGGCCGGCTTCGTCGGCTTCCGCGCGATGGCCTACAAGCTCGCGAACCTCCTCGCGCGCGGACCCATGCTCGTCCTGGCCGGCGCGGTCGGCTGGGGCTGGGGTTTCGGGGCGGCGGCGGGCGTGCTCGGCCTCCTGCTCGGCGTGCACCTCGTGCTCCTGCCGCGCCGCGAGGTGCCGAAGCGCCCGGTCGGCGAGCTCGGGCGCGCGCTCCTCGCGCCAACCGCCCTCGTCGGGCTCGCGCTCCTCGGGGTGCTCGCCCTCGTCGAGTGGCAGCTCGCGCCCGCCCGGCGCGCCTGGCAGTGGCTCGACGAAGCGGGCGTGGCGCCGGCCCTCCGCGCCGTGCCGGTCACGGGCTGGGTCGCGGGCGGCCACGTCCTCGCCCTCCTCGTCGCGTTCCTCCTGCGGCGCCGCATCCGCGCCCGCGCCGCGCGCTCCGCCTACGCGTCGGCCTTCGTGTCGTTCATGGAGCAGCCGAAGGCCCTCGCCATTCTCGCCTTCGTGCTCACCTTCCGCGCCGGCGAGTCCTTCCTGCAGAAGATGAAGTCGCCCTTCTTCCTGAAGGAGCTCGACGTCGGCATCGACGCCTACGGCTTCGTCAACGGCACCCTCGGCGTCATCGCGTCGCTCGCCGGCACGCTCGTCGGCGGCTGGCTCATCGCGCGTCACGGCCTGCGCCGCTGGGTGTGGCCCTTCGTCCTCGCGCAGAACGTGCTCCACGTGCTCTACGTGCTGCTCGCCCTGCGCGCCGCCGACGGCGACACGGGCCTCGGCGCCATCACGGCCGTCATCACGGTCGAGCACCTCGGCGAGGGCCTCGGCTCGGCCGTGTTCATGACCTACCTCCTGCGCTGCTGTCAGCCCGCGCACAAGGCCGCCCACATGGCCATTCTCACGGCGCTCATGAGCGTCGGCTTCACGGTGGCCGGCTCCGTGAGCGGCTTCCTCGCCGAGGCGCTCGGCTACCCCGCGTACTTCGCCTTCACGTTCGTGGTGTCGATCCCCGGGATGCTCCTGCTCTTCGCCATTCCGCACCTCGACGCCCCCCCGCGCACCCCGCGCGCCGCGTGACCCACTTCGAGAACACCGGGAACACCGGGAACACCGGGAACACCGGGAACAAGCGAGGGGGATGACTCGCGCGTGCCCGCGTCATCCCCGGTAGGCGTTCCCAAAACGGGAACTGGGTCCGAGGATGAGGCCCTCATCCCCGGTGGCCGTTCCCATTTCGGGAACAAGCGAGGGGGATGACTCGCGCGCGCGCGCGTCATCCCCGGCAGGCGTTCCCAAAACGGGAACACGCGAGGGGTATGACTCGCGAGTATGCTCCCCCGTGTGGTGCCAGCCCCCGCACTCCCCGCGCTCCTCGCCCTCGCCTGCGCCTGCGTCACGAGCGCCTGCAGCGAGCGGCGTCGCGCGCCGCCCCCGCCCGAGCCGCCCGGCTCGACGACCCCGCCCGGCTCGACGACCCCGCCCGGCTCGACGACCCCGCCCGGCTCGACGACCCCGCCCGGCTCGACGACCCCGCCCGGCTCGACGACCCCGCCCGGCGCGACGCGGATCGAGCTCGGCCGCATCGAGTCGGTGGCGGTCGATTACCACCACACGGGCTGGGACAACGTCAGAAGGAGCTTCACCCTCGAGCGCGCCGGCACGCGCTTCCGCGTCACCACGAACACCGGTCCCGACGGCCATGCCGACGCGGGCGCGACCACGACCGAGCTCGACGCCACGGCCGTCGACGCGCTCGCGACGCTCGACGAGCTCGTGCCGTCGGACGGTCTCAAGAGCTGCAACAGCCACACCGACGACTACCCGAAGCTCACCGTCCGCCTCCGCGGCTCGCTTGCGACGGTGGAGCTCGGCTCGAGCTCGAACTGCCGCCACTTCGCGCCCTGGAACGTCGTCCACGACGGCCGTCTCCTCGTGCAGTTCTCGGGCGCCTTCGGAGCGGCGCTCGAGCCGGTGCTGCGCGCCGTCGATCCGCAGATCCGCCTCACCGAGCGCGAGTCGCACGCGGCCGAGCTCGACTTTCTCCAGCGTCGCCCGGCGCCCTCCGGCGTGCGCGTCGCGGAGCCCTTTCGGGAGCGCCTCACCCGCGCGGCCGCCGCGGCGCCCGCCGTGCGCGCCGCCTTCCCGGAGCACCCCGTGCTCGGCGTCACGGCCTGGTGCAACGCTGCCGGCAACCCGACCTGCCGCCGGCTCGACGCGCGCCTCACGCTCGGCCTCGACGCCGACTTCGCGGTCGAGACGGAGGCCGAGGTGCTCGACTTCGAGGTGCGGAGCCTCGTGCCCGTCCCGACCGACGGCCTCGCGAAGCTCGCCGCGAGCCGGGTCGAGCGCGCGCTCCTCGCGAGCTCGAAGACGCGCCCGCTCGTGCTCCGCTTCTCGCCAGGCGACGATTGCGCGCAAGCCAAGGGCAGCGCCAAGGACCTCGGCTTGCCGGTGCCGGTCCCGAGCGACTGCGCCTACTGGTTCAGCTCCGCGGTGGCCGACGACGGCGACCCCCCGAGCGTCTTCTACCTGCCCGCCCTCGACGTCGTCTTCCTGCGCCGCGGCAGCGGCGAGGCCGAGGCGAGGTTCTTCCGCGCCCTCGGCGCTCCGCCCGAGGTGCTCGCCGATCTCACGAACATCCGCCGCCGCTACGTGCGCCTCGACGGGATGTTCGTACCGAGCAGGTAGGCTGTGTCGCGCCGGTCGCGCGGTCGCGCGGTCGCGCGAAGCCGCCACAAGTGCCGTGTCTTGATTCAAGACAGGGGGTTTGTGGCGGCACGGCCGCGCCCGAAGGCGCCCGAAGCCGCCACAAGTGCCGTGTCTTGAACCTGGATTTCGCGCGCTCCCCCCAGGTGCGATCGCGACCACCGTGTGACGTAATCGCTGAAGCAGCTTGAAGTAGGCGCTTCGCGTGCGCACTTGCTGCTGTGTGAAGAGTCATCAACCACAC
>JADLAB010000014.1 GCA_020848455.1 Polyangiaceae bacterium
CCACCGTCGCGCCGGTCGCGTCCGCGGCGCGGCGCGCGGCGCCGAAGCGGTCGGCGGCGACGTCGGCGCTCGGCACGCCGAGCAAGCGCCCGAGCTCTCCCTCGTGGGGTGTGAGGACGCGCGCGCCGGCGGCCCGGCGCAGGCTCGCCGCGCGCCCCGCGAAGTGGGTGAGGGCGTCGGCGTCGACGACGACGGGCCCCGGGTGCCCGAGCACGATGCGCTCGCACAGCGCGCGCGCGCGCTCGTCGAGGCCGAGGCCCGGGCCGATCGCGACCGCGTCGCGGCGCAGCAGCAGCGGGTCGAGCGTCGCGTCGAGGGCGTCGGGGTCGAGGCGCGCGGTCATGAGCTCGCCGACCTGGGCGTCGAGCGCGTCCGCGGCGCTCGCGCTCGTCGCGAGCGTGACGATGCCGGCGCCGGTGCGCAGCGCCGCGCGCCCGGCGAGCAGCGCCGCCCCGACCTTGCCCGGGCTCCCCGCGACGACGAGCAGGCTCCCCGAGCGGTACTTGTGCCCGTCGGCGGGCCGGCGGCCGAGGGTGGCGCGCACCCGGGCGGGCTCGATCACCGTGGCGCGCGAGCCGACCGCGGCGAGCACGCCGGCGTCGGGAAAGCCGAGCGGCACGCGCACGACGCGCCCCGCGAGGCGGCTGCCCTCGCCCGCGAGCAGTCCCACCTTGTAGTGCGCGAAGGTGACGGTCATGTCGGCGCGTACGGCGACGCCGAGCACCCGCCCGGTGTCGCAGTCGATGCCCGAGGGGATGTCGAGCGCCACGCGCGGGCGGTCGACGGCATCGAGGGCCGCCACGACCGCCGCGAGGTGCCCGGTGATCGGGCGGTCGAGGCCGGTCCCGAAGAGCGCGTCGACGACGAGGCTCGCGCGCTCGAGCGCCGCCCGGAGCGGCTCCTGCGCCGTCGCGGCCGAGCCGACCGCGCCCCCGAGCCCGCACCAGGCGAGGTAGTTCGCTCGCGCGTCGCCCGCGAGCTTGCCCGCCTCGACCGCGAGCACGACCTCGACCGGCAGGCCGCACGCCGCGAGGTGGCGCGCGACGACGAAGCCGTCGCCCCCGTTGTTGCCGGCGCCGCACACGACGACGACGGGCGCCGCGGCGCTCGGCCCGGGCGAGCACGCGCGCGCGAGCTCCGCCACCCTGCGCGCCGCTCCCGCCCCTGCGTTCTCCATGAGCACGAGGCCCGGCACCTGGCAGTGCTCGATCGCGTGCCGGTCGTAGGCGCGCATCTGCGCGCGGTCGAGGACGGGGATCATGGCGCCGCCATGGTAGCGCGCGTCCGTCGGCATCGTGCTCGGAATGACGCCCCCCGGGTCCGCCGTTATGCTCTTCTCGAAGGGGTGACGAGCATGCGACCTCCAGTCTTGTCGAGCCGCTCGCTCGCGTTCGCGGTGGGGCGCCGGAGCGTCCGGGGCGCTGCCCGTGCGGCCGCGGTGCTCGGAGCGCTCGCCGCGCTCGCGTCGGGGTGCGACGGTCGCGAGCGGCCGCCCCGCCAGGACCCCGCACCCGCGGAGCCGCCGTCGCAGGCGACGGCGCCCACGGACCCCGAACGCACGGCCGGCCCCGTCGCGCCCCCCGCGGACACCCCCGATCCCGAGGACGCCCTGCGCGCGGCGCAGGAGTCGAACGCACCGCACTACGGCCCCCCGGACGCCGGTTTCCGAGCGGGCGTCGCGCGCCCGAGCGCCGAGCGGCCGAAGCGCCTGGCGTCGTCGGCGCGGCGCTTCGATCTGCAGCTCCCGACCGCGGAGCCGGTCGCCACCCCGGCGGTGCATCGCGGGCTCGTCGTCACGGGCAGCGGCCGGTGGGTCGGCGCCGTGAAGGCGCAGAAGGGCGACTTCGTGTGGGCCGTCGAGTCCGACGATCCCGGGCCCTCGAGCGTCGCGTGCGAGGACGACACCTGCGTGTGGAACACCGAGAGCTGCACGCTCGTCGCGGCCAGCGCCTCGACGGGTGCCGTGCGCTGGGGCGAGTGGATCGGCTCGGTGCTGCTGAGCGCGCCCACGGTCTCGGCCGGCCGCGTGTACGCCGCCTTCGCCGCCGACGCCGGCGACGGCCTCCGCCCCGCGACCGCGACCCACGGGCTCGCCGCCTTCGACCTCGTCACCGGTCGCACGCTGTGGCGGCGCTGGATCGACCGCGAGGTCATCGGCGCACCGGTCGCCAAGGGCGACGCCCTCTACGCCGCGACGTACGGCGGCACGCTCTACGTCGTCGACCAGCCGTCCGGGGCGCTGCGCTCGGCCAAGGCGCGCCAGGCCACGAGCCCGCCCGTCGTCGACGAGGCGGGGGTGCACTACGCGCGCAAGCTCGACGGTGGGCGCGAGGGCCTCGCCTTCGAGCCGGTCTCGCCCGGCGAGTCGGCGGGTCTGCTCGCGAGCGGCCCCGACGCCCCGGCGCCGCTCGGCGGTCGCTCCGTCGTCGTGCACGTCAAGCCCGCCGACTACCTCGACAAGGCCGCCCCGTGGCTCGGCGGCGGCGGCATCGTGCCGGGCGAGCTCTACGGCGTGACGTCGCCGGGCGTCCCGGTCCCGGCGTACGCCGGCCAGCAGGCGTTCCAGGGTGCGCGGGTCGTGCGCCACGAGGGGCGCAGCATCTCCGTCATGGGCGACGAGCTCGTGTGCATCGAGGCCAACCAGGTCCGCTGGTCCCTGCCGCTGTCGCGCCAGGGCGACCCGAAGGGCGGGATCCTCGCCGCGGCGCCGGCGCTCGCCGGCGGGCGCGTGGTGCTCGCCAAGGCGAGCGGCGAGGTGCTCGTCGTCGCGCCCGGCTCGGGCGAGGTGCTCGCGCGCCACAACGTGGGCCACCCCATCATGAGCGAGCCTGCCGTGATGGACGGCTGGCTCTACGTCGGCACGGCCGACGGGTGGCTCGTCGGCATCGACACCGGCGACCCGACGCTCACCGGCTGGTCGGCGGCCGGCGGCGGCGCGGCGCGGAACGGCGCCTGAGAAAATCCGATGCGGTGCGCGCCTGCCGCGCTGGAATGGCAGCCGGAAATGTGATGGAATGTGCCCTCTTCGCGGCGGGGATCTGCCGCTTCAAGGAGTCACGACCATGGGATTCACGCGAGCGGTGCCCTCGAGCCTCACGGAGTTTCGGACCAGCCTCGGCGAGCTGGCGAAGAACATCGGGCACGTGTCGAGCTGGAAGGTGAACATGAACAACTTCCACCTCGAGGTCGATCTCGATTGGACCGCCAACAAGATCGGCGGCAAGGACGACTTCTACATCCCGATCAAGCGGGCGAAGGCGCGCGAGGCGCTCGCGCTCGTCGAGAACCTGTTCAAGCTCGCCGAGAAGAGCCCCGAGAAGGTCGAGGCCAGCCCCGACGTCGACAAGCTCTACGACATGATCGATCCGCAAGCGAACTGATGCCGCACGGCTCGCATCGGTGCCCCGCGTGACGGGGCGCCCCGCATCGGTGCTGCGCGCAGCGGGGCGAGGTCACCCACCTCGCCCCGCGCTCCGGAGCTCGCATCGCCGGCCGACGCCGGCGAGGGAAGGGCACGGAGCGCCTTGACGCATCGCGTTAGTTGCTTCAAGGACCTGGCGATGGATGAGGCGCGGGACGAGGTGCAGGCGAGGCGCCGCGGGCGTGCCCTGCGCCGCAAGCTGCGGGAGCGCTTCGTCGCCCACCCGGGGCGCGGCGGCTGCGGCGTCGGCGCCATCGCCGAGCTCCACGCCCCGCCGAGCCACGCGCTCGTGAAGCTGGCCCTGACGGGCCTCGGCTGTCTCGAGCACCGCGGCGGCGGCATCGACGACACGGGCGACGGGGCCGGCCTGCTGCTGTCGACCGATCGCGCCTTCTTCGAGCGCTTCATCGCGCCGGGGCGCCGCCTGCCCGAGGGACATCACCTCTCGGTCGGCATGCTGTTCCTGCCCGTGGGCGAGGCCTCGAACCTGCCGCACTGGCAGCACGAGATCGAGGCGACGCTGCGCCGCGCCGGACTGCAGCCGCTCGGCTGGCGTCACGTGCCGGTCGACGAATCGGTGCTCGGCCGCGGCGCGCGCACCTCGCGGCGCGACGTGTGGCAGGTGCTGGTCGGCGAGGGGCTCGTGCCCTCCGAGGATCTCGCCAAGACGCTGCACCGGGTCAAGGCGACCCTCGAGGTCCAGATCCGCGACCTCTACGTGGTGTCGCTGTCGCCCTCGACCCTCGTCTACAAGGCGCTCGCGACCGGCGACCAGCTCGGGCGCTTCTACGCGGACCTCCGCGACCCGGCGCTCAAGACCGACGTGGTCGTGTTCCACCGGCGCTACTCCACGAACACCTTCTCCAACTGGTACCTCGCGCAGGTGTTCAGGACGCTCGGCCACAACGGCGAGATCAACACCATCAAGGCCAACCGCAACGCCGTCCAGAACCTCGAGACGGAGCTCGGGCTCGGCCCCATCCTGATGCCCCAGGGCTCGGACTCGGCCGACCTCGACCGCATGGTCGAGTTCCTGGTGGCCCACGACATCTCGCTGCTCGAGAGCGTCTACCGGCTGATGCCGCCGGCGTGGCGCGATCGGCCGGCCATGCCCGCCGAGGCACGGCGCTTCTTCAGCGGGGTCGAGCGCGCGCTCGGAACGCTCGGCGCGTGGGAGGGCCCGGCCGCCATCGTGGCGAGCGACGGGCGCTACCTCGTCGGCGCGCTCGACCGCATGGGCCTGCGCCCGCTGCGCTACCTCGCGACGCGCTCCGGGCGCATCTTCATCGGCTCGGAGCTCGGCTCGATGTCGGTCGCCTTCGAGGACATCGCCGAGACGGGCCAGCTCGATCCGGGCGAGGCGCTCGCGGTCGATCTGGTCGCGCGCCGCCTGCTCCGGCCGGCCGAGGTGGTCGAGCGCGTGCTCGCCGAGACGGCCATCAACTTCGGCGAGCTGTCGGAGCACCGCCTCGTGCCGCTCAGCCTCGCGACGCGCCCCTCGCTGCCGAGCGGCCGCGGCCCGGACAGCGAGCGCCCCGCCACACCGAGCCCGGCCAAGGCCGACCGCGCCGCGCTCAGCACCTTCGGCTGGACGCCGGAGCGCATGCGCACCGTGCGCCACGTCGCCGAGACCGGCAAGGAGCCCATCACGTCCATGGGCAACGACCGGCCGCTCGCGCCGTTTTCGAGCGCGCGCCCGCCGATCAGCAAGTTCTTCAAGCAGATCGTCGCGGTCGTGACCAACCCGCCGCTCGATCCCATCCGCGAAGGCGGCGCCTTCGACCTCACGGTGCACCTCGGGGCCGCCCCCGCCGTCCACGAGAACGTCCCCGTGTACGAGCCGCGTCCGCAGTACCAGCTGCGCTCACCGTTCCTCACGGCCGAGGAGCTCGCGGTCATCGTCGGCGCCGACACGCCGGTGCGCCCGCGCGCCGCCGTCCTCGACGCCTCCTTCGACGACCCCGGTAGCGGCACCGCCGCGGGCGGCAAGGCGATCTCGCGCCGCATCGCAGAGCTGTGCCGGGCCGCGCTCGGGCTCGTGAAGAAGGAGCAGGCCTCGATCCTCGTCCTCAGCGACAAGGGCGGCCTCGTCCCGGGCAAGCTGCCTCTGCCCATGGTGCTCATGGTGTCCGCGCTGCACAACGCGCTCGTACAGGAAGGCAGGCGTCGCCACGCCGGGCTCGTGGTCGACACGGGCGAGGTGCAGGAGGGGCACGACGCCGCCGTGCTCATCGCGAACGGGGCCGACGCCGTGCACCCGCACCTCTACTTCGAGGTGGGCGCGCCCCATGGCAGCGTCGAGCACCTGCTGCGCGGGCTCGAAGACACGCTGCGGCGCGTGATGTCGAAGATGGGCATCTGCTCGGTCGACGGCTACCGCGGCTCGCGCCTGTTCGAGGCGGTCGGCCTCGCACCGGACCTCGTCGAGCACTACCTGCCGGGCATCACCTCGCGCATCGGCGGGCTCGATCTCGACGACCTCTACGCCGATCTGCGCGAGCGGCGCGCGCTCGGCACCTCGCTCCTGCGCGACCCCGACCCGAACGTGTACCGCAAGGAGGTGTGGAGCGAGCTCCAGACGACCGCCCGCGGACACGATCCGGCCTCCTACGGCCGCTTCGTCGCGCTCGTCGAGGCGACGCCGCCGGTGTACCTGCGCGATCTGTTGCGCCTGCGCCCGGTCGCGGTGCCGCTCGCGCGCGATGAGGTCGCGAGCGTCGAGGCGATCGCCGCCGCCGTGTTCCGCGGCGCGGCGATGAGCCACGGTGCTCTGCACCGCGTCGCCCACCGCGCGATCGCGGCGGCCTTCAACGAGCTCGGCGCGGCCTCGAACTGCGGCGAGGGGGGCGAGGACCCGCGCCGCGATCGGGGCGAGCCGTGGGAGGCCTCGCGCTCGCGCATCCGCCAGGTCGCCTCCGGGCGCTTCGGCGTCGACGCGCGCTACCTCGTCAACGCCGACGAGCTGTCGATCAAGATCGGCCAGGGCGCCAAGCCCGGCGAGGGCGGCATGCTGCCCGGCGCCAAGGTGACGGCCGAGGTGGCGCGCATCCGGCGCACGCAGGTCGGCATCACGCTCATCTCGCCGCCGCCCCATCACGACATCTACTCCATCGAGGACCTCGCCGAGCTCGTCTACGATCTGCGCCAGGCGCACCCCGCGGCGCGCGTGTCGGTGAAGATCCCCGCCGTGACGGACATCGGCACCATCGCGGTCGGCATCGCCAAGGCGGGCGCGGACATCATCGAGGTGAGCGGCTTCGAGGGCGGCACCGGAGCGGCGGCCTCGTCGTCGATCGAGCACGCCGGC
Source organism: Polyangiaceae bacterium (assembly GCA_020848455.1). GTDB lineage: Bacteria > Myxococcota_A > Polyangia > Polyangiales > Polyangiaceae > JACRDA01. The sequence continues at coordinate 6,729 of JADLAB010000014.1, forward strand.
CTGCCGCTCGAGCGCGGCCTGTCCGAGACCCACCAGGCGCTCGTCATCAACGGCATCCGCGACCGGGTGCGCCTGCGCGCCGACGGCGGCATCAAGACCGGCTTCGACATCGCGACGGTGCTGGCGCTCGGTGCCGACGAGGTGTCGCTCGGCACGGCCCTCATGGTCGCCGAGCAGTGCATCTTCTGCCACGGCTGCGCGAACGGCATGTGCCCGGCGGGCATCACCACGCAGGACGAGCTCGTGGCGCGGCGCCTCATGACCCTGAAGAAGGGCCGGCCGAGCGACGCGGCGCTCGAGGAAGGCGACGACGACCGCTACGAGGACGCCAAGAACGGCGTGCTGCACTACCTGCGCGCGCTCGCGGCCGACATGCGCGACAAGCTCGCCCTGCTCGGCCTGCGCCATCCGCGCGAGCTGACCGGGCGCGTCGACTTGCTCGAGCAGAAGCCCACGGGCGAGCCCCGCAAGGACAAGGTCGATCTGTCGGAGCTCCTGGTCGACATGCGCGACGGTCCGCGGCCCGGCGCCGGCCCGGGGCCGACCGGTCCGGCGCCGCTCGCGGCGGCCGAGCGACGCCTGCCGCTCGATCCGACGAGCGAGCTCAACCTGCGCCTCTGCGCCGACGCTGCGGCAGGGCGCGAGCTCCGCTACGACGTGACGACGAGCGACCGCGCCGTCGGCGCGACGCTGGCGGGGCGCATCGCCGCGCGCGTCATCGACCCCGGCGCGGGCCTCCGCCTGATGCTGCGCGGCTGGGCGGGCCAGGCGCTCGGCTTCGCCCTCGTCGAGGGCATGCACCTCGAGCTCGAGGGCTTCGCCAACGACAAGGTGGCCGAGGCGATGAGCGGCGGAGTCGTCGTGGTGCGCGCGCCGCGCGAGACACCCTCGGACGCGCGGCTCCCGCTGTCCTTGTGCGGCAACGCGGCCGCCTACGGGGCGACCGGTGGCGCGCTCCACGTCGCGGGCGCCGCCGGCCAGCGCGTCGGCGTGCGCAACTCGGGCGCCACCATCATGGTCGAGGGGGCCGGCAAGTACGCCTTCGAGTACATGACGGGCGGCGTCGGCGTCGTGCTCGGTCCGGTCGGTCCCGTGGTCGCCTCGGGCATGACGGGCGGCGTCGTGTACCTCCTCGGCGAGGGCGATCCCGCGCTCGGCGACAAGGTGCACGGCGACGGCAAGGTGCAGTCGCTCACGCGCGCGGACGAGGAGCGGCTCGCCGAGCTGCTCCTCTGTCATGCCGAGGAGACCGGCTCGGCGCGCGCAGAGGTGCTCCGGAAGCGACTGCTCGACGGCGAGCGCGACTTCGTCAAGGTCGTGCCGCGCGGCGGCTGAGCCGCGCGCCCCTCGTGCGCGTGGTCGGCGGCGCGGCGGCCGGGGGCTCGATGGGCGCCCCGGCTTGCGCCGGCCCCGAGCTTGCGCCGGCCCCCGCTGCGGCGTAGCTACCGATCGCATGCGTGCGACGACTTTCTTCTCCAGGGGGATCGGGCTCGCGAGCCTCGCGCTCGTGGGGCTCGGGGGCGCGGCTTGTGCGAGCGGGGTGACCTCGTTCTCGGACTCGGGCGGCGCGGGCGGCGCGGGCGGGGAGGGCACCGGCGGCACGAGCTGCGCGGTCGGCGAGGACTGCGCCGGCCTCGGCGACAGCTGCCACGGGGCCGCGTGCGTCGCGGGCGTGTGCGTGCTCACGCCCGCGAACGAGCTCGGTCCCTGCGACGACGGCCGGCAGTGCACACAGAACGACCACTGCCAGGGCGGCGCCTGCGTCGGCGAGGGGGGCGTCGCGTGCCCGGCCACCGATCCCTGCAGGGTCGGGGTGTGCGACGTGGGCAGCGACGCGTGCATCGAGGTCGCCGGCAACGACGGTGCGCCCTGCGACGACGGCAACGCCTGCACGGGCGCGGGGATCTGCGGCGGCGGCAGCTGTCAGCTCGGCAGCGCCATCGATTGCTCCTTTCTCGACGGCCCGTGCACCGAGGGCGTCTGTCAGCTCGGCACGGGCTGCGTCGCGCAGGCGCTAGGCGACGGGACGGCCTGCGACGACGGGCAGTTCTGCTCGACGAACGACCAGTGCCAGAGCGGCAGCTGCACGGGCGTGCACACCTGCCCCCAGCCGGCCGACCCGTGCCTCGCCCCGGCCTGCGACGAGCAGCTCGATGCCTGCGGCTCGATCCCCGGCCCGGACGGCACCGCGTGCGACGACAAGAACGCGTGCACCGTGAACGAGACCTGCAGCGCCGGCAGCTGCGGCGGCGGGAGCCCCGCCAACGAGGGCGGGCCCTGCGACGACGGGCAGGCCTGCACCGGGAACGACGTCTGCACCGCGGGCGCCTGCGCCGGTGGGGTCGTCACGGCCTGTGTCGGCGGCGACGGCTGCTGCCCCGCGGGCTGCACGCTCGCGCTCGACTCCGACTGCACCTGCGGGCAGAACCTCGCGCTCGGCGCGACCCCGAGCATCTCGAGCGGCGGCAGCGTGCCGCCCTACACGCCCGCCGAGCTCAACAACGGCATCGGCGAGGGCGTGTGCCAGTGGTCGTGGGTCGACGACAACACGACCCCGAGCGGGGCCTTCATCCAGTACGACTGGCCCGCGCCCGTCACCGTCGGGTCGATCTACATCGCGACCGCGCGCGCGGCGGGCGGCGAGCCGCCGTGCTCGCCGCCGGCGGGCCGCAACGTGGCGAGCGGCTCCGTGCAGTGGTGGGACGGCGCCCAGTGGGTCACGGCCGTGGCGTTCGCCGGGCAGACCGACGACGTGCAGGTCGATCTGCCGACGCCGGTCACGACCCAGAACCTGCGCGTCTACGATCTCACGACCGACCCGGGCAACGGCAACTCGATGGTCTACGAGTGGTACGTGTACGCGGGCAGCGGCTGCGTGCCCTGACGGGTCGACGGGCGCGCGGGCGTGCGGGCGCGCGGGCGTCCGGGCGCGAGCTCAGCCGAGCACGTCCGAGCCGTGGCCCCACGAGCGCGCCTCGACCTCGGTGTAGGTCGAGAACACGCGCTCGGCCGGGATGGCGGCGAGCTCGCCGAGAGCCGCGGCGAGCTCGCGACACAGCGCGTCGGTCGCGGCGTCGTTGAGCCCCCCGATGCTGCGCACGTCGACGAAGGCCGCGGGGCCGGCCTGCCCCGACATGTGGATGTAGGTCGCGCCCTTCACCACGACCATCACGTAGTGCTCGGGCTTGCCGAGAGTCTCGGCGGCGACCCGGGACATGCGCGCGGCGAGCGCGCGCGCCGTCGCGGCCTCGAGCGGTGGGCTGGTCTCGATGCGGATGAGCGGCATGGCTCCGCGATTCAAGACCCGCGGGCGCGCGGCCGCAACCGGGGGCGGGCGGGCGCGGGAGCGGGAGCGGGAGCGGGCGCGGGCGCGGGTGCGGGTGCGGGGGCGGGTGCGTGGGCGGGTGCGGGTGCGGGTGCGGTGCGGAGCGTAACCAAGTGGCACATCCGCTTCGGTCTACCCGGGGTTGGTTACGTTGGAGGCCTGCGGCGCGAGCGCGAACGTGCGGGAGGCGGCGCCAAGTGCGCGACCGCGCGTCGACGCGACCCGTGCGAGCGGCGAAGCGGCGGAGCGGAGCGTAACCAAGTGGCACATCCGCTTCGGTCTGCCCGGGGTTGGTTACGTTGGAGGCCTGCGGCGCGTGAGGGTGAGTGCGTGCGGGAGCGGGCGCGGGGGCGGGCGCGCGTGCGGGAGCGGGCGCGGGAGCGGGCGCGGGCGCGCGTGCGCGAGCGGGCGCGTGAGGGTGGAGTTCCCCCGTTTCCGTTGACACCGTTCAGGCTGCATCTCGAAGGTAGTCACGCTCGGCGGCCGCGGGAGTGCGGTAGCCGAGAGAGGAGTGAAGTCGGCGTCGATTGTAGAAGACCTCGA
>JADLAB010000015.1 GCA_020848455.1 Polyangiaceae bacterium
CTCCATCGTGCACCGGCTCGTGGATCGCCTCTTCGCGGAGGCCGGCGTGGCCCTCTGCCTCATCGGGCCGGAGGGTACCGTCACGCAGGCGAACGCCGCGTGGCTCGAGCGTTGTGGGCGCAGCGCCACCGACCTGTTCGGCTCGGCCGACATCGGCCTTCTACCCGACGAGCCCGAGCTCGCGCTGGCCATGCTGGCGCGCGCGCGCTCGGGCGAGACCGTGGAGGTCCCGAGGCACGTGCTCCGGCGCCACGGGCGCCCGCGGGCCTGGCAGGGGCAGGTCGGCCCCGTGGCGCTCGGCGACGCCTTCGGGTTGCTGGTGGCGCTGCGCGAGGTGACGGTCGACGACGGCGAGGCGCGCGCCGCCGAGCAGGCGCGCCGGCAGAACACCATCGTGGCGGCGATGGCGCGCATCTTTCACCAGGCGCTCACCTGCCGCACCGAAGAGGAGCTCGGGCGCGTGTGCCTCGCGGTCGCCGAGCAGGCCACCCAGAGCGCGTTCGGCTTCGTGAGCGAGATCGACGAGCGCGCCGGGCGGCTCGAGTGCATCGCGCTGTCGAACCCGGGCTGGGAGGCGTGCCGCATGGACGGCTACGCCGCTGGCGCGCGGCGGCCGCTGACGCTCCCCCTGCGCGGGCTCTACGCCCGGCCGTTGCGCACCCACACCGGCTTCTTCACGAACGAGCCGTCGAAGCACCCCGACAGCGCCGGCACGCCGGAGGGGCACCCCGCCCTCACCGCCTTTCTCGGCGTGCCGCTCGAGGACGGCGGCCGTGCCATCGGCGTGCTGGCGCTCGGCAACCGCCCGGGCGGCTACGGATCGGGCGAGCTCGAGGTGGCCGAGGCGCTCGCCCCGGCGATCGTGCAGGCCTTCCGCAGCCTGCGCGGCGGCGATCTCGGACACCACGCCGCCGACAGCGACCCGGGCCTCGCGCGCCCGCAGCCGGCGACCGAGCCGGAGGTGTACTTCACGCGCGAGCTCGGGAGCTTCCGCCTCTCGTACGTGAGCCCCGCGATCCTCGCGCTCCGCGGCCTGACGGTCGAGGAGGCCGCCGCCGAGCCCTTCGAGGCCGGCTTCACCGCCGAGTCGTGGCGCCGCCTCGAGGCCGTGCTCGGGCGCATCGGCACGCCACTCGAAGAAGACCCGCACGCGGGTCTCTACGAGGCGCCGTGCCGCGACGGCTCGGTCAAGCGCATCACCCTCACGCTGGCGCTCCTGCGCGATGCCTCGGGGCGCGCGGTCGCGCTCTCGGGCGTGTGTCGCGAGGCCTCGACCGAGCGCTCGGCCGAGGCGGTGACCCACGAGGCGTGCGCCCACTACCGCGCCCTCTTCGAGCATGCGGCCATCGGGATGGCCGAGGTCGAGACGAGCTCGGGACGCCTCGTGCGGGTGAACGAGCGGCTGTGCGCCACGCTCGGGTACCGGCCGGACGAGCTCGAGACCCGGGGCTGGCGCGAGCTCTGCCACCCCGACGACCTGCCGGCCGAGGTGGCGAGCCTGGTGCGGCTGACGACCAGCCCGGCGCCGTTCGCGCGCGAGCAGCGCTGCCTGCGACGCGACGGCAGTGCGGTGTGGTGCAAGGTCAGCGTGGCACCGCTGTCGCCGCGCGGCCCGGAGCCGCGGCACCACGTCGTGGTCGTCGAGGACATCAGCGAGCGACGGCGCGTCGAGGACGAGCTCGAGGCCTCGCGGGCGGAGCTGCGCGCGCTCGCGGCGCGCATCGAGGCGGTGCGCGAGGAGGAGAAGCTCCACCTGGCGCGCGATCTGCACGACGAGATGGGGCAGCTCTTGTGCGCGCTCAAGATCGACGTGTCGCTGCTCGAGCGCGAGCTCGCGGCGGGAGCGCCCGGGGCGGGCAGCTCGCAAGGCGCGCCGGGCGCCCTGCTCGACCGTGCCGCGGAGGCGTCGGGCCTCACCGACCGCGCGCTCCAGATGGTGCGCCGCATCGCGGCCGAGCTGCGCCCCGGCGTGCTCGATCAGCTCGGGCTCGAGTCCGCGCTCCTGCAGGAGGCGCGGGGCTTCGCGGAGCGCACCGGGATCTCGTGCAACGTCACGGTGGGCAAGGAGCTGCCGGCGCTGAGCGGCGAGCTCGCGACGGCGCTCTACCGCATCGCCCTCGAGGGCCTCACCAACGTCGCGCGCCACGCCGAGGCGCGGCGGGTGGACGTGTCGCTCGTGCACACGGGCGACGCGGTGAGCCTCACCATCGCGGACGACGGTCGGGGCATCGACCCGGGCGCGCGGCGCCCCGAGTCGCTCGGCATCATCGGCATGCGCGAGCGCGCGGCGCGGGTCGGGGGCACGGTGAGCGTCGGACCCGGGGCGCGCAGCGGCACGATCCTGCGGGCCGCGGTACCGCTCGCGCGCATGTCGGCCGCGAGCCCCACCCTGTTCGACCAGTCGCTCTACGTGGCGCTCGAGAGCTTCCCGCACGGCGTTTTCTCGTTGCGGCCGGACGGCTCGCTCGAGCACTGGAACCGGCAGCTCGTGCAGTACACCGGCCTCTCGGTGGAGGAGGCGCGCGACGATGGCTGGCACGCCGCCCTGCACCCGGAGGACCGCCCCAGGGTCGTCGAGCTCGCCGCGCACGTGCGCGCCGCCGAGACGCCGACCAGCGAGGCTTTCAGGCTGCGCAGCCACGAGGGCACCTACCGCTGGTGCACGATCGCCGTCGCGCCGATGCGCGACCACCTGCGGCGCGTGGTGCGCTGGCTCGGGACCTGCATCGACATCGACGACGTGAAGGCGAGCGCGGACGCGGCCCTCGCGCAGAGCGAGGCGCGCTTTCGCGCGCTCATCGAGAAGTCGAGCGATCTGCTGGTGCTCGTCGGCGCGGACGGCAGGTGTCGCTTCTGGAGCCCGAGCGCGACCGAGACCCTGGGGCACACCTCGGCAGACGTCGTGGGACGCGCCGCGCTCGAGCTCGTGCACCCCGACGACGTCACGAAGGGCGCCGGGGTCCTGCGCGAGATCCTGGCGCGCCCCGGCGCCACGGCGCGCTTCACGGTGCGCGTGCGACACAAGGACGGCAGCTACCGCGCGCTCGAGGGCATCGGCCGGAACCTGTGCGACGACCCGAACGTGCAGGCGATCGTGGCGCACGCGCGCGACGTGACCGCGGAGCTACGCCTCGAGGAGCACCTGCGCCGCGCCCAGCGCCTCGAGAGCCTCGGCCGCCTCGCCGCCGGCGTGGCGGGGGACTTCGACTCGCTGCTCGGCGAAGTGATCGACGGCTGCACGGCGCTCGCCGACGAGCACGCCGCCGGCCGCGCGGTGGATCCCGAGCGGCTCGCGGCCCTGCGGGCCGCAGCGGAGCACGCGCGCATGCTGACGCAGAAGCTCCTCACGGTCGCGCGCAAGCAGGCGCGCTCCCCGGTGCTGCTCGACCTCAACGCGCTCGTGCGCGCGAACGCGCCCGCCCTGCGGCCGGCGCTCGGCCCGAACGTCGAGCTCGTCATCGAGACCGACCCGAACCTCGTGCCGACGCGCGGCGATCCGGAGCAGATCGCCGAGGTGCTCGCGAGCCTGGCCCGCAACGCGCGGGACGCGATGCCCGCCGGGGGCAAGCTGACCATCGGGACCCACAACGCCGCGATCACGCCGGCCGAGGCGGCGGAGGATCCGGACCTGCGCGTCGGCGAGTGGGTGCGCCTGGTCGTCAGCGACACCGGCTCCGGGATGACGCCCGAGGTGCACGCGCACCTGTTCGAGCCCTTCTTCACGACGAAGCAGGAGACGGGGGCCGGGCTCGGTCTCGCCGCCGTGCACGGCATCGTGGCTCAGAGCGGCGGGCACATCCACGTGAAGAGCGAGCCCGGGCGAGGCACGACGTTCCAGATCTGCATGCCGCGGGCGCGCTGAGCTGGGCGCGCGTGCAGGTCGGCCCAACGCCTTCTTTACGAGAGCGGCCACTTCGGGAGATCATGGCGGGGCTGGGTCGCGTCGCGGTCGCGGCGGATCCGGGGAAAAGCCTTGAGCACCAGGGTCTCACCGCTCGCGTCGGACGACGCGCCCGCACCGGGCACGATCGTGGCGGGCAAGTATCGCGTCGAGCACGTGCTCGGCGTCGGCGGCATGGGCGTGGTCGTGGCCGCCACCCACGAGATGCTGGGCGAGCTCGTGGCCATCAAGTTCCTGAAGACGACCGACAACGAGGACCGCATCAAGCGCTTCGTGCGCGAGGCGCGCGCGGCCGCCAAGATCCGCAGCGAGCACGTCGCGCGGGTCTACGACGTGGGCCAGCTCGACGACGGGATGCCCTACCTCGTCATGGAGCACCTCGACGGCGAGGACCTGTCGCAGCGGCTGAAGCGCGCGGGCCCGCTGCCCATCGAGGAGGCCGTCGAGTACACGCTGCAGGCCTGCGAGGCCATCGCCACGGCCCACGCGCTCGGGATCGTGCACCGCGACCTCAAGCCGTCGAACCTGTTCCTCGCGAACCGCCCGGACGGCACGGCGAGCGTGAAGGTCATCGACTTCGGCATCTCGAAGATGCTGAACGACGAGCCGACCGAGGACGAGGATCCGGGGGGCGGCATCACGAAGAGCGCGACCCTGCTCGGCTCGCCGCTCTACATGTCGCCCGAGCAGATGGTGTCGGCGCGCGACGTCGACGCGCGCTGCGACGTGTGGGCGCTCGGGGGCATTCTCTACGCGCTCGTGACCGGCAAGCCGCCCTTCCGCGGCCTCACCGTCGCGGCCATCTACGAGAGCATCCTCACGGGCGGGCAGCCACTCGGCGCGCTCTGCCCCGAGGCGCCGCCCGAGCTCGAGGCGGCGGTCGCGCGGGCGCTCGTCAAGGACCGGTCGGTGCGCACGCCCGACGTCGCGAGCTTCGCCGCGGACATCGCGCCCTTCGGCCCGGAGCACGCCCGCGTGTCGGTCGACCGCATGCGGCGGCTGCTCGGCGGGCGAACGGGTCCGGGCTCGGGCCCCGAGGGCCGGCCGTCGTCGCGCGGCGAGCCACGGTCGACGCCGTCGGGGTCGGGCGCGAGCTCGCCCGACGCGCGCTCGAGCCCCGACGCCGTCACGCGCAGCTCGGTGCGCGACGGTGCGAGCCCCGTCGTCGGCGCGAGCCCGAGCGTGAGCGTCGCCGAGCCGGGCGCGACGGCCGCGAGCTGGAGCCGCGAGAAGACGCCGCTGCACCGGTTTCCGACCGGCATGGTCGCCGTCGGTGGCGTGGCGGCCATCGCCATCGTCGCGGCCGTGTACTTCGCGCTCCGGCCGCGGGGCACCGTCGAGGGCGCGCCCGCCGCCAGCGCCGCGTCCGCGCCGACCGAGACGACCGCGACGGCCACGCCGGCGCCGAGCGCGACGCCGGCGTCGAGCCCGAGCGCCGTGGCGAGCGCCTCGGCCGTGGCCTCGTCGGCCGCACCGAGCGCGAGCGCCGCCGCGAGCCCGCGCGCGACCGCGAGCCAGCCCGCGACGCCCCGCGCCACGACGACGGCCGTGCGTCCGCCGCCCACGTCGACCCAACCCACGACCGATCCGTTCGGCAGTCCGCGCTGATCTCGGGTGATCTCCATGAAGCTCGCGCTCGCTCTGTGCCTCGGTGTCGCGCTCGGCGCGCTCGTCCCCGGCGAGGCCGCCGCCCAGCCCACGCCCCCACCCTCGGACGAGGCGCAGGCGAGCTCGGACGCGCTCTTCGAGGAGGCGGGCAAGCTGATGAAGACGGGCGACGACGCCAAGGCGTGTCCCCTGCTCGAGGAGGCGGCGCGGCTCGCGCCGGGCATCGGCATCCTGTTCCGCCTGGCCGAGTGCTACGAGCACACCGGCCGCACGGCGAGCGCGTGGACGCGCTACGGCGAGGTCGTGACGCAGGCGCGCGCCGCCAAGAACGACCGCCAGGAGACGATCGCTCGCGACCGCGTGGCGGCGCTCGGGCCGCGGCTCACCCGCCTGCGCATCGAGGTGCCGGCGGAGGTGCGGGTCGCGGGTCTCGAGGTGCTGCGCGACGGCGAGGCGGTGGGCTCGGGCGCGTGGGCCGTGGACCTGCCGGTGAACCCGGGCGAGCACGTCGTCGCGGCGCGCGCCCCGGGGCACGCGGACTTCGAGACGAAGGTGGAGACCGAGGGCGAAGGCAAGACGGCGCGGGTCGTCATCCCGAAGCTCCCGCCGGGCAGCGGCACGTCGAAGCCCCCGTCCGGCGGCCCGCTCACCGGCCCCGCACCCGCACCCGCGCCCGAGCCGGAGCCCGCCGACGAGCAGGGCGGGGGCGCGGGGCTACCGCTCGGCATCACCGCCGTGGTGCTCGGCGCCGCCGGGATGGGTGCCGGCGTCGGGCTCGGCCTGCTCGCGCGTGGCAACGCGCGGAGCGCGGCCTGCGACGCCGACGACGTGTGCACCTCCGAGGGCCTCGACACGCGCGCGCGGGCCGTGGCGCTCGGCAACGGCGCCACCGGCATCTTCTTCGTGGGCGCCGCCTTCGCGCTCATCGGCGTCGTGGTGGCGGCGACCTCCGCCGGGGGCGACGCGACCGAGGGCGACGCGACCGACACCGGCCTCA
>JADLAB010000016.1 GCA_020848455.1 Polyangiaceae bacterium
GGAACCGCGGCCCGCTCGCGCACCTCGCCGGCCGACCGCTCGACGACCCGCGCGTGACGGTGCTCGTCGGCGACGTCGGGGCGGTGCTCCGCGAGGCCGCCAGCACGTACGACGCGGTCCTGCTCGATGTCGACAACGGCCCGGCGGCGCTCACGGCGCGCTCGAACCGCGGGCTCTACGACGCCGCCGGGATCGCCCGGGTGGCGCGGGCGCTGCGCCCGGGCGGCGTGCTCGCCGTGTGGTCCGTCTCGGACGACGCCTCGTTCACCGCGCGCCTGCTGCGCGGCGGTCTGCGCGCCCGCACCGAGCGCGTCCCGAAGGGCGACTCGGGTCGAGGCCGCCACACGCTCTGGCTCGCCGTGCGCGCGCGCTAGCGGCACCGCGCCCGCGCCTCACAGCACGCGCAGCGAGCCCCGCACGACCCCGTAGCCGCTCTCCGTCCCGAGCGTGCGGAACACCTCGGCGGGCGCGAGCGCGCCGGCGAGCAGGCGGCGGTACGTGGCGACGAGGCGTGCGACCTCGGCGGCGGGCTCGCGCACGAGCTCGATGCGGAAGCGGCGCACACCCGAGGCGAGCGCCCCCGGGACGCAGCCGGCCGCGCTCTGCGCTGCCGCGTGGAACACCGTGTTGCGGCAGCCGACATCGGCCTCGACCGGGTGCGCCATCCCGGCCCGATCGCGCAGCGACACCTGGTGCCGGTCGCAGGGGCGGCCGCAGTCGCGGTGGTCCTTGCCGTCCGAGAGCAGCGCCGCCATCACGCAGTGCTCCATGTGAAAGAGCGGCACCGGGTGGTGCACGACGAGCTCGGCCCACGGCCCGAAGGGCGTGCGCAGCAGGGCCGCGAGCTGCGCCGCGTCGAGATCGAAGGCGGGCGTGAAGGCCGACAGGCCGCGCCCGAGCACCTCCGCCGCGGTGAGCCGGTTCGTGACGTTGAGCGACGCGTCGCCGATGTGAAGGACGCCGGGCAGCTCCTGCCGGGCCGCGTCGTGGAGCGCGCCGAGCCCCCGCACGAGCAGGGCCTCGGGCGCGAGGTCCCGGAGGTAGCGGTCGATCTTCTCCTCGCCCGGCTTGCGGATGCGCGGCGGCGCGAGCGTGACGTGGACGGGCCCGCGCGCGCGCAGGGCCGCGACCGCCTTGCCGGTGCCCGTGAGCTCGAGGAAATCGAGCCCTACGCCGTCGGCGCCGGCCTCGACGGCCGCGAGCGCCTGCTCGAGCGTGCGGCACAGCACGAACAGGCCGCCGGGCGGTGGCGGGCGGTCGGCGGGCGGCAGCGCGCGGGCGACGAGCTCGGCCGCGGTCGCAGCCGTGGTCGGGTGGCGCACCTCGGCGGCGGCGAGGAGCGCGGCGACGAGCGCCCGGCGCGCGCGCTTCAGGGCCCCGGGCGCGATCCACGCGCCCGCGGGCAGGCTCACCTCGAGCGCGCCGAGCTCGAAGGGCGTGTCCCCGAGCGCGCCGAGCTTCTCGTGCAGGACGCCCTCGATGCCGCCGTCGTGGCGCGCGCGCTCGGTCGGCGCCTCGCAGCGGATGTGCGCGCGGGCGCCCGTCGCGGCCCGCGCCTCGATGCGCGCGGGCTCGCCCAGCACGCCCGACACGCCGACATCGACGCGCACGCGTCGCGGCGCCTGCCCGACCGTCGCGAGCACGGCCCGCTCGGCCGCCGGATCGTCGGTCTTCCACACCCGCCGCCCGGAGACGGCGCCCGCGAGGTCGCGCTCCGGTCCGAGCCACAGGAGCACCTCGCGCCCGGGCCGGGCGCGCTCGACCTCGCGCGCGCCCTCGAAGACGGCCCACACCCGCCCGCCGAGCTCGCCCGCGCCCGCGAGCCCGCCCTCGACGAGCACGCCGTCGCCCCGCGCCACCGGCGTCGCAAGCGCGACCGCGAGGAGCGTGCGACCGTGCGCGCGCACGCTCCCGCCCGAGGTGCCGAGCTCGAGCCCGCGGTGATCGCACGCGCGCCCCTCGACGAGCCGGCCGTGATCGACTCCCTCGAGAAAACCGCGCCCCGAGCCGCGCGAGTACGTCTGGAGCGCGCTCGTGCGCAGGGCCTCGAGCGCGGGCGCGCTCCTCGTCTCGCTCCACGCGTCGACGGCCGCGCGGTAGAGGCGGGTCGTGGCCGCGACGTAGGCGGGCCCCTTCAGCCGCCCCTCGATCTTGAGCGACGCCACCCCGAGCTCGGCGAGCTCGGGCACGAGCGCCGCGGCCTCGAGATCTTGCGGCGAGAGCAGGTACGCCCGAAGGCCGAGCTCGCGGCGCACGCCGTCGACGTAGAGCTCGTACGGCAGGCGGCACGCCTGCGCGCAGGCTCCGCGGTTCGCGCTCCGACCGCCGAAGGCCTCGCTCGTCAGGCACTGGCCCGAGTACGCGATGCAGAGCGCGCCGTGCACGAACACCTCGAGCTCGAGCCCGCACGCGCGCCGGATGGCGCCGATCTCGGCGAGCGACAGCTCGCGCGGCAGGATGATCCGGCGCGCTCCGAGCGCGCCCGCGAGCGCGACCGCGCCGGCGTCGGTGCAGGTCATCTGGGTCGAGGCGTGGGCGGGCAGCTCGGGCGCGACCGCCCGGAGCAGGCCGAGGACGCCGAGATCTTGCACGATGACCGCGTCGGCGCCGGCGTCCGCGCAGGCCCGCGCCGCGGCCTCGACCGCGCCGAGCTCGTCGTCGAACACGAGCGTGTTCAAGGCGACGTGCCCGCGCACGCCGTGCGCGTGGAGCTCGGCGAGCGTGGCCCGAAGCTCGCCCCGGTCGAAGTTCTGCGCCCGAGCGCGCGCGTTGAAGCCCGCCAGGCCGAAGTACACCGCGTCGGCCCCGGCCCGCACCGCGGCCCGCAGCGCCTCGAGATCGCCTGCCGGCGCGAGCACCTCGGGCCTGTGCCGAGCGCGCGTCGTCGCCACCGGGCCTGGGTCGTTCGCCAGCATGAGCGCGCGGAGGATAGCACCCGCGCGCCGGCCGGGCGGGTGACCCGGGCGCTTTGCGAGTTGACCACCCCCCGGGGCTCCGTGGGAGTCTGTCTGCGGAGGCCCCCATGTCGCGCGACTCCGACTCCGACTCCGGCTCCGCTGCTCCGACCCTTGCCTCCCTGCGCGCCTCGCTCGACGTGCTCGATCACACGCTCGTCGATCTGCTCGCCGAGCGGCGCACGCGCGTGCGCGAGCTCTTCGCCCTGAAGCGCCGCGAGGGGCTGCCGCTCTACGATCCGGTGCGCGAGGCCGCGCTCATCGCCGACCGCCTCGAGCGCGGTGCCGAGCACGACGTGCCCCCCGAGCTCGTCCTCGCCGTGTTCCGCGCCATCCTGCAGGCGAGCCGCGACGAGGCGGGCGCTCCCACGGCCCCGTGAGTCCGCCCGCGCCCCGCGCCGACCCGCCGCGCCCCGCGTGTCGCACGCGCCTCACTCGTGCATCGGCAGCGACGCGCGGCGGATGCATTTCCCGCTGATGGGCAACCCGCACACGCCCTGCTCGAGGCAGGTCTGCCCGCTCGGGCAGCCCTGGCTCGGCGTGGCCGGATCGCACGGCTGCGAGCAGAACTCGGGGTAGGGCAGCGGCGCGTCGTAGACGCCGTTGCCGTCCGTGTCGATGAAGATGGGGTTCGTGACGGCGTAGGGGATGGTCGGCGACCAGTCGGGGACGCTCGGGGCGGCGCTGAAGAGCGCGCTCACGGCGGGCACGTGCCCGAAGGCCTCGCTCGCCACCTTCGAGAGCTGCACCTCGCCGAAGGGGATGTCGACCGAGACGGGGCTCATGAGGTTCTCGTCCTTCAAGCCCATCGCGATGACGACGACCCAGCTGTCGCGCGCCGGCACCGGGAAGTGGATCTGCCCGTACACGTCGTAGATGGCCTCGGTCGGCGCGGCCGGCAGGATGAGCCGGATCATCTCGCCGTTCAGGTACACCTCGACCCGGTCGACCCCGAACCACGAGGCCGTCTGCACGTCGAGCAGCAGGTTCGCGAGCGCGCCCGCCGGCAGCGCGGCCGTCTCGCCGAAGGTCTTGTCCGAGATCGACGCGCGCACGAAGGGCCCGTAGGTCGCGAAGGCGTTTCCGGCGCGCAGGGCCGCGACGGCGTCCTCGACGGCGAGCGCGCGCGGGTCGTCGGTCGGGCTCTTGAAGAAGGTGCGCGGGTAGCCCGGCTCCTTCATGGCGTCGTGCCCGTCGCTCGAGCCTATCTGCGTCACGACGAGCCCGTGCTCGAGGTAGCGGAAGTAGTCGTCGACCTGGCCCGCGCGGTACGCACACGGAAAGTCGCGCGTCTCGGCCGGGACGGGCTGACCGCCGAGGGCGGCGAGATCGCAGTAGGGCTGGCTGTCCTTCGCGGTGAGGGGCCAGGCCCAGTCGGCGTGCTGCTCCTCGGGCGTGCGCTCGAGGATGCGCCGCGTCATGAGCGACGCGAGCCGCGTGCGGTTCCGGTCGCGGCAGCGCGCGTAGAGCTCGTCGAGCGCGCACGGCGCGAGCAGGCCGGGCCCGAGCTCCGGGCAGGCGACCGCGAGCTCGCCGATGCTCGTGGCGGCGTCGATGCGCCCGAGACAGCGGTTGTAGTCGACGACCTCGGCGACGGTGGGCGTGCGCTGCAGATCGAAGCGCTTGGCGCCCATCGCCTCCATGCCGTCCATGTCGCACGAGGCGGTGCGGAAGACGGGGTTCTCTTCCTCCAGCAAGGAGGGCGCGCGCCGCATCGTGTAGGGATCGACCCCGAGCTGGTCGATGTAGCCGAAGAAGCCGTCGCGCGGGTGCGGGTTCACGGTGAACGGCTCGATGCCGTCGCCGGTCGCGCGGATGCCCGCGAGGATCGCGCCCGCGCCCTCGCAGGTCCAGTCGTGCGCGCCGTGCGTCGGCACGGTGAGGGCGTCGTACACGAGCGGGAAGCCGATGAAGTGGCCCTGCTCGAGCGTCGTCACCTCGGCGCCGACCGCGTGCGCGAGCCGCGGCTCGAGGCCGAGCGCGCGGATGGCGGGCCCGTAGTCGGTGTTGACGTCGTGATCGGTCGACACGGCGAAGTCGACCCCCTCGGCCGCGATGGTGGTCACGCGCCGCTCGATCGGCATGCCGCTGTCGAAGCTCGGGGTCGAGTGCAGGTGGAGATCGGCCGACATCCAGCCCGCCGTGTCGAGCTCGCGCGGCACGACGGCGTCCACGGTGAAGAGCGCGCCCGGCCCGAGCGTCACGTCGTCGAGCACGTAGCGGCCGTGCTCGGGCCCGTGGGACACCGCGATGCGGTAGCGGCCCGGCTCGATCGCGAGCTCCCCCTCGCCCGTCGCGGAGAGGCCCTGCGCGCGCAGGCCGTTGCCGAGCCGACCCTGCCCGAGATAGGGCCGGCGCGTCCCGTCGCCCTCGAGCGGGCGGCCGGCGTCGTCGAGCGCCGTGAAGCCGAGCTTGCCGGGCAGGAGCGCGCCCTGTTCGTCGGTGATGCGGTAGTGCACGCGCGCCGCGGTCGGCAGGCGCGCGACGACGACGGTCTCCGCGCCGACCGCCACGTGCAGCGGGTACGGTCGCGAGAGCACGACCTTGTCCGCGTCGTGCGCCACGAGCACGTAGTCGCCCGCGGGCAGCTCGGTCGCGAAGTCGCCGTCCTCCTCGGGATCGAGGCCGCGGTCGGCGTCGAGCGCGTTGAGGACCCCGAAGTCGCCGCGCGTCTCGAGGTTGCGGCGCACGACGGCGTCGAGGCTCGTCCAGTCGGTGCCGGGCTCCGGATCGGCGAAGAGGTAGAGGTGCGCATTCGGGGCGGCCTCGCCGGTCGCGTCCCACAGGGCGTGCCCCGCGAGCCGGCCCGTGGGCGTGCCGCGCAAGCGGTAGACCTCCTCGGTGATGCTCGCGACGTCGCCCTCGCCGACGACGAGGTAGCGCTCGTAGACGAAGGCGCGGTTGCGGTCGCAGGCGGCGTCGTCGGCCGTGTCGAAGAGGCAGCTCGTGCCGCCCGTGAGGAACGCCGTCGCGGCCGACGCGAAGAGCGGCACGTTGACGAGGGTCGGCGCGGCGCCCGCGGGCGTCGGGGCGAAGTAGCCGTACGACACGTCGCCCCCGGCCGCGGCCACGAAGTCGAACACGAGCGGCTCGAGGAAGGTGTTGCGGCTCGCGTTCTTCGCGCCCTGCACGGCCGCGTCCTCGTCGAAGCCCGGCCCGGGCGCGAAGACGTCGTTCTGGTTGCCGAAGAACACGAAGTCGCCCGCCACGACGCCGGCGCGGCGGGTGGCGCCCGCGTCGTCGGGGCTGTCGCCGAGGATGCCGCCGAACACGTTCGCGGGCCCCGTGTAGGCGTCGAGGGTCAAGAGCGCGCTGCACTCACAAATCTGGCACCCGGTGTCATCTTGTGCGAGCCCGTAGGGGCACGGCGGGCACGAGAGCACGTCCGGGCACGCGGGCGGCGGGCTCTCGTCGAGGCGGAGCTCCGTGCGCACGGTGAGGTGCCGCTCGCCCGGGTGCAGGATGTAGTCGGTCGTGAAGTAGATGTGCGTGCGCACGTTCGGGAACAGGAGATCGAGCACGGGCTGCTTCGAGCGCAGCACGCCGAGGGCCTGGAAGAGGTAGCTGCCCTTGCCCGCGACGCGGATCGCCGCCGTCTCTCCGTCCGAGCCGTCCGCGAGCACGCGCACCTCGGCGGCCTCGGGCTCGGGCACGAGCAGGTTGGCGAGCGGGAAGGTCTCGACGAAGCGGTCGTGGCCGAGGCCCCCTGCGGTGTCGAGGCGCCGGCGGCGCACGTCGAGGTCGACGAGCGAGCCGCCGAACACGCCCGGCGCGGGCGAGTCCACCGAGCCCCGGATGGCCGCGCGCATCAGGTCGTTCTCGATGACGAAGTCACCGAGATCGGCCATCGCGACCGGACCGCCGACGAGCTCCGCGCGGTGCTCGATGAGCTTCGCCCGAAAGAGGCCCGACTCGTCGGTGCAGGTCGAGGCGCCGAGCGCCGCGAGCACGAGGCCGAGCGCCACGAGCGGCCGGCGCCGGGTCGGGCCGGGCCGGCGAGCGCGGGCGTCCTCGGGCTCGGCGCACATGGGGTGGCTAGTGTAGCGGCGGCCCGACCGAAGCGACACGGGGTTCTCGAGCGCCGCCAGCCGCGGAATCGCGCCTCCGCATCA
>JADLAB010000017.1 GCA_020848455.1 Polyangiaceae bacterium
CCTGCCAGCTCGACTGCTACTACGACTCGAACAGCGGCAGCGGCAACGACAGCTGCTACTGGGATCACCGCTGCGACCCGCTCGAGCCCTCGCTCGTCAACGACGGCTGCACCTGCAATCCCGACGGCAACGGCGGCTGCATCCCGCCGAGCTCGGCCGACTGCCCCGACCCGCAGTCGACGACCTGCCACGACATCTGCGGGCCGCTCACGCCGAACGGCTGCGACTGCTTCGGCTGCTGCGAGCTGCCGGCCGAGTCGGGGAAGTACGTCTTCATCGGCTCGATGGACGCGACCGACACCTTCGGGACCTGCACGCTCGAGGTCATGGACGACCCGCTCTTGTGCCACCCCTGCACGCCGGTCGGCGATTGCCTCAACGAGTGCGGCCACTGCGAGCTGTGCCTCGGCAAGACCGAGCTTCCGCCCGACTGCTTCGGGCAGGGCGGCTCCGGCGGCGGCGGCTCGGGCGCGGGCGGCTCGCCCAACCAGCAGTGCCCCGATGGCGTCCAGCCCTGCGGTCTGCCGGGCCAGGCCCCGTGCACGGCCGGGTACTACTGCATCACGGGCTGCTGCCAGTTCCTGAACTGAGCCGCGCGGCGCGCGAGGCTACGGGCCCGAGGCCCGTAGCCCGAGGCCTGCGCGCTCGCGCGCAAGCGAGGCTCAGCGCGCGCCGCGCCGGTGCGAGCGGGGGGCCGCGCGCGTCGAGGGCGGCTTCTCGGCCTCGACCGCCGGGAAGGCGAGGGTGAAGGTCGCGCCCTTGCCGACGGCGGTCACGAGGCCGATCTCGCCGCCGTGGCGCTGCGCGAACGCGAACGCGATCGCGAGCCCGAGCCCGGTCCCGCTGCGCCCCTTGGTGGTGAAGAAGGGCTCGAAGACGCGGCCCTGCACCTCGGGCGGCATGCCCGGGCCGTCGTCCGCGATGCGCACGAAGGCGCGCCTGCCCTCCTCGCCCGTCGTGACCCGCACGGTGCCGCGGTGCTCGCCGATGGCCTCGATGGCGTTGACGATGATGTTGACGAGCGCGGCCACGAACTCGCTCGGCTCGAGCTCCACGCGCGGCGCCGCCCGGAGATCGTCCACGAGCTCGACGCGCTCGCCGCAGCGCGGGCGTGCCAGGGCGAGCGCCTCGGTCACGAGGTCGTTCATGTCGACGGCCTCGACGCGCGACTCGGGGCTCTGGCGGCTGAAGGCGCGGAGGCGCTCCACGGTGTCGATGCCCCGCCGCACCACCTGCTCCATCTCCTCGACGCAGTCGAGCGCCGGCGACCCGGCGGGCTCGCGCCGCAGCAGGCGCCGCATGAGCTGCAGCTGCAGCGACAGCGGGTTCAGGATGTTCTTCAGGTCGTGCGCCACACCGGCCGCCATCTCGCCGAGCGCGTGCAGCTTCTCGCCGCGCTCGAGCTTCTCGCGCGCGGTGCGCAGCTGCTCGTAGGCGCTGCGCAGCTCCTCGAGCTGGTAGGCCTTGCCGACGCTCATCGCCAGGAGCTTCGCCACGTCCTCGCACTGCCGCAGCCGCTCCGCAGTCGGCGCGTTCGGTCGCCGGTAGAACAGCACGAGCGCGCCGAAGAGATCGCCGGAGCTCACCATCGGCAGCACGCAGACCTCGTCGAAATGCCCGTCGGCGCGTGCCAGGAGCGTCTCGCCGAGCTCCGCGTCGAAGGCGTCGACCTCGCCGCTCCACTCCTCGAGCGCGGTCGGGAGGCTCCGGGCCGCGACCACGCGCCCCTCGCTCGGGCTCAGCACCTGGATGACGGCGGCGCCGTCCGCCCCGAGCGACTCGACGGCGGCGGCGACGACGCTCGCGAGCATCTCTCGCGGCTCGGCGGCGCGCGCCAGGAGGTCACCCAGAGGCAGCATCGTGTCCTACGCTGCTCGTGCCTCCGCGCGTGGTCAAGATCGAGCATGATTCGCTACCGTGGACGGCCACATCTGGCCTCGTGCGACCTCTGCGCCCGCCTGGGGCACAGGGTCTCACGGGCGCTCTTCGAGCGGGGCGAGCGGCCGGCCGGCGCAGGTCGGCTCGGTGGCGGGCTCGGCGCCGAGCCCTCGCTCGCTTTGCCACGACCCGAACCAGCCGCCCGTCGCGACCTCGAGCGCCGCCGCGAGCTCCTGCTCCTCGAGCCAGGCGCCCCAGCAGAGCTCGGCCGTGGCGGCGTCGTCGGAGAGGGCGAGGCGCGCCCGCTGCCACGCGAACAGCAGGCGCAACACCTCGTCGCCCCGGCGCGTGCTGCGCTCGGCCTCCTCTTGCCGCAGCCGCTCGAGGCGCACCTCCTCGTCGGCGAAGAGCGCGCGGTCGAGGCGCCAGGCGAGCCGCGCCTCGAGCCACAGGCTCGTGCCCCCGGAGGCCATGGTGCGCGCGGCATCGTAGGAGGTGGGCGACAGGCTCGTGCTCTCGTCGACGAGGCGGGTCGCGCGCAGGCGCACCTCGGGCAAGGCCGCCGACCAGCGCGCCCGGCTGGCGAGGTCGTCGAGCCGCTCGGCCACCTCCTCGGCACCGCGACCGCGCGCCGCGGCGGCGCCGGCCGCGCGGGCGTCGTCGGGGCCGATGCGTGGGGGCACGTGGCCCGGCGCGAGCGGCGCCGCGAGGGCCGGGCGGCCGCCCGCCTTGGCCTTGCGGCCGCGGACCTCGGGGCGGGAGCCCGCCACGCGCCGTGCGGCGGCGGGCCGGATGGCGCGCGCGGCGTCCGCCGGGGGGGCGTCGGGCGCTTCGTCCGCGGGGGGCGCGTCGCGCGCGCTCGCCGGCGCCCCGTCGTCCTCGGCCGAGGCGTCGTCGGCGCCGCGGGTCGAGTCGGGCTCCGCGGCGCGCGCCGGCCCGGGCACGTCGCCGAGCCAGCGCCACAGCGGTACGCCCGCGAAGACGCCCGCTCCGATGTCGGTGCGCGTCTCGGAGCGGCGCAGGGTGATGCCGACGCCGAGGTCGGCGCCGCCGTCGGCCGGCTCGCCGAGCTCGAGCGCGGCGCGGGGACAGCCGACGCCGTAGAGGGCGCAGGCGAGCTCGTCGGCGCGGGCCGTGCCGGCGCCGGACGCGATGAGGAGAGCGGCCGCGGCCGCCCCCGACCAGGGTGCGAGGTGCAAGCGAAGCTTCATGATCTATGGGTCGACCGAGCCGGGACCGAGTTGCGGCGCGGCGCGCGTCCTCGACCGCTGCGCCGGGGGGCGCTATAGGCCGGTCCCCATGGCAGCGGACGAGACCCCACGCGCCGGTACCCCACGCGCCGTCCTGGTCTCGCTCCAGCTCCCCGGCGTCACCGACGCCGCCCACGAGGCGGACGTGGCCGAGCTCGGGCGCCTCGTGAAGACCCTCGGCCTCGAGGTCGTGGGGACGGTGAGCCAGCGCCGCGCCCACCCGCGCGCCGGCACGGTGCTCGGCCTCGGCAAGCTCGAGGAGCTCGCGGCCTTCACGGGCGGCACCGGCAAGATCCCGGCGCACGTGCCCCAGAAGACGAAGGCGCAGCTGCGCCGCGAGAAGGCCGAAGAGAGCGCGGCCGCGGCCGAGCTCGCCGGGGAGCCGGAGGCCGACGCCGAGGCCGAGCCCGACGTGGAGCCGGACGACGCGGGCGCGTCGCCGGGCGCCCGACCGGCCCCGGCCGAGCCGGCCGAGATCGTGGTCGTGAACCACGAGCTCACGCCGCGCGAGCAGCGCAACCTCGAGAAGGCGACCGGCGCCGAGGTGCTCGACCGCTCGCAGGTCATCGTCGAGATCTTCCATCGCCACGCCAAGAGCCGCGAGGCGCGCCTGCAGGTCGAGATCGCGCGGCTCACCTACGTGGCGCCGCGCCTGCGCGAGGCCGGCGCCGGGGCCGATCGCCAGCGCGGCGGCATCGGCGGCAAGGGCGCGGGCGAGAGCGCGGTCGAGCTCGACCGGCGCCGCATCCGCGACCGCATCGCGGAGCTCAAGCGCGAGCTCGAGAAGATCGCGGCCGAGCAGGGCGTGCGGCGGGCGCAGCGCCGGGCGCAGCGGCGCGTGGCGCTCGTAGGCTACACGAACGCCGGAAAGTCGAGCTTCATGCGCGCGCTCACCGGCAGCACCGTGTACGTGGCCGACAAGCTCTTCGCCACGCTCGACACGACCGTGCGCGCCCTGAAGCCCGAGACCGAGCCGCGCATCCTCGTGAGCGACACCGTGGGCTTCATCAAGAACCTGCCGCACGAGCTCGTCGCGTCCTTCCGCTCGACGCTCGACGAGGCGCTCGAGGCCTCCTTGCTCCTGCACCTCGTGGACGCGGCCGACCCGACCTTCCGCGAGCAGCTCGCCGTGACGCGCGCCGTCCTCGCCGACATCGGCGCGAGCGCCGTGCCCTCGTGCCTCGTGCTGAACAAGCGCGACAAGCTGTCGGCCGCGGCGCAGGCCGAGCTCGCGCTCGAGTTTCCCGACGCCCTGCTCG
The DNA here is from genome assembly GCA_020848455.1 of Polyangiaceae bacterium. Lineage (GTDB taxonomy): Bacteria > Myxococcota_A > Polyangia > Polyangiales > Polyangiaceae > JACRDA01. The sequence goes on from JADLAB010000017.1 coordinate 4,388, forward strand.
TCAGCGTGCGCGAGCCCGCCGACGTCGAGCGCGTGCGCGCGCACATCGTCACGTTCTTCGACGGCGCGCGCGAGCAGGCCGAGCTCTTCGTGCCGTACGAGCGGCACGCGCTCGTGCGCCGCGTGCACGAGGGCGCCGAGGTGCTCGCGGAGCGCCACGACGAGCGGGGGACGCACCTCGAGGTGCGCGGGCCGGCGACGGCGCTCGCGCGGCTGCGGGAGCTCCTCGCGGCGGGCGGCTAGGAGCGTTTCGAAGGCGGGCTCGGTCGAGCCCACCCGCCCCACCTGGTTCGCGGCAGGCTCCTCGGTGGGCGCCCGCGCCGTCGCGTGCGCCGCGTCAGTCGAGGCCCATGTCCTGCACGGCGAAGTAAGCCCAGTTCCAGTCGTCGTCGCACTGCAGGGGCTGGTAGGAGCGCAGGTTGCGCACGTAGAAGAGCTGCGCGACGGGCGACGACACCGTGAGCGAGGTGCTCTCGCCCCCCAGCAGCTCGACGGGCCCGGCGCCCGTGTCGAACACGAGCGCGTAGTCGTCCACCGGCACCTTCAGGTTGCAGCCGTACTGCCCCGGGTGGCAGCCGAGCGCCACGCGGTCGACCGTGAAGGGCGTGCCGGTGAAGGTGCGCATCGAGCCGTCGGCGGCGACGAGCCACACGCGCTCGTCCTGGTAGACCGGGTTCGGGTAGCCGTCCCAGGTGGCGACGTTGCGGATCTGCAGGGCGTGCTCGCAGCCCCAGGGCCTCTCGACGTGCACGCTCAGCTCGACGTAGCTCCCGATCGGGATGTAGCTGTAGAGTCCGGACGCCGAGAACGTGAGGTCGTGCAGCATCGGCATGCAGTCGGCCGCGGGCGAGCAGGCGTCGAGCGTGAGCGCGTTGCCGCTCGCCGCGGTCACCTGCGCGGTGAAGGTGAGATCGCCCTCTTGGCTCGACATGTCGCTGCACGACCACACCGCTCCGCCGGGCGTCTGGAGCCGCATCTCGAACGTGTCGTGGGTCTGGTAGCAGGCCGGGGCCGTCGTGCTGCTCGAGGTCGACGAGCTCGTCGTCGTGCCGCCGCCGCCCGTGCCCGACGCGTCGACCACGACGGCGCCGTCGCACGCCGCGAGCGCCGAGGCCGCGAGGCCACCCACGACCCCAAGGATTGCCAGGACGCGCATGTCTGCTCTTGTTCCTCGTTCGTCCATCGCGGCACCTTCTTTGCACGGGCCGTACCAGCCTCGGGGAGCCCGGGCGCGCCCGTGATTTCGTGGAGCTGGCGGCGTTCCCGGTCGAGGCCGGTCCGCCCGCGGGTCAGCAGATGGCGCAGGCTGGCACAGCCGGCGCGATGCGCGTCCGACCCTTCGAGCGGGCTCGTCGAGCCGCGGGGCGGTCTTGGCGGTCGTCCTCCGGCTGCGCCAGCGACGGGCTTGCCAGCCGCACGCACCCGGGCTGGGCGGTTCGCGGCCGGTTCCGTTCGAGGGCGCGCTAGGATGGCCCACCATGGATCTGCCCGCCCGGTTCGAGGACGCCCAGAAACGCGTGAAGGGCCTCGCGAGGTCGCCCTCGACCGACGAGCTGCTCGAGCTCTACTCGCTCTTCAAGCAGGCGACCGTGGGCGACGTCGCCGGGGCGCGCCCGGGGATGCTCGATCCGAAGGGTCGGGCGAAGTTCGACGCCTGGGCGAAGCACGAGGGCCTCGGCAGGGACGACGCCATGACGAGGTACGTCGCGCTCGTCGACCGGCTCGTCGGCGGCTGAGCGCGCGCCGCCGCGGCCCGCGGCCTCACGCCGAGGCGGAGACGGGGGCACCGCGCGTGAGCCGGAAGCTCCGCACGAAGGCCGGCAGCGACGCCGGCAGGAAGTGCACGACCGAGCGCGACACGATGCGCCCGTCCTCTGCGGTGAGCGTGCCGTAACAGGTGGTGTGCGTCTTGGCGAGCTCGAGCGGGCGCCACGGCCGCACGTCGACCTTCTCACCGTGGAAGCGGTAGCGCGCGCCGGCGACCTCGAGCTCGAGCTCGTACACGATCTTGTGGTCGCGCGTGTAGTCGATGCTGATGGTGCCGCGGCAGGGCGTCTCGTCGGCCGTCAGCCCGGCGAGGTAGATGATGCCCTCGGCCGCGTAGCGCATCGGGGCGCGCCGCAGGGGCTGCAGGATCTCGGTCGCCGGCCCGCCCCACGTGAGGCGAAAGTAGCAGGCCTGATCGCCCGCCGCGCCGAGCGCCGGATCGACGAAGTGGTGTAGCCCGGACATGACCTCGGTGGCGCGCAGGTGGAGCATGCTGGCGACCCTCCCAAAAAAAAGAGACTGACTGGTCACTATATTAGTCGGCGCGGCGCGGGCGTCAAGGGCTGACGCAGCCGGCGCCGCGCGCCCCCGTCGCGGTGGCGCCCGGCATCGGTCGCTCACGCCTCGGGGTGCTCGGTGCGGCGCCACTCGAGCCGCACGCTGTGCGACAGCGACAGCACGTCGACGTCGCCGAGCACGTCGGCGTGCACCGGCGCGTCGCCGCGGAAGATGCCGTTGGTGGAGGCCGTGTCGACGACCCACACCTCGGCGCCGATGCGCAGCAAGAGCGCGTGGACGCGCGAGATCGTGTTCGTGGGCGACGAGAGCACCAGGCCGCAGCGCGCGTAACGCCCGAGCAGGATGCCGCGCTCGAGGCGCTCGGCCGAGACGCTGCGGCGCTCCTTGTGCTTGCCGTCGTCGATGCGCAGCACGCCCCAGCCGACCTCGGGCTCGTCGCCGTCGCCGAGCAAGAGCGGCGGACCGAGGCTCGTGATCGAGGTGGAGCCGGCCCGGCGCTCGCCCACGCGGTGGGGCGCGGGCGGCTCGGGGGCGGCGCCGAGCGACGGGGGGCGGCGGTCGACGAAGGCGCGCGGCGGCAGCGCGGCGTAGGCGTCGTCGGCGCGCGGCGCGATGCCGAGCGACGGGCCGACCGGCACGAGCCACAGGGCGTAGCCCTCGATGGCGACGTAGAGCGGGCCTTCGGCCACCACGGCGGAGTTCGGGTGGCCGTCCTCGGTCACGAAGGGCGCGCCGGTCGCCAGATCGCGCGCGTGGATCCGCAGCTGCTGCCCCGAGCCCTGCACGAGGAAGGCCACGTGGCGGAGCGAGATCGTCTCGCGCCCGAGACACAGGCCGCACTGGCTGTGGCGGCCGACCACGAGCGCCCCGCGCGCGCGCAGCAGGCGCGAGCCGAAGACCCGCGCCTGGGCGTCGACGGCCACGAGCGCGACGGCGGGCTCGGTCGCGGCGCTCGCGAGCACGGTGAGCCGCTCGTGCGCCACGAGGAAGGCGGCGCGCGGCCCGAGCGGCGCCTGGCGCGAGCGCCCGAGGTCGGAGAGCGACAGCACGCGCGTCGGCTCGTTGCGTCCGAGGGCGTGCGGGCCGGTGGCTTCTTCGTCGGACATGGCGCCCTCGGGCGCATCCTAGCGCTTCCGCGCCGCGCCCGCTCGCGCCGGCGGCGGCAAGAACCTGGCCGCCGGATCGGGGCCCTTGCGGCGCGCTTGCTCCCCGGCGGCGAGCGCCGTATCGCAGGCGCGCCGACGGACGTGGCCGGGCAGCGGGCGGCGCGGCGGCAGGAGAAGCCATGGGAAGCGAGAGCTACTTCAAGGGCAAGCGCGCGGTCATCACCGGGGGCTCGAGCGGCATCGGGCTCGCGCTCGCGAAGCGGCTCGTCGGGCTCGGCAGCGCCGTCGTGCTGGTGGCGCGCCGCAAGGACGTGCTCGAGGCCGCGCGCGCCGAGCTCTGCCGCGACGCGTCCGGGGCCTCGGTCGAGGTCGTGGCGCTCGACGTCGCCCGCGCCGACGACGTGAACCGCGCCATGGCCGAGGTCGTGGCGCGGGGCGCGGTCGACGTGCTCGTCAACAACGCCGGCGTCGTCATGCCGGGCCGCTTCCTCGAGCTGCCGCTCGAGGAGTTCCGCACCATGATGGACGTGAACTTCTTCGGCACCGTGCACATGTGCAAGGCGCTCCTGCCGCACATGGTCGAGCGCAAGACCGGCCACGTGCTCATCGTGTCGTCGCTCGCCGGCGTCATCGGCATCTACGGGTACACGCCCTACGCGGCCAGCAAGTTCGCCCTGTGCGGCTTCTCGCAGGCGCTGCGCGCCGAGATGTGGCCGCACGGCGTGCGCGTCAGCCTGTGCCTGCCGCCGGACACCGACACGCCGCAGCTCGCCTTCGAGAGCCAGCACAAGCCCGCGGAGACGAAGGCGATCGCCGGCACGGTCAAGACGCTGTCCGCCGACCAGGTCGCGCGGCGCATGGTCGAGGGCATGGCGCGCGGTGCCTTCGAGATCTACCCCGACATGGGCTCGCGCATGACGGCCTTCGCGCACGGTGCGGTGCCGAGCGTGGTGCGCTGGTTCTGCGACTCGGCCCAGAAGAAGGTCTCGGGCAAGTCCACGGGCGCCTGACCCGGGGCCGTGTCCCTGCGGCTCGGGCCCGATCCCGAGCGCTGCTGCGTTCGCCGACAGGAGTCGCCCGCATGAAGAACCCCCTGCTCGTCCCGGAGCTGCGCGAGATGCTCGACACGCGCGACTTCGACGCGATCCGCGATTTCTTCGGTGACCAGACGCCGGCGCTCGCGGCGGAGTTCCTGGCGGCGCTGTCGCCGGCCGAGCAGCGCAAGATCTTGGCGGCGCTCGAGGCGCCGACGCGCGCGCTCGTGTTCGCCGAGCTCGACGAGGACGTGCAGCTCGCCCTGCTCGACGCCCTGCCGGCGGTCGAGAGCGTGGAGCTCGTGGGGAGCATGCCCGACGAGCCACGGCTCGCCTTCCTCGAGGGCCTGCCGCCCGAGGAGCAGCCCACCGTCCGCGAGATCATCGAGAGCGTCGACACGCCGCTGGCGGACAAGCTCGAGAGCGAGCTCGACGCGGTCATCGCCGAGCCCAAGCCCGAGCCCGAGGACCTCACCGTCGAGGAGATCGCGAGCGAGATCGCTCCGTACGTCGAGTACTACCGCATCGCGGGCGAGCGGGTGACCCCGGCCGAGCGGGGCGACCGGCGGCGCTGGGCCAACGTGGTCAACCCGCCGAAGGACGTGCTGCCGCTGCTCGCCAAGCACTTCAAGATCCCGGTCGATTTCCTGACTGCCTCGCTCGACATCGACGAGACCGCGCGCATCGAGACCGAGGACGACGCGACGCTGCTCATCGTCAAGGTGCCCTACTTCGACGAGACGGTCGCCGACGTCCTCTATTTCACCGTCCCCATCGGCGTCATCCTCGTCGGCGACACGATCCTCACCGTGTGCGCCCGGCCGGGGAGCGTGCTGCAGGAGTTCATCGACAACAAGGTGCGGCACCCGGTGGGCGACCGGCGCTTCATCCTGCAGATCATCCTGCGCGCCGTGCTGCTCTACCTGCAGCACCTGAAGCAGCTCAACAACGCCGCCAACGTGGTCCAGAAGAAGCTCGAGGCCGAGTCGCGCAACAAGCAGCTCATCAAGCTCTTCAACATCGAGAAGAGCCTCGTCTATTTCACGACCTCGCTGAAGAGCAACATGTTCATGCTCGAGCGCCTGAAGCGCTCTGGCCTGCTCGCGGACGACGACGTCACCCAGAACCTGCTCGACGACATCTTCATCGAGACGCGGCAGGCCATCGAGATGGCCAACATCTACAGCGACATCCTGAGCGGCATGATGGACGCCTTCGCGTCGGTCATCTCGAACAACCTCAACATCGTGATGAAGCTGCTCACCTCGATGACCATCATCCTCACCATCCCGGTGCTGGTCACGAGCATCTACGGCATGAACATCAAGCTGCCGCTGCAGGACCACCCGCTCGCCTTCCTGTTCGTGATGGGCCTGTCGGTGTCGGTGTGCGTGGTCGTGATCTACTACTTCATGCGCAAGGGGTGGCTCGAGCGCTGACCGGCCGTCCGCGGCGCGGGCCTCACGGCGCGGTCGCGGGATCGAGCACCACCGCGCCGCCGCTCCGGAGGTACTCCGCGGCCTGCGCCGCGACGCCGGGGAGGCGGTTCAGGATGTTGTGCGGGTCGTCGTCGCCACTCTGCGTCGGCGTGATGCCGTAATCCCGAAGGTCCTCGAACCAGAGCCCGTCGATGCCCGCGGGGTCGGAGCCGGCCGCGGTCAGCTCCGGGATGCCCATGGCGGCGGCGAGCGCGCGCGACTGCGGGTTCGGGATGAGGCCGTCGTCGACCCCCGCCTGCAGGAGCACGTGGCGCTCGGCGGTCGCGTAGGCGGGCGGCTCCGCGCGCACGAGCGGGCCGTAGTGGATGGGGTCGGCCGGGTCCATCATCCACTGGCCGAGCCACTCGAGCGGGGGCAGGAGCTCCGGGTAGCGCTCGTCGCTCGCGATGACGCCGACGGCGGGCGCGAACAGGACGCGGATGAGGCCGCTCATGACGGGCGAGCGCAGGATGCGGGCGATGCCGCCGCCCGCCACGTTCGGCACCAGCGTGCGCACGTGGGGAGCCACCGCGGCGAAGAGCGAGCCGAGCACGCCCCCGAAGCTCTGGCCGAGGTAGTCGCAGCTGCCGTCGAGGTCGGGCCCCACGAGGCCGTCGACGTCGACGAGGCCGGTCTCGGCGATGCGGCAGCACTGGATCTGATCGAGCACCGTCTGGCGAAAGGTGTCGCGCGCCGAGCGCATGTTGGTCGCGTCGAACAGGGTCGTGAGCTCGCCGCGGATGCCGTGGTGCAGGGCGTCGATGCCGAGTGCCGCGATGCCGCGCGCGTTCAGCACGGGGGCGCGCACGAACACGTCGCGGCTCGAGCCGTTGAAGCCGTGCTGCACGAGCACGGTCGGCCAGGGCGGCGGGAAGAGGGCCGGATCGGGCTCGACGAGGACGACCTCGACCACCATGTCCCCGGCGGGGGCCGTGCCGGCGACGATCGCGGGGTCGAAGAGCTCGTCGGCGCCGCGGAAATCGCGCGAGTGGAAGGTCCCGACCGCGACCTTGCCGGCGTGCGCGAGGTAGCCCGTGAAGGCCGCGAGCTCGTCGGGCGCGAGCGCCGCCGTGAAGGCGGCCGGGTCGAAGACACCGCGCGGCCAGCGCGCGTTGCCGAGGTCCTCGGCGAGGTCGAGCGCCGGCACGACCGCGGCGAGGCTCTCGGCGGCGGTGACGAGATCGCCGCGGACCTCGCTCGTCGTGAACGGGACCGCGAGCACGACGTCGTCGACGGCCATGCCCGCGGCCGCGGCGGCGAGCGCGACGTCCGGAGTCGAGGCGTCCCAGTCGGCCGGCCGCACGACCGGGCTCCCGTCGGCCGTGAGCCCCGCGCCGACGACGAAGGCGTGGCGCGCCCCGACGGCGAGCGGCGCCTGGGGCTCGAGCTCCACGAAGCGCGCGGCCGGGTGGAAGCGCAGCGCGAGGCCCACCGGCGGCTCGGCCGCGTCGAGGCGCACGACGGCGAAGCTCGCGGCCGTGACGCTCGCGGCGTCGAGGTCGCCGTCGAAGGGCACGAGCACCGGCGCGTACGGGCTGAAGCCGTCCAGGGTCGCGAAGTCGTCGAGGTAGCCGTCGAAGGTGGCGCGCGCCTTGTCGTTCATCGCGGCGGCCGGCACGAAGGGCTCGGCCCAGCCCGCGCGGAGCTCGACGTGCCCCGCGACGCGCAGCCGATCGTCGGGCAGTGGGTTCGACACGTCTCCCGCGTCGGCGTGCCACGCCGGCGCGACGGACACGCCTTCCGACCCGCCGCAGCCGACGGCACCCGGAGCGAGCGCGGTCGCCGCAGCGAGACCGAGGAGCCGGTGCGAGTGCATGCGCTCAGGTTACACGCGGCCGTCGCTTCCGGGGTGGCCAGGCGTGCCCGCCGCGGTTGACGAGCGAGCCCGTGCACCACAGGCTCTTGCCATGGGCGAGCCCGCGACGCGCCAGGCGACGTACGACGACCTCTTGGCGTTGCCCCGCCACGTCGTCGGCGAGCTCATCCACGGCGTGCTCCACGTGCAGCCGCGACCCGCCTCTCCGCACGCGCGGGCGGCATCCTCTCTCGGCGGCGAGCTCTACGGTCCCTTCGACCGCGGTCGCGGCGGGCCGGGCGGCTGGATCATCCTGCACGAGCCCGAGCTGCACCTCCGGGGCGGCCACGTGGTCGTGCCCGACCTCGCCGGCTGGCGGCGCGAGCGCATGCCGGAGCTGCTCGAGGTGTCCGCCTTCGAGCTGCCGCCGGACTGGCTGTGCGACGTGATCTCGGCTTCGACCGCCGCCGTCGATCGCGCGGAGAAGCTGCCGCTCTACGCGGCCGAGGGCGTCGCGCACGTGTGGCTCGTCGACCCTGGCCCGCACACGCTCGAGGTGCTGCGCCTCGACGGCGCGACCTACCGCCTGCTCGTGACCCACCGCGGTGACGCACGCGTGAGGGCGGAGCCGTTCGCTGCCGGCGAGATCGACCTGTCTGCGCTCTGGTCGCGCTGAGCCCGAGCCGGCCCTGGCGCGTAGCGCCCGGCTTGCTCCCGGTTCCTCGTGCCTGCATGTTCGCGCCATGGCACCGGCTGCCGCCTGCCTCGCGCACTGGGAGCTCCACTCGCAGGCCTCGCTCCTGGCCGAGCAGCGGCGCGCCGGGGCGCACCAGCCCGATTTCTTCGCGCGCTACCGCGCGGAGGCCCTCGGGCCGGCGCACGCGCCCGTCGAGGCCGTGCGCCGCTTCGCGCTCGCCGGCGCGCCCGTCTTCGCGTTCGCGCCCGACCGCTCGAGCATCGTCGTCGACGTGCGCTTCTCCTCCGACCTCGAGGTCGTCGACGTGCCGCGGCTCGCGGTCGGAGCAGAGGTGCGCGTCGGGCGCCTCACGGACGCCGCCCGCGCCGCGCTCGACGCGCGGGCCATCCTCGAGCTCCTGGTGCGGGCCGACGTCGTCCGCACCTACTGGCACCTGGGGAGCGAGGTCTGGCTGCAGCGCGAGGACGCCTCCCCGGGCGGCTACCGCGCCGAGCTCGACGGCACGCACACCTACTTCACCAGCCGCCGCCACCGGGCGCCCTTCGCCTTCGCGGTCGAGTGGGCGCCGGACGGCGAGGTCGTCGTGACGCGGCGCAGCTGAGCGGCTCGGGCGCGGTCGGCTCAGCGAGCGCGCGCGTGACCTTCGAGCGCCGTGCGGGCGCGGCTCTGCGCGCGGTGCCGGCTCGTGCCGGGCTCGGCCTCCGGCGCCGCGAGGATGTCGCAGAGGATGCGCTCCACCGCCGCGACCGGCTGGTCGCCGAGCAGCTCGATCATGGCCTCGCGCTGTTGCCACGCGGGCAGCTCGAAGTAGCGCGCCACGAGAAAGGACGTGGCGGGCGCGAGCCCGGCGCTCTGCTCGCGCAGGACGAGGTGGCGGAGCGCGTTCTCGACGGCGTGCAGGGCCCGGTGGATCTCCCGGCAGCGCAGCGGCGGGGCACCCGGGTGCACCTCGAGATCGTCGTCGTCGATCGCCTCGAACGTCGCGCCGCACGCGGCGCCATTCGCGGCCGCCACCCGGCGGGCGAGCGCCGCCTCGACGCGGTCCTCGCAGGGGCCGCCGCAGCGGAAGGCGACCGGCGCCGAGGAGCCGCCGCGCAGCATCCGCCCGCCCGCGACGAGGTCGAAGCCCCCGAGCGCCGCCCCGAGGTTGGGGCCGACGAGGTCGCCGAGGCCCTCGTCGCGGAGCACCGCCTCGATCGCCTCGCGCACGAAGACCTCGCGCGCGGGGTCGTAGCCCCAGGCGCTCACCGAGAGCCACAGCTTGATGGACACGTCTCTTCCCCCCGCTCTGCCCCCAGCCCGCGCGCCCCAACGTCGAGCTTGCCACGCCAGCGGCGCCGGTCGAGGTCGAATGCGCGCCCGCGTCGGCGCTGCGCGCCACCGGGTCGAGCCCGTCGCGCCGGCGGCGCGGCCTCCACCTGGCTCCGCGCGCGCCGCGGCGTTATCGAGAGCTCGATGCCGACCGCCTGGAGCCCCTCGCAGTACGAGCGCTTCCGCAGCGAGCGCCTCGAGCCCGTGCACGATCTCGTCGCGCTCGTCGAGCCGGGCGTGCGGCGCGCGCTCGATCTCGGCTGCGGCAC
>JADLAB010000018.1 GCA_020848455.1 Polyangiaceae bacterium
AGGCGGGCCGGCTCTTAAAGCCGCTCGCCTACACGAAGACCTTCGAGATGCTGTCGGCGGCCATCCTCTCGGTCACGCTCGCCCCGGCGCTGCGCGACCTCCTGGTGCGCGGCAAGATCCGGCCCGAGGCGAAGCACCCCATCTCGCGCTTCATCATCGCGGGCTACAAGCCCTTCGTGTTCGTGGCCCTGCGCCGTCCGATCACCACGATCCTGATCGGCGTGTGCGCCGTCGCCTCCGCGGTGCCGCTCGTCCTCACGCTCGGCAGCGAGTTCATGCCGCCGCTCAACGAGGGCGACGTCCTCTACATGCCGACCACCCTGCCCGGCATCTCGATCGAGGAGGCGAAGCGCCAGCTCCAGCGTCAGGACGCCCTGTTGCGCGAGCTGCCCGAGGTGAAGACCGTGTTCGGCAAGGCCGGGCGCGCCGAGACGGCCACGGACCCGGCGCCGCTCTCGATGTTCGAGACCACCGTTCAGCTCAAGCCGCGCAACGAGTGGCCGCTCGTCAAGACCCCGCGCTGGTACTCGTCCTGGGCGCCGGAGTTCCTGAAGAAGGCCCTGCGCCTCGTGTGGGCCGAGGAGCGCCACGAGACGTGGGACGAGCTCGTGGCCAAGATGGACGCGAAGCTGAAGCTTCCGGGCTGGAAGAACGCCTGGACCATGCCCATCCGCGCCCGCACCGACATGCTGACGACCGGCGTGCGCACGCCGGTCGGCATCAAGGTCTTCGGCCGCGACCTCGAGTCGGTCGAGCGGGTGGGCAAGGAGGTCGAGACCGCGGTCGCCTCGGTGCGCGGGACCCGCAGCGCGCTCTTCGAGCGCTCGCTCGGCGGCTCCTACGTCGACATCGTCCCGCGGCGCGACGCCCTGCAGCGCTACGGCCTCGCCGTCGACGATCTCCAGGTCGTGATCGAGAGCGCCATCGGCGGCGAGCCGGTGACGACAACGGTCGAGGGGCGCGCGCGCTTCGGCGTGAACCTGCGCTACAAGCAGGACTTCCGCTCGACGCCCGAGCGCATTCGCGGGGTGCTCGTACCGCTGCCCGCCGCGATCGCCCCGAGCGCCGGGGCCGGCGCGACCGCGGGCGGCACGGCGGCCCCGCCTGCTCCGGGGGCGCGCGACACCGGCATGGGCGCGAGCCCGGGTGGCATGGGCAGCGGCCCGAGCGGAGCGAGCGGCGCCGCGCGCTACGTCGAGCTCGGCGAGGTCGCCGACGTGCGTCTCACCGAGGGCCCTCCGATGATCAAGGACGAGGCGGGCCTCATCGTCGGCTACGTGTTCGTCGACGTCGAGCCGTCGCGCGACGTCGGAGGCTACGTGCACGACGCCAAGGCCGCCGTGGAGCGCGCCCGCCAGCAGGGTGAGCTCACGCTCGGCGAGGGCATGTATCTGAAGTGGACCGGCCAGTACGAGCTGCTCGAGAAGATGCAGGAGCGCATGACCATCCTCGTCCCTCTGGCCCTGCTGCTCATCGTGCTGCTCCTCTGGTTCCAGTTCCGCCACGTCACCGAGGTGCTCATCGTCCTGCTCAGCATCCCCTTCGCGCTCGTCGGCACCTTCTGGCTCCTCTACCTCCTCGACTACCGGCTCTCGACGGCCGTGTTCGTCGGCATCATCGCGCTCGTCGGTCTCGCAGCGCAGACCGGGATCGTGATGATCGTGTACATCGACCAGGCCTTCTACCGGCGGGTGCGCGCCGGCAAGGTGCGCGACCTCAACGACATCATCTGGGCGCACATGGAAGGCACCGTGATGCGCGTGCGGCCGAAGCTGATGACCGTGGCCACCATGCTCATCGGCCTGGTGCCGCTGCTCTGGGCCGAGGGCAGCGGGGCGGACGTGATGAAGCGCATCGCCGCGCCGATGGTGGGGGGCCTGCTCACGAGCGCGTTCCTCACGCTCGAGATCATCCCGGTCATCTACACCTACTGGCGCTACGCGCAGCTGAAGAAGAGCCTCCGCACGGGCCGGCCCCTCGCCGAGATCGTCGGGCTGCCCGATTGACGGACCCGCGACCGCGCTTGCCGCTCAAGGCACCATCGTGATCGTGATCGAGTCCGTGCCCTCGTTGAGGTCGGAGTCGGTCGCCGTGAGCGTGATGACGTGCACGCCGACGCTCGGCAGGTAGTTGAACGGCGCGCCCGTGCCGATGACGCCGTCGAGGCTGCTCGTCCAGACGAGCGCGCTGCCCGTCAGCGCTCCGTCCTGCAGGTCGGTCGCGGAGCCGCTGAAGGCGAAGGCACCGTTCGAGTAGTTCCGCGTCTCGCCGTCGCCCGGATGGAAGATGCTCACCGTGGGCACGAAGAGCACCGCGCCGCCCGCCCCGCCGTTGCCGCCCGGAGCGCCACCCGCGGTGCCACCGCCCGCGCCCCAGCCGCCCGCGCCCGAGCCGGCGGAGGCACCGGGGCCGCCGTCGCCGCCCTGGCCCCCTGCCCCGCCCGTCCCGTTGCCCGGATCGACGCACAGGCTCGAGAGGCACACGAGCCCTGCGTTGCACGTGTCGCCCGGCAGGCACGGCCCCCCGTCCGCGCCGGCGGGTGCCCCGCCGCCGAAGCTTCCCGTGGACGTACACGCTCCGAGATACCCCAACACCACCCAGTAAGCGGTGCGCATGGGCGATGGTCGCACGCGCGAGCCGCGCGCGGCAGGCTTTTCGTTGCTACGGCAGCAGGCGTTCGACCGCGATCGACAAGTCGGCGGCGCCGAGGGAGAGGATCAGGGCATCGCCTGCTCGCCGCACGGCGCTTGCCGCGTACGCGCGGCGCGTAGCGCCGGGCTCGGTGTAGCTCTCCACGCAGGCCACACCGCCCGGTGCTGCAAGGAGCCAGCGCCCGAGTCAACGCTTGCGAGTGAGCGCGTTCGCCCGTGTCGGCCTCCCGGCGGGCGCTGCCGCTGGCAGAGCCCCGTGCTTCTTCACGGCCTGCTGCTTCACCGCCTTCGTCTTCGCACTCTTGGCCTTCGCGCCCTCGGTCGCCGCCTTCTTTGGCGACCTCTTCGCCACGGGCGCAGCCTCCAGCTCGATGCCGAACATGGCGCCGAGATCGGCGCCGCCGAGCGCGTCGGGAGCGGCCACATCGACCGCGAGCGTGGCGCCGCGCGCCGCGAGATCCGACACCTCGACGCCGCGCAGGTCGAAGAACAGCTCTGGCCGCGAGTCGAGGCGATGGCCGACGCCGTAGAGCACCGCCGCGACGTGCTTGCACATGACCGCCCAGTCGGGGCAACTGCAGGAGAAGCTCCCGAAGTCGCTCCTCGGCGCCCTCGCCGATCGCGCGAGCGGCTGCCCTGGAGCAGATCCACGACCGACGCGACGTGCGAGGCGTGCGCGGTGACGAGCGCCTTCCAGCGCTTCGGAGCAAGCGCCTTCACCGAGACGGACGTCGTGTACAGCGACGAGCCGCTGACCTTCGCCTCGACGAGCCCCGACTTCACCTGCAGGTCGATGACGGAGCCGTTGCGCACGTACGTGCGCCCCCGTGGGAGGCGATTCGAGAAGTCGGCGTACGCCTCGAGGTTCTCGCACCACGACTTGCCCCAGAACGACGTCGCGATCGCCCGGCCGTCGATGACGACCGGCGACAGCGTCTGACCGCGCTTCTTCGCGGCGACGGCCTGCTTCACGGCGGCGGCGCGCCGCCGTGCGACCGGGACATAGGGCTTCCACTGCATGTACATGGGCGGGCTCCAGCGCTATCAGTCGAGGCGTGAGCGTGACAGGTCGAGCGAGACGGTGGCGAGCAGTTCCTCGTCGCTGAGCTCGGTGAGGCGCACCTCGTCGGCCGCGCCACCGAGCAGCTCCGACGCGAGCCTTCTCTTGCCGTGGATGAGCTCGTCGACGCGCTCCTCGACGGTGCCGCGGCAGACCATCTTGTGCACGAAGACGGCGCGCTTCTGGCCGATCCTGAACGCGCGGTCGGTCGCCTGATCCTCGACCGCCGGGTTCCAGCAGCGATCGAAGTGCACGACGTGGGTCGCCGCGGTGAGGTTCAGGCCCGTGCCGCCGGCCTTGAGCGAGAGCACGAGGAACGGCAGCGCGTCGTCGCTCTGGAAGCGCCCGACGAGGTCCTGTCGCTTCTTGATCGGCGTCGCGCCGTGCAGGACGAGCCCGGGTCGCCCGAAGAAGCCCGCGAGCGCGCGCGACAAGGGCTCGACGGCCTCCTTGAACTGGCTGAAGACCAGCACCTTGGCAGGCCCGCAGTGCGCGACGACGGCGCTGTACGTTGGCTGCGCCCGGTCGGAGTCGGGCTTCGCCCTTTCGGGCGAAGCACTCGTGACTGCGTTGAGGCCGGGGCCGCTGGACC
>JADLAB010000019.1 GCA_020848455.1 Polyangiaceae bacterium
CGGACCCGACGATCTACGTGTTCATCCCCGACATGCACATGCCGCTGCTCTGCGGGCGGCGCCCGGCCGGCGACGACGGCCCCGCCATGGGGCGCGTCCGGTACTCCGAGCACGGGCCCTCCGCCGTCCACGACTGGTTCACGCTGTACGAGCGGGCCGACCTCTTCCAGGACGCGGGCACCGACATGCTCACGTTCCTCACGCGCCTCGAGACGTTTGCCCGTGAGCACGGCGAGCGACCGCTCAAGGTGGTGCAGCTCGGCGACATGATCGATCTGTGGATCGGCTTCGAGCGGTACTTCGCCGAGACGCCCGCCAATGCGCGCGCGGTGCACCTGCTCACGGGCCAGCCGCTGACGGGCGCAGCGTTCGTGTGCCACTGGGGGGCCTGCGCGAGCGCCTCGACCGCGGGCGGCAGTCGCTCCCACCGCTCGGGGTCCGCCGTGGCCAGGACCTGCTCGAGGGACAGCAAGAGCTGCCTTGCGACCCTCAGCTGGTCGACGCTGGGCGTCGCTCCCGGCGCCCAGAGCCGTCCCCGCAGCTCTTCCAGTTGCGACGCCTCGCTCCAGAGCAGGCGCCAGAGCCGGTCGCGGCCCCGAGGCCAACCGTCGGCGGGCGGCCGGTTCACGTCGCGTGCCTCACGATGCACGGCAGCATAGTCCAAGTCGGCGTGGGTGGCAGGCGCGGCGCCGTGCGCGCTACCACTGGGGCAGCTTGTCGGGGTCGGCACAGTAGCCGATGCCGCTGCACACCTCCTTGCCGGGGCACTCGTTGTCGGGGTCGAGGCCGCGCTCGATGTAGCCGCAGTCGCCCGCGTGGCTGCCGCGCCCGAACACCTTGCGCTCCGTGCACGCGGTGCACGGCTTCGTGCAGGCGGTCTTGCAGCACACGCCGTCCGCGCAGAAGCCGCTCGCGCACTGCGCGGGGGCAGCGCAGCGGTCGCCCCTTGCGAGGTTCGTGGCGCTCGGCGGCGGCAGAGGTCCCCCGGTGGGCGCGGGCGGCGGCGCGACCATGGGTGCGGGCGCCGACGGGCTCGAGCTCGTGGCCGGCGTCACGGCGCTCGACGGCTCCGCGGTCGCGGCGGCGCTCGCGCTCGATGGCCCTGCGGTCGCGGTGGCGCTCGCGCTCGATGCGCTCGTGCTCGCCGGCCCTCCGAGGCCGTTCGGCGACGCGTCGCCCGCGCGCGCGGGCTCTGCGGGTGCCGCGCTCCCTGCGGGCGCGCTCGGGGCCGCCGGGCCGTCGCCGCTCCGCGACATGAGCAGGCCCGCCGACAGGCCGGCGAAGAGTGCTGCGGCCGTGACCGCGCCGATCAAGACCGCGCCGCCACAGCGCCGCGGCGCGCGGGCGACCGGCGGCGCTGCCGCGCTCGGCCTCGAGCTCGGCGCCTGCTCCGCCGTGAGCACCGCCTGGTGCGCCGGGGGCCCGGCGGCGACGGTGGGGGCGGCCGGCCCGGCGCTCGCGGCGGCGATCGGGCGCGCGATCTCCGTCACGACCGGCTCGCCGGTGGACGACCCGTCGCCCTCGGTCTGCCGGCGCGCAGGCTCGCGGCGCGTCGTCGTGGACGTGTCGCCCGCAGCGACGGGCGCGAGGGCGGCGGTGGCAAAGGTCTCCGCGAGCTCGCGCGCGCTCTGGAAGCGGTCCGCCCGCTCGGGCGCGAGCGCGCGCGCGAACCAGGCGTCGAGCGCGCCGGGCAGCGCTTCGTTCGCCGCGCAGGGCGGCGTGAAGTCGCCGCGATGCACGGCGACGCTCAGGGCGCCGACCGACTCGCCGAGAAAGGGCAGCCGGCCGACGAGGCACGCGTACGCCACGACCGCGAGCGACCACAGATCGGAGCGATGATCGATGGTGCGCGGGTCGACGAACTGCTCGGGGCTCATGTAATAGGGCGTGCCCACCGTGGCATGGGTCTGCGTCATGCCGAGGTCGTGGTCGGCGAGCTTCGCGACGCCGAAGTCGAGCAGCTTGACGAACAGCTCGTCGCTGCCCGCGACGAGGAAGATGTTCGCCGGCTTGATGTCGCGGTGGGTGATGCCGGCCTCGTGCGCCCGCCCGAGCGCCGCGCACGCCTGGCGCACGATGCGCACCGCATCGGCGCAGCCGAGCGCGCCGCGCGCATCGAGCTCCGCGCGCAGGTCGCGGCCGGCGAGCAGCTCCATCACGAAGAACGGCTCGCCCTCGTCGGTGAGGCCGTAGTCGAAGATGCGCACCACGTGCGGGCTGTCGACCCGCGCGATCGCACGCGCCTCCTGCTCGAAGCGCGCGCGTGCCGACTCGTCGTCGGCGCAGCGCGCGTGCAGCACCTTCACCGCCACCCGGCTGTCGAGCACGCGGTGGCGCGCGAGCCACACGACGCCCATGCCGCCCTCGCCGAGCTCGCGCTCGAGCACGAAGGTGTCCTTGAGCGTGCTTCCGGCGGCGAGCGGCATGGCTTCAGCCGTCGCGCCGGCTCTTCGACGTGGGCCTGGCCGCCTGGGCGATCCTGTTCATGCTGCTGCACCGGCGCGGCGTGGCTCTCGGCGTCCACGCGCGCGGTCCCGTCGCCTGCGCACGAACGCCGCGGCCGCGAGCGCGAGGAGCGACGCCACGCCGGCTCCAGGCCCGGAGGCCGCGGTCCGACAGCCGCAGCCCGAGGACTCCTCCGGGGCGGGGGCCGCCGCGCCGCCGGTTGCGCCGGAGCCACCCGTGCCTTGGCCGCCGCTGCCGCCCGCGTTGCCCGTGGCGCCCGCACCGCCCGCGCCGTTGCCCCCGGTCGCTGCGCCGCCGGTGCCGCCGCTGCCCCCGCCGCCGCACGGCGGCCCCTGCACGCCGTCGCACGCGTCGCCGAGGCCGTCGCAGTCGGCGTCGAGCTGGTCGAGGTTGCTCGCCGTGCGGCAGTTGTCCGTGAGGTCGAGCACGCCGTCGCCGTCGCTGTCGTCGTCGACGAAGTCCGGCTCGCCGTCGCCGTTCGTGTCGGTCGGCGGGCCGAGCAGCTGCGCGCCGTTCTCGTCGTCGTCGGACACGCCGTCGCCGTCGCTGTCGAGGTCGAGGTAATCGGGCGTCTGGTCGCCATTGGTGTCGACGGGCGGCGTGGCGGGGTCGTTGTCGCCGGCCTCGTGGAGATCGAGAATGCCGTCGCCGTCGTTGTCGCCGTCGAGGTAGTCGGGCAGGCCGTCGTTGTCGGGGTCGGCCGTCCCCTCCACGGCGTCGGGAATGGGATCGTGGGCCGTCGCGGCCACGTAGGCGAAGGTGTTGAGGAAGAGGCGCTCGTTCGCGCTGCCCTGCGCGAGGAAGGACGCGCCGCAGCCGCCCTGCGAGAAGGGCCCGCTCCAGAGCTCCTCGTCCGCAAACGACACGGCGCGCGCCGCGCCCGTGACGCTCGGCCCGAGATCGAGCAGGAGCGCGTTGTTCCCGCTCGAGTTGGTCGACAGGGCCACGACGCCCGCCTCGGGGTTCGAGAAGGTGCAGTTGAAGCCCGTCGCGTAGGTGGCACCCACGACCCCGAAGGGGCCGTTCATGGGCGGCGTGCTCGCGCCCGGGCCGGTCACGAAGGCCGTGTTCTCGCCCGCGCACTGCGCGGCGTTGTCGGCCATGAAGGTGAGCGCCTGGTTCTGGAAGGAGATGAAGCCCACGCCGGCGAGGGCATAGGTGCGAAACGGCATGAACTCGGGGCGAGCGACGATGATGTTGACGGGGTTCAGAAGCAGGATGTCCGCCCCGTCGAGCGCGCCCGGATCGAAGCTGTCGAAGGGCGGGTTGAACACGAAGTCGTCGGCGACGACGCCGCCCGGCCCGAAGTTCGTCGCGTCGGCGAGGAGCGCGCGGGCGCGCGCGTACCAGGGCCCGTCGTGGAAGCTCCAGTTCGTGTTGGGGTCGCACTGCAGGCTCAGGCTCTGCGACGGGGCGCGGAGCTTCAAGGTTCGGGCCTCGGCCGGGGCGGCGCTCGCGAGGACGCACAGGCAGGGGACGGCGAAGACGAGCTGCGAGCGGAGAGACGCCATCCCGTAGAGGTATCATGCCTGCGCGTGCGCGTGCGCGGGTGCGAGTGCGAGTGCGAGCGCGCGTGCGGGTGCGGGTGCGGGCGCGGGTGCGTGCGCGTGCGCGAGTGCGTGCGCGCGTGCGTGCGCGCGTGCGGGCGCGCGTGCGGGCGCGCGTGCGGGCGCGAGGGCGCGTGCGGGCGCGGGTGCGTGCGCGAGTGCGGGCGCGAGGGCGCGTGCGGGCGCGAGGGCGCGTGCGGGCGCGAGTGCGGGAGCGAGTGCGGGCGCGAGGGCGCGCGCGCGTGCGTGCGCGGGCGCTCCCCGAGGCCTCGGCGCGTGCCGAGAGCGACAGAAGTGGGCTGTCTTCCTGGAAGACAGGGGGTCTGTGTCGGTGTCGAGGGTCGCGAGCGGGCGCGAGAGCGACAGAAGTGGGCTGTCTTCCTGGAAGACAGGGGGTTTGTGTCGGTGTCGAGGGTCGCGGGCGGGCGCGAGAGCGACAGAAG
>JADLAB010000020.1 GCA_020848455.1 Polyangiaceae bacterium
CGTCGAGAGAACGGCACCGGTCTCGGCGTCCACACGCCGGAGTGCGGTGAAGCCGAGGTCCCACACGACGTGCCCGTCCTCGCCGAGCCCGAGCGGCCACGCGACCCGGGCGCCGGTCGGCAGCGATGGGTCCGACGTCTCGGAGGCGGCCACGTCCGTCAGGCCCAGATTGCCGACGAGCGTGCGCTCGTCGGCGGAAAGGGCGAAGACGCCTCCGGCTTGCGGCGCGATCCGGCGGCGGGCCCGCGACGCGGGAGCCCACAGGTAGAGTCCGTCGGCACAGGAGGCGAGGACCCCCCCGTCCCGGCGCAGGGCGACACGGGAGCAGTCGCGGGAGCCCTGCAACGCTTCCGACGTCGGCGCGGCGAGCGACCACACGCGCACCTCGTCGGCGCTCGCCGTGACGAGCGTGACGCCGTCCGTCGCCACACCAGAGAAGGGCAACGACCGGGACCCGCGCGGTACGAGCTCCTCGAGGTCGGGCGGCATCGCGTGCTCCACGTGGGCGGCCGTCGAGAGGTCCGTCTCGGTGCGCAGGAGCGCTCCGGTCTCGAGCGCGTGGATCGCCACCGAGCGCGGCGCCGCGATGCCTTCCGGGTCCGCGAAACGGGGCTCCCAATCGTCCGACGCCGGGAGCGCCGTGCATAGCCTCGGAGCGGCGGCGCCAGGCGCGGCCTCGGAGCCGACGGCGCAGGCGAGACCCTCGATTCGATGACGGCGCTCGCCCGTCGCGAGGTGCCAGCTCTCGAGCTCGCGCGGGGTCGCGAGCCAAAGCTCCTCGCCGTTCTTCGAGAACGCGAGCGCCTTGTGTCTCGAGTACGGGACGAGCAAGCGCCGAGCTCGCTCTCCGCGCTCGGTGTCCCATACGTCGACGTAGTCCTCCGCGGCGGCGGCGACACGGCTGCCATCGGCGGCGAGGGCGACCGCCTGCCATGGGGAGTAGCCTGCGATGGGATCCTGAGCGACCCGGAGGTACGCGCCGCGGAGCGCGCGATCGACGACGAAGATCTTGCGATCGACGCCGACCGCCACGAACCGCCCGTCCGGAGTCTCGCTCGTGTCGGTGCGGCGGAGCGACCGGTCGAAGTCCTGGTCCGTGCTCGCGAGCTCCACGCGGCCGCCGAGCTCCTGCTCGAAGCTGACGAGCGCTCGCTCCCAGAGCCGTTGCGCGGCGGCTTCATCGGGGGTCGCGACGGCTGCGAGCGCCAGCTCGTCCCCGCTCCGTCGTGGCGTGCGCGCCAGCGCCTCGGCCCGCTCGAGGGCCCCACGGAGCGCCGCGTCACCGGGCGCGGCGCGGCGGAGCTCCGCGGCGAGCGGCTCGAGCGACAGCCCGAGCCGAGCGCGCGTCTCGAGCTCGAGCGCCATGTCCTCGGGCGTGGCGGAGCACACCCGCCGAGCGCGCTCGAGGGCGCGCAGGGTCGCGTCGAGTCGCCCGCGCTCTGCGAGAACGCGCGCACGCTGGCGGTCCGCGTCGGCAGCGGTGCAGGCTGCGGGTGCGGGCGCGGGCTCGCGCGCCTCCCTGCGGAGCTCCACGGGTGCGCAGCTCGAAAGCGCGACGATGCCGACGGTCCCGATGGTTCCGATGCGCCCGACGCGCCCGGTGCGCCCAATGGTCCCGATGGTCCCGATGCGCCCGATGGTCCCGATGCGCCTCATGGCTCCTCGAGCGTCGGATCGCCTTCGACGGCGCGCTGGCGCAGATTCGGCTCGCTCACCCGTTCACGGCAGAGGTCGTAGGGGTAGGTCGCGGCGCCGAAGCGGCACAGCGGCTCACGGGTCGTCGCGCCTACGACCTCGACGTGCCCGGCCGGCGTCGTCACGAGCGCGGCCCCGTCCGGCAGCCCGTGCTCCCAGGCCACGAGCGTGCCTTGCCGCGTCGTCACCGGGCGCTTCGCGGCCTGCGCGTAGAGCTGCTCGAGCGCGAGCGAGGGTACGCGCGCCCCGGCGTTCTCCGGGGCATCGAGCGGCACCCGCCCCCCTTCGAGCGCGCGGGTCGTGTTGGTCACGGGGTCCCACACGCGCGCTCGATGGGGCAGGACCACCTGCCGCCCGAGGAAGGTCGCCGGGCCACCGCAGATCTCGCAGTCGCGCAGGAGGCGCCCCGTGGCCACCTCCCAGACGCGCGCCCTCGCCTCGCAGGACGCGAGGAGCAGGCGTCCGTCGCTCGAGAGCTCGAGGCCGAGGCAGATCGGTCCGGGCCTGAGCGCGTCGGCGGGCGGGCGCTCCATGCGCCGCACCGGCGTGCCACGCTCCGCCGAGCGCACCTCGTACACGATGTCTCCCGTGGTGCCGTCGACCGACTCGAGCGCCACGAGGCGTCCGTCCGCCGACAGGGCAACGGCCTGAGTCGCCGCCGGGATGGCCAGCACGCCCGCGGTGCGCGCCGTGTCGAGATCGATCCACGCGAGCGACACGGCCGGGGTGACGGCGCCAGGGTAGGAGGGCAGGGTGGTCCGCGCGGCCGTGGCTCGCATGCGGCCGCGCGCATCGCGCTCCACGAGCCACGCCCCGCGCTCGGCCGTGCGCGCGATCGTGACGGTGCGCCGCCGCGACGCGATCTCCCAGCGACCGAGCTCGGACCCATCCCAGGCGTTCCGCGTGCTCAGCCACAGCGACGCGGCGTCGGAGCTGAAGACGAGGTGCTCGCACAGCTCGGTCGGCACGAGCTCGGCGACCGGCGCGCCCGTGCGGCCGTCCCAGATCCGAACGCTGCCGCCGTCGACCACGCCGGCCACACGCTCGCCGCCGCGCGAGATGGCGACGGCCGTGACCGCGGCCGACTCGCTCGTCGCGGCGTTCAGGCGCAACCGCTCCCGCCCGCTCTCGAGATCGAGGACATGGACGTCGCGCGCCCGCGAAGGCGACGGAGCGCCCGTCGGCCGAGACCGCGAACGCCCCCCCGATCGGTCGCTCGACGATCGGCAGCTCCACCGAGAGCGGCGACCCCGTCTCGCGCTCGAGCGCGGCGATGGCGCGATCCCGGAGCCGCTGCGCCTCGGGCACGCGCCCGGCCGCGGCCTCCACCGACGCCAGCCGGTAGAGCTCTGCCCCGGTCGAGCCCCCGGGGTCGAGCGCGGCAAGCGCCGCCGCGCGCGGCCCGTCGCTGTCCGCCCGAGAAGCGGGGCAGAGCTCGTCGGCCCGCAACAGCACCCGCAACGCGCGTCCGAGCCGCCCCTGCCGCAACAGCTCCGGCACGTGCGCGCGCCGATACCCGGCCGCGACCTCGCAAGGCTCCGGCCGCGCCGACGCATGCGGGTCCGTAGGTGGCGGGGGCGTAGGTTGCGGGGACGCACTCACTGGAGGCTCGACCCTCGAGCCCGCCGGCGTCGGAACCGGGCAGCCCGCGAGCCCGGCGAAGACGAGGCCGGCGCACGCCCGCAGTCCCTCCCGAAGTGCACCCATGGTGTGGCTCGAGGTGAGTCGCGAGCCGTGAGCGAAGCAGCCCGACTGGGCGGAGTCAACCGCGGGGCAGGTGACGGGCGAGGCTGCGGTCCGTCGCGCGCGTCGAGGGCGCGGTAGCGCTCGGCGAGCTCGGTCAGGCGCCGCACGCGCTCCGCGTGGCCGAGCGACTCCGTGCGGCTCCGGCGCCGAGCGTGACCCACAGTCACGCCCTGCCCGGGACCGCGACGCGGCTGTCAGGGCTCGCGCGCGGGCGCCGCCCGCTCGAGCGCGGCGGTCGTCGGTATTTCCGCGGTGGTACGCTTCGTGCCTTGCGCCCCACCATGAATTTCCAACCCTTGTCTTGGCTCGGTGCGGCGCTCCTCGGCGGCGCAGTGGTGCTCGGCGGCTGCAACTTCGGGGGGCTCAACGACGCCATCCACAAGCCCGGCGACGAGCCCGGAGGCGTGCAGATCGCCCAGGGCAACCTCGCCGTCTCGCCGACGGGCGACTACTTCCTCTTCGATCGCGACGGCAAGCTCGCCATCGGGTGGGTGGCGACGGGCGTCGTCGAGGACCTGCCGGTCGTCGCGCCCGCGCGCCTCGCGTTCTCGAAGGAGCGGCGCTTCGTGTACGTCACGACCTCGACGTCCAGCGTCTACGCCGTCGACATCGACGCGCGCGCGGTCGCGTGGTCGCGCCCCGTCGGCTCGACGCTCGACCCGCTCGTCGTCTCGTCCACGAGCGACACGCGCGTCGCGGTGGGGGGTGGCCTCGTGGTCGACCTCTTCGACGCGGCCACGGGCGAGGTCGTGGCGAGCCACCCGCTCTCCCGGCCCATCGTCGATCTCACCGTGCTGCCCGACGACGAGCGCCTGCTCGCCGTGGAGGGCCACGTCTGGGCGGGCAGCGCGCCGAGCACCACCGTCGTCGTGATGGACCTCGCCGCGGGCGACACGCGCGACATCGTCGTGCCGAACTGCAGCGATCACATCGTCGTGCCGAAGAGCGGCGGCAGCGCGCTGCTCGCGCCCACCACGTGCCAGAAGGATCCGATCAGCACCCTCGATCTCACCCCGGGCGCCGAGAAGTTCGTGAAGAACCTGCCGGGCTTCGGCCCCGTCGCGCTCGGGCCCGATGGCGAGACCGCGGTGGGCTTCCTCGACCACACGAAGATCGACGCCACGCTCTTCGAGGATCCGGCGGACATCCCCGCGGACCCCACTCGCTACCAGCTCATGGTCATCGACACCTCCACGATGGCGTACGAGTTCTACCCGTGGGGCGAGGCCATGCCCCGCTACGCCATGACGCCGAACGGCCAGGTGCTGCTCGTCGACGAGTGGCTCACGTCGGGCTCCGCGCGCCTCTTCGATCTCGCGGGGCGCGTGTTCGAGGCCATCTCCGGGCCGGCCGCCACGTTCGAAGAGCTCGTGTTCAGCGCCGACTCGAGCCACGCCTACGTGCTCTCGGACCCCGTGACGCACGCGGCCACGTCCTCGACGGACATCTGGACCGACTACGAGCTCTTCGCCCTCGACCTCGGCGGCCCGGCGTTCTCCGCCCTCACGACCGACTTCCGGCCGCGCAACGTGAACATCGCGCCCGCCTCCGACAAGCTCTTCCTGCGGCGGGACGCGGCGAGCGTGTGCGTCTACGACCTCGCGACGCAGACGTGTGATCGGCTCGTGGACCTCGCCACGATGTGATCAGGCGCTCGTTCAGGGCCCCGGAGGCGCGGGGCCGTCGCCGCCGTCGGTCGCGGCGCCGCCGTCGGTCGCGGCGCCGCCGTCGGGGGGCGCGTGGTAGGGCTTCGACTTGCCCCCGAGGGTCACGAGCCAGGGGCCCAGCGCCCGGGCAGCGACCCGACGACGGACGTGCTGGCGTAGGCGCCGACACCTACCCAGTCGAGTTCGAGGGTCGTGCAAGAGCCATTGCGGCAGGCGTCCGCGCCGAGCGCAACGGGCTCGGTCGCGGGTACGCCGAGCGGGCCCGAGACCGTCGTGGCGAGCTGGGATCCATCCGCGCGCGGGCTGCAAGCGCGTGTAATGGCGCGTAATGGCGCGTAATGGCGTCCGGGGGCGCCCCGTGGTGCGCTGGGGGCACGGCGGAGGAGACCATGCGGGCAGGCAAGTGGTGCGTGGCGTTCCTGTTGGGCTGCGTGTCGGTGCTCGGGTGCGGTGTGGCCCAGTTCCACTACGTGGAGCAGGTCGGCGCGTCGGCAGCGCGGAACGAGCAGAAGGCGGCGCCCGTCGAGGTGCTGAGCGTGCACGACGAGTATCGGCTCGAGCTCGACGGCACCTTCGTGCACACGTTCCGGCAACGCTACCGTATCCTCGAGCAGGCCGGCGTGACGGGGTGGGGGGCCACCGAGGCCCACTGGTCGCCGTGGTACATGGACCGGCCGGAGATCACGGCCACGGTGACCTCGCCTTCGGGCGAGCAAGCGGCGCTCGACCCCACCACCATCGCCGACAGCGCGGCCTACCCGGAGGCGCCCGACGTGTACGGGGACAGCCGGGTGCTGCGCGCGCCGCTGCCGAACGTGGGGGTCGGCTCGGTCGTCGAGGAGGTCATCGTCCGGCGCGCCAGGCAGCCGTTCCTCGGCCAGGCCTACACCCACCAGGTCATGTTGCAGGGCCCGGTGCGGCGCGGTGAGGTCGAGGTGGTCGTCGACGTGCCCGAGGGGGCGCCGCTGCAGTACGAGCTGCTCGACGCCAAGGTCGACCCGAGCGAGAGCACCGAGAACGGCCGCCGGCGCCTCACCTTCCGCGGCGGATCGTACGCCGGGCTCGAGCCCATCGAGCCCTTCGCGCCCTCGGACGTGCCGGCGTGGCCGAGCCTCGCGTTCACGCTCGGCGAAGCGTGGCAGCCGCTCGCCGCCCGGTACCGCGCCATCGTCGACGAGAAGATCGGCGCCCTCGGTCTCGACGACGTGGTCGCGACCGTGGTCGCACCGGGCGACGAGCGCGACGCAATGGTCGCGAAGCTCTTCGCGTGGGTGAAGAAGCGCGTGCGCTACGTGGGCATCGAGTTCGGCGAGTCGTCGGTGCTGCCGCGCGCTCCGAGCGAGACGCTCACGCGTGGCTACGGTGACTGCAAGGATCAGGCGACGCTGCTCGTCGGCCTGCTGCGGGCGGCGGGCATCGACGCGAAGGTCGCGCTCCTGCGCGCCGGCACGCAGGAGGACGTCCGCGTCAAGCTGCCGGGGCTCAACGTCTTCAACCACGCCATCGTGGTCGTTCCCGGCGACCCGCCCTCGTGGATCGACCCCACGATGGACTACGGCCGTCCGGGTGAGCTCCCGATCGCGGACTGGAACCGGCTCGCCCTCGTCATCGACGACGCGACGGCAGGCCTCACCCGGACGCCGACGCCCGCGGCCGCCGACAACACCTACCACGAGGTCCGCACGCTCGAGCTCGCCGAGCTCGGCCGCGCCAGGGCGCACGAGGTGTCCGGCGGAACGGGGCTCGTCGACCGCGACCTGCGCGGGCGCTCGGTCGGGCCGCGCGACGACCTGACGAAGGCGTACGAGCGCTACGCGCAGCAGGAGTACAACGCGAAGTCGGTCGCGGGGGTCGAGGTGTCGAATGCCGAGGACCTCACGCGGCCCTTCGAGACCCGCATCGACGCCGAGGGTGCACGCATCGCCATCACCTCGCTCCTCGGTGCCGACGCCATCGTCGGCGGCGATGCCGTGTTCTCGTGGCTGCCCTACGAGCTGCGCGACGGCGAGGGAGAGCGGCGCACGGACCTCATCGTGCCCGTGCCGTTTCGCGCGGAGGTGAGCTGGGTCGTCAAGCCGCCCACCGGCTTCGTCGCGAAGGACGTGCCGCCCGCCCGCCGCGAGGCCATCGGGCCGGGCGACTACGAGCGCAGCGCGCAGGTTCGCGCCGACGGCGCGGTCGAGCTGCGCTACGCGCTCACCCTCTCGGGCGCGCGCATGAAGCCTGCCGAGGTCGTCGCCTTCCGCGAGGCGGTGAAGAAGCTGCGCGCCGAGCCGACCCCGCGCGTGACCTTCGTCCACGAGGCGAAGGCGCACTTCGACGCCGGCCGCCAGCGCGAGGGCCTGGCGAGCCTGCGCAAGCAGGTCGAGGCGCAGCCGAAGAGCGGCGCCGCGCTCATGCGCCTGGCGGCGAGCCTGGCCGAGCTCGGGCTCGGCACGAGCGCCCGGCAGCTCGCGGCGCAGGCGGTGGCGCTCGAGCCCGACAGCGCGATCCTGGCGTTTCACCACGGCGACATCGCGTCGCGCGATCTGTTCGCGCGCGCGTTCCACGAGGGGTTCGACCGGGACGCGGCGCTCGCCGCCTACCGCCGGGCGGTCGAGCTCGATCCGGACGACACCGCCTCGAAGCTCGAGATCGGTGTCCTGCTCGAGCACGGACCCACCGGCGAGCGCTACGGTCGAGGCAGCGACCTCGAGGCGGCCGTCGCCGCGTACGACGCCATCGGTCCCGAGGCGGTGCGCAAGCACGACCCCACCTACCTGCCGAACCCGCTCTATGCGCTGCTCTGGGCACAGCGCTTCGACGAGCTCGACAAGCGCCTCGCCGCCCTGCCCGCGGGCGAGCGGCCGCCGGTCCTCGTCATCGTGTCGGCGGCGGCGCGCGGCGGCGCGAACGAGGGTCTCGCTGCGGTGCGCGGCCTCGGCCTCGCCGCCGACGCGCGCGCGGCGATCATCGGCAGCGCAGCCGACACGCTCGTGCGCCTGCGGCGCTACCCGGAGGCGGCGGCACTGAGCGAGCTCGCGGCCGACGCCTCGGGCGACGCGCGCGTACGGCTGCAGGCGGCTTTGCGCGGCCGGCTCACGCGCGTGGACCCGACCAGGCTTCCTGCCGACAGCGCCGCGCACGCGGTGGTGCGGGGGTACGTGCAGCTGCTCTCGCTGCCGAACGCGCAGGCCCGCGACTACGTGGTCGCGCGCTCCTACGGCTCGGACGGCGTCTCGGCGGCGGCGGACCTCCTCGACGGCGCCGTCACGACGGCGCGGCGCTCCGGCAACTCGAACGAGGTCCTCGCGGACTCGGCCGCCCTCATGGAGGTGACCGAGGAGGGCAGCGACGACGAGGGCTACCGCGTCGTCATCCGCTCCGACCTCGCGACGGCGACGCAGCTCGCCTTCGTCGTGCGCGAGGCCGGCGCCTACCGCATCGTCGCCTTCGAATCGGCGCCGTCGGAGCTCGGCTGCGAGGCCCTGTCCCTCGCGAAGAGCGGCAAGCCGCGCGCGGCCAAGCGCTGGCTCGACTGGGCGCACGAGCTCGTCGGCAGCAGCCCCGGCCAGGATCCGCTGCGCCTCCAGCCCTTCCTCGAGCTCTGGGTCGACGGCAAGGGCGATCTCGAGCTCGCGTCCGCCGCCCTGTGCGCGCAGGGCCACCTCGCCGAGCGGGCCGTCCCGGTGCTCGAGGCGGCGCGTGCCAAGGCCGCGCCGGCGCTCGCCCTGACGATCGACCACGCCCTCGTCCTCGCCTACGACGACCGGCACCGGCAGGACACCCTCGGGGCCGCCGAGCGCCTCGAGAAGGCGTTCCCCACCTCGTTCACCGCGCGCGCCTTCGTGGTGGGCGCCCTCGTCGCGCTCGAGCGCCACGACGACGCCCGCCAGCGCGTCACCGGCTACCTCGCGGGCGCGCCGGACGACACGGCCGCGCTCGCCATGCTGGCGCACGTCGAGGAGGCCGCCGGCCGGCGCGTCGAGGCCCGGCAGGCGGCCGACAAGCTCATCGCCACCGGGCACGCCACGCCCTCGACGCTCAACGGCCAGGCGTGGCGTGGGCTCGTCCTCGGCAACGTCCGCGACGAGGACCTCCGCTACGCCCTGCTGGCCGTGCAGCGCGCTCCGGCCGACGACGCCGCCCTGCACACCCTCGGGTGCCTCTACGCCGACCTCGGCCGCATCGACGAGGCGCGCCAGACCCTGATGAAGCTGCTCGCCATGCGGCCCGGCGGCAACCCAGCGAGCCTGGACTGGTACATCGTCGGCCGCGTGGCCGAGCACCTCGCCCTGCCCGACGAAGCGCGAGCCGCCTACGCCCGCATCGACAAGCCGAAGCGCGTGACCCCCTCGATGGTCTATGCGCTCGCGGCGAAGCGGGTGGCGGGGATCAAGTGAGGCCGCATGGCTCCTCGGGCGCCGGATGAGCGACCTCGCCTCCGTGCCCCCGCGCTCGCACCTCGGCCCCGCGTCGTGGTAAGTCGTGCGTCCCCGCCTACGTGCCGCGCTAGTTGCCGCGTGCTCACCGCGTACGGAGAACGTCCATGTCCGAGCCAGTCACCCCGCCCCCCGCCACGCCGGCCGATGCGTCCGCCGCCAAGTCGATGGACAAGATCATGGCGCTCTGCAAGCGCCGCGGCTTCATCTTCCAGGCCTCCGACATCTACGGCGGCCTCAACGGGTTCTGGGACTACGGGCCGCTCGGCGCGCAGCTGAAGAAGAATCTCCGCGACGCGTGGTGGCAGGACGTCGTCATGAGCCCGTGCTCGGGCCTGCTCGGGCCGGACGGCCAGCCGGTGCAGATCGTGCCCGTCGACACCTGCATCATCCAGCACCCCAAGGTGTGGGTGGCCTCGGGGCACACCGAGACCTTCAACGACCCGATGGTCGACTGCCGCGAGACGAAGTCGCGCTACCGCTTCGACCACCTGCTCGTCTACGTGAACGCCGACGAGGCCCCGACCGACAAGCCGTACTTCGCCTTCGTGTCGGGGACGCCGAGCGAGACCAAGCAGAAGAAGAAGGCCGAGAAGGCCTTCGGCGAGGTCAAGGTCCTGCCGCTCTCCGCCGTCGACAAGGACCGGTGGCCGCGCGTGCTCGCGCCCGAGGCCGAGAAGGTGGGCTCGCTCACCGAGCCGCGTGCCTTCAACCTCATGTTCAAGACCTACGTCGGCGCGACGGCGACCGAGGACGACGTCGCCTACCTGCGGCCCGAGACGGCGCAGGGCATGTTCGTGCAGTTCAAGAACGTCGTCGACTCGACGCGCGTGCGCATCCCCTTCGGCATCGCCCAGGTCGGCAAGGCCTTCAGGAACGAGGTCACGCCGCGCAACTTCACCTTCCGGTCGCGCGAGTTCGAGCAGATGGAGATCGAGTTCTTCTGCCATCCGAGCGAGGCGCACGCCTGGTACCGCTTCTTCTGCGAGTGGCGCCTCGGCTGGTGGAAGCGCATGGGCCTCGCGGGCGAGAACCTGCGCCTGCGCGTCCAGGCGCGGGACGAGCTCGCGCACTACGCCAAGGACGGGGCGGGCACGAGCGACATCGAGTACCGCTTCCCCTTCACGGCGCCCGATTTCGGCGAGATCGAGGGCGTCGCGCACCGCGCCGACTTCGACCTCGCGACGCACCAGCAGCACTCGAAGACGAAGCTCGAGTACTTCGATTCGGAGCGCGGAGAGGTCCTGCCGAACGGCGGGCGCAAGGGCGAGCGCTATCTGCCGCACTGCATCGAGCCCTCGGCCGGGCTCGATCGCGGCGTGCTCGCGGTCCTGTGCGAGGCCTTCACGGTCGACGCGTCGCGGCCGAGCCCCGAGCTCCTCAAGATCCACCCGCGCCTCGCGCCCATCAAGGCGGCGGTCTTCCCGCTCGTCAACAAGGAGGGCATGCCCGAGGTGAGCGCGAAGCTCCACCGCGCGCTCGCCGCGAAGTTCGCCCACCTCGGCTTCGTCGAGCACGACGTCAAGGCCACGATCGGCAAGCGCTACGCGCGCATGGACGAGGCCGGCTGCCCGGTGTGCTTCACCGTCGACGGCGACACCCTGAAGGATCAGACGGTGACGGCCCGCGACCGCGACACCGGCGCGCAGGTGCGCATCGCGCTCGACGCCGTCGAGGGCTACCTCCGCGACAAGCTCACGACCGACGGGTGAACGAGTCCGCAGCGTCGATGCTGTCGGCGCGCCGATGGTGGCAGCCGACGGCACTGGCGGTGAACGCCCGGCAGGACCGTGAATCGGCGCGGTGGTTCGGCTCGGCAACGCCAGCGCTCGAAGGGGCTCACGTCCACGGGGCGACGGCCGTGGACGCCCAGGCGGGCACGGCGCTCATGCGCCCGAGCCACGCGGCGATCGCCGGGTGCTCCTGCCCGGGGAACCCCGTCGCCGCGAAGTACGTCGTCATGCCGGCGAGCGAGAAGTCCGCGAGCGAGAGCTCCGGCCCGCACACGTAGCCACCCGCCTCGAGCGCGGCGCCGAGCACGGCGAGCAGAGCGCCGAGCTCCCGATCGTCCCACGGCACGGGCGTCGGCGCCGCGTCGGGCGACGGGAACAGGAGCTGCGCGACGCGCGGCGCGAGGACGCGACTCAGCGTCGGCTGCCAGTGCGCCGACTCCCAGAACATCCAGCGCAGGAGATCGGCGCGCCCCCTCGCGTCCGGCGGCGAGAGCGCGCCGCCGCCGAGGTGCTCGGAGAGGTAGACGAGGATGGCGTTCGACTCCCAGAGCACGAAGTCCCCGTCGACGAGGGTCGGGACCTTGCCCCACGGGTTGAGCGTGCGGTACGCGGCCGCCTGCCCTTCGCCGCGGTAGACGTGCACGGTCTCCACCCTGAGGTCGAGCCCGAGGTGCCGCGCGAGCGCCAGCGCCTTGCGTCCGTTCGCCGAGACGGCGGTCGTGTAGAGCGTGGTCACGCGTTCCACCCCGAGCCACCAGCCTACCGGACGACGCCGGGTCCCCGCCAACCCCTCCCCGCGCGGGTGTACGCTCGGGGAATGAACGGACGCTCGCTCGGCCTCGCGCTCCTCGCTGCGATTGCGGTCTCCGTCACGGTCGGCTCGATGCCCGCGTGCAGCGGGAGCTCGGAGTCGACCGCGGCCGGGCCGACCAGCCTCGACGGCCTGGTCGCGCTCACGGTGTCGCCCGGGGCGGCGAGCCTCGAGATGAGCTGGGGTGCGACCGCGACGCAGGCGTTCGTGGCCGTCGGGAGCTTTGCCGACGGGACGAGCGGCGACGTCACGAGCCTCGTCGCGTGGACGACGGCCCTGTGGGGCGCGGACGTCGCGGGCGGCGTGTTCTCGACCACGCTGCCCGGCACGAGCACCGTGACGGCCTCGGGGCTCGGGGTCTCGGCGAGCGCCACCGTCACGGTCAAGGTCGTGGGCGAGGCGGTCCTGCCGAACACGCCCCCGGGCGCGAGCGGAGCCCTCGACGGCACGCCCACGGCCGGGGCCAAGCCGGCCATCGCGTATCCGCTCGACGGCGCGCTCTTTCCGCTCAACCTCGGCAACACGGAGCTCCACCTCGCGCAGGGCGACGCTGCGCAGACGGTCGGCCGCATCGACGTCTCGGGCGATCTCATCGAGCTTCGCATCGTGGGGCCGTGCGTCGCCATCGCGGGGGTCGCGCCGCCCGGGGGGTGCGCGCTCACGCTCGACGACGCGCTCGTGCCGATGCTCGCGGGCGCGAGCGAGGGCGAGAGCATGAGCGTGCGCGTGCGCCTCGCGGCCACGGACGGGAGCGCGCTCGGCGAGAGCGACGCCATCGACGTGCGCTGGACCCAGACGCCCGTCGGCGGCGGGCTCTACTACTGGAGCGCGCGCGACAACGGGCCGACGTACATCTTTCGCTACGATCTCGACGCGCCGGGCACGCCGCCGGCCCAGTTCTTCTCGAACGCCGAGTCGCCGGATCTGCACGACGGCACGCCCGAGCCGTGTGTCGGCTGCCATGCCGTCTCGCTCGACGGCCGCAAGATGGCGCTCACCTTCGGCGGCTCCGACGCGTCGGACTTCGAGCTGCTCGACGTCGCCACCAAGGCGCAGCTCGCCGTGCGCAACACCGACCCGGCGGGCTTTGCGACCATGAGCGCGCTGTCGCCGGACGGCGCGTACCTCGCGACCTCGTTCCGCGGGGCGCTGTCGCTGCGGGCGGCCGACGCGACGCTCGGCGAGCAGGCGACGGTGTCGGGCGGGGCCGCGGTCGGCGAGGCGCTGAGCCAGCCCTTCTGGTCGGCCGACGGCACGAAGCTCGCCTTCGTCGGCTGGGTGCCGGGCGACAACGGCGCCAACGCCTCGACGAACGGCGACGTCGTGCGCGGCGCGCAGATCTTCGTCGCCGACGTGAACGGCGCGACGGCGGGCACCCCGGCGCTCGCGATCGCGCGCGTGGCCGGGCGCTCGAGCTACTACCCGGCCCTCTCGGACGACGGCGCGTGGCTCGTCTTCAACCAGTCGCGCTGCGATGGGCCCGCGGGCTTCCATGCCTACGGCAACGACGCCTGCGACGGCTACGACGACGCCTCGGCCGAGGTGTACGTCGCGCCGGTCACGGGCGGCACGCCGACCCGCCTCGCGCGCGCCAACGGGCCCGAGACGTGGACCAACTCGTGGCCGCGCTGGAGCCCGACGCACGGGACCTTCCGCGGCAAGAGCATCTACTTTCTCGCGTTCTCGTCGAAGCGCCCCTATGGCCTGCGCCTGCCGGGCTCGACCGACGGCTCGACCCCGCCGCAGCTCTGGCTCGCGGCGGTCGCGCTCGAGCCCGGCACGCCCCCCGGCGCCGTCGATCCGAGCTTCGCGCCGGTGTGGCTGCCCCTTCAGGACTCGGACATGGCGAGCCCGACCGGCAACCACGTCCCGCAGTGGGCGGCCGCGGCGCTGCCCATCCCGAACTGACGCGGCGCGGTCGCAGGCGCGATGACTCGCCGACCCCGCCGCGTCGCGTCCGACTCTCGCCCCTCCACGGCGGAGGTGCTGGAGATGAAGCGGCTCGTCGGGGCGCTCGACCGGCCCGCGGCCGCGCGCTTCGCGGCCGCGTGTGCCGAGCGCGTGCTCGCGTTCTTCGAGGCCGCCCACCCCGAGGACGACCGCCCGCGCACGGCCATCGAGGTGGCTCGCGCGGGCGCTCCGGTCGCCGTCGCGCGCGCCGCTGCCTCGGCCGCGCATGCCGCCGCCCGGGCCGCAGCGGACGCGGTAGCGGACCCGCCAGCGGGCGCCATCACGGCCGTCCGCGCCGTCTGGGCTGCCCGCGCCGCCGGCCACGCAGCCGCCTCGCTCCACGTCGCGACGCACGCCGCCGCCGCGGCCCATTACGCCGCGCGCGCCGCCGCCGACCCCGCCGAGCGCCGCTGGCAGTGGGAGCGCCTTCAGCGCGTGGTCGGCAGCTGCCAGCGCTCCACGGTCGGCGTCACGTCCGCGAAGGGGGCCGGGATCTCGAGGGCGTAGAGCCAGCCGTTCTGGGCGATGGCGATGCGCGCGGGGCTCGCCGCGCTCTCGAACGGGGCGCCGAGGCCGCTCGCGTCGTAGCGCCAGATGGCGCCGTCGCGCCGCGCGACGTAGGTCGAGCCGTCGAAGAAGTCGCGCACGAGGCCCGTCACCGGGCTCGAGGACGTGGCCCACGGGCTCGAGGTGGCGCTCGGCAGGTGGAGCAGGCGGAGCTCGCCGCCCTCGAGGGCGACGAGCATCGTGACTGCGTCGAAGGCCGTGGAGGCGTGGATGCGCGCGCCGAAGGTGGTGACGAGCGTCTGGGTAGCGGTCGCGAGCTCGAGGCGATGGTAGTCGCCGTTGACGTCGACGTTGCCGACGTAGAGCACGCGGTCGGTGCCGTAGGCGAGCCCGGCCGGGCCCGTGTCGAAGACGACGGAGCCGAAGGGGCCCGAGCCGGTCGTGAAGGTCTGCGACGGCACGACGAGCGGGATGAGACTCGTGAGCGGCTCGAGGCGCGCCACGCCCTGCGGCGTCGAGGCGAGCTGGCAGCCGCAGGTCGCGCAGCAGATGTACGTGAGCGCGACGTCGAGGTCGGGCAGCGGATCGAGGTGCACGGGCGCGGCGGGCAAGGCCGGGATCGCCATGCGCTGCAGCACCGCGACCTCGCCCATGTTGAGGTTCGTGACGCCGGTGATGGATGCGACGGTCCCCGCCGGGGCGATGGAGCGGAGGTAGTCGGGCCCCGACTTGAGCGTCGCGCCCCACGCCGTGCAGGTCGGGTCGAAGTCGAGATCGACGACGCCCTGGAGGAAGGCCGCATCGTGGAGGGTCCCCACCTCGCCGGGCGCGCCGAGGGGCGCGGGCTCGCAGCCGCTCGGGCGCACGCAGGCGCACGCGGTGCCGAAGCACCCGGTGGCATCGCACGAGACGCCGCCACACGGGACGCGCGGGTAGCACTTGCCGGCGCCGTCACAGGCCGAGCCGGGGCCGCAGACCTTCGTACCGCAGGGCTCGGGCACGGAGGTGGTGACGCATGGCGCGGCCGGATCGACGCACGCGCCCGGGCTCGCGTCGGAGGCGTCGCACACCGTGCTCGGCGGGCAGGGGCTCGCGTCGGCGCGGCGGCAGTCGGGCGTGCACACGCCCGCGATGCACGCCTCGCCCGCCCCGGTGCACGGGACGTCGGGGCAACCCGGCGCGCCGCCGCTCCCTCCGCTGCCGGCGGTGCTCGAAGACGTGCCGCCCGCGCCGCCGCTCCCCTCCTCGTTCGTGGCGCACGCCGCGAGGCTCGCGGCCGCGAGACTCGCCGCCGCGAGGGAGGTGGCCGCGAGGGAGGTCCACACCGAGGCGCGGTTCATGGGGCCAGCGTACGCGTTCGCGCGGGCGGGCGCGTCGCAGTTCTTTCGAGGCGGGGAGCGTGAAGCGGCCGTAACTCGGGGTAGACCGAAGGTTCGG
This sequence comes from Polyangiaceae bacterium, assembly GCA_020848455.1. Classification (GTDB taxonomy): domain Bacteria; phylum Myxococcota_A; class Polyangia; order Polyangiales; family Polyangiaceae; genus JACRDA01. Next base: position 15,968 of record JADLAB010000020.1, read on the forward strand.
GGGCAGTTACGGCCGCTTGCGGTCGGGTGTGCGCCCGGTTGCGGGCGGGTGCGGCCGCGCAAGTGCGCGATGCGTGGTCGCGTCCCGTGGAGGTCCGCGCAGGCGTGCGGCTCGAAGCGGCCGTAACTCGGGGTAGACCGAAGGTTCGGGGGCAGTTACGGCCGCTCGCGGCCGGGTGTGCGCCCGGTTGCGCCTGGTTGCGGCCGGTTGCGCCCGCGCAAGTGCGCGATGCGTGGTCGCATGCGCGCGGAGGTCCGCGCCGGCGTGCGGCTCGAAGCGGGTGGCTCGAGAACCGACCACGGAAAACTGAAAACTGACCGCTACCCGAGCCAGCTCGGGATGAGCTTGCTCGGCGCGCCGCTCGACACGATCCAGAGCTGGTGCGCGGCGCGCGTGGCGCCGATGTGCAAGAGGTAGCGCGAGGCGTCGTCGGTGGGGTAGGTCGCGGCGTTGACGTCGACGAGGATGACGTAGTCGTACTCGAGGCCCTTGACCTGCCGCACCTCGGTGATCTCGACGCCGGGCCGGAAGATGAAGTCGTAGTGGCGCACGCGCCGCAGGTTCGGGACCTCGGCCATGCCGAGCGCGTCGTAGTAGGCGTCGGCCTGCTCGGCGTAGCGGGCCAGGATGGCGACCGTGGCGCGCGGCTCGCGGACGGCGAGCGGGCGCAGGGCGTCGGCGAGGAAGGCGACGGCGGCGCCCGGGCCCGGGAAGTGGTGGTGCTCGACCGGCGCGCCGGAGCGCGGGGCGACGGGCGGGATCGGGTCGGCGAGCGGGCCGAGCACGTCGCGCGCGAAGTGGAGCACCTCGCGCGTCGAGCGATAGGCGATGCGCAGGGGCTCGATGGCGGTGTGCTCGAGGCCGAGGTCCTGCAGCACCTGGCGCCAGTCGTTGAAGCCCGAGTCGGTGTTGAGCCGTTGCGAGGTGTCGCCGGCGAGCGTCACGCTGCGCCGCTCGGTCGTCGTGTGCAGCAGCACCGCGAGATCGACCGGCGCCAGATCCTGCGCCTCGTCGACGAACACGTGGTCGTAGAGGCGCGTGCCCTTGCGCGTGCGAACCGGGCCGCACACGAGCTGGAACGCGCGCAGGAGCAGGGCGTCGTCCTCGGCGTCGAGGGTGGCGTGCTCGTCGGGCCCCTCCTCGACGATGCCGTCGTCCGTCTCGGCGGGCTGGCCGCGCTCGCCGCGCTCGCCGCGCTCGCCGCCCTCCTCGCCGCGGTCGCCGCGCTCGCCGCGCTCGCCGCGGTCGCCGCGCGCCGGCTCGTCGTCGGAGCGCGGTGCGAGCGAGTCGTGCTCGCGCTCCTCGCCCTGGTGCTCGAGCACGGCCGGGCAGCGCTCGGCGCAGTAGCGGAACGCGCGCGCGAGGTCCTCGCGGTTCAGCCGGCCGGTGCCGTGCTCCTCGAAGGCCCGCTCGAGGGCGCGCTCGTCGGTGAGCACCTCGGCCCAGAGCCACAGGGCGTCGCGCGGCGTGCGGCGTCCCTCGGCCACGAGCTCGCCCGCGCGCCGCTCGAGCAGGCGCAGCAGGGCGCCGTCGGTCTTCAGGCGCGTGACGGCGGCCGGGGTGTTCTCCTCGACGGGCACGTCGAGCCACTCGAAGCACTTCTGCCGCGCCTTCTTCGCCCACTCGGCGAAGGTCTCGACCTTGACGGCGTCCATGTCGAGCGCCACGAGCAGCTCGCCGATGTAGGCCCGGAGCGCGGGGGAGCCGACGATGACGAGCATGCGCTCGGGCGCCATGCGCTGCGCACCGGACTGGTAGGCGAGGAACGCGAGCCGGTGCACGCCGATGGTCGTCTTGCCGCTGCCCGCTCCACCGTGGATGACGACCAGGCCCGTGTCGGGCTGCGAGATGAGCTCGAACTGGCGCGGATCGAGCAGGGCGGCGATCTCGGGCAGGCGCCGGTTCGTGCGCTGCGCCTCGGGGATGCCGCCGCCGATGACGCCGCGCATGTGGTCGGGGCGGATGGCGCTGCGCTCGCCGCCGGCGAGCGCGCTCTGCTGCGTCGCGAGGGTGTCCCAGCCGCCCTCGGCGTTCTTGACGAAGGTGCCCTGCGGCGAGGCCACGCGCGCGAGCTTGCCATCCTGGATGGTGACGGTGCGGCGCGCGAGGATCCTGCCCTCGACGTCGCGCTCCCCGAAGGTCTCCTCGTAGCTCGCGCCCTCCTCGTAGCGGTAATAGAGCTGGCTCACGGGCGCGTGGCGCCAGTCGACGATGCGGATGCCGAGGCGCGGCTCGATGAAGGTCGTCTTGCCGATGAGCACGTCGCGCACGCCGCGGCCCGGCTCGTCGAGGCGCAGGTGGCCGAAGTAGGGCGTGCCCGGATCGACGGGCTCGAGCGCCTGCTGGCCGCGCTGGTTCGCCACCGCCGAGACGCGCTCCATCGCCGCCATGAGCGCCGGCACGTCCTCGAGGCGCGCGGTCGCGATCTCGTCGCGCAGCGTGATGAGAGCGCGGTCGTCCTCGTAGCGCGGCGGCGGGCGCGAGGGGCGCGGCGTACGCACGTGCGCGACGACCTTGTCGCAGAGCGCTTCTTCCTCCTGCACGATGCGCTCGTGCTCGCGGGCCGAGCCCGGGGTACGGCCGTGGCCGCGCTCGGGCGGGTGGTCAGGGGTGCGTCGCGTCGAGGGCAAGGTCGGATCGTCCGATCGGTGAGTCGCCGCCAGGAGCGGCCGGGTGTAAAAACGGAACTTGAGGGTTAGCATGAATGCGGCAGCGGTGAAGCGCCTCCTCGCAGGCCTCGGCGCGGTGGTGGTCCTCGGCCCGGGCGGGCTCGCGGGCTGCGGCACCAACCTGCAGGCCGCCTACGAGGGTGACGTGCGCTTCGAGCACTGCATCGCGCTCGACGCCCGGGCCGAGGTCCGGAGCGAGATCCGGCGCGCCTGCTGGAACGAGTGGGTGGCCTTCTACACCTACGGCCAGACCCGGGACCGGCTCGTCCACGCCTACCGGCGCATGCGCGAGCTCGGCGGGGGTCCGGCGTCGAGCGAGACGGAGCTCGCCGACCTGTCCACCGACGCGCCGGAGCCGTCCGCCGACACGAGCGGCCCGACCCAACGCTGCGAGCTCGACTGCCGCTCGGTGCTCGACGCCTGCACCGACGGCTGCGACAACCGGGCCTGCCAGACGGCCTGCACGGCGGGCTACCGTTCCTGTGCTCGGGGCTGCCGGTAGGGGGCAGCCCTTACCCCTTGCCGCCGCCGGTCACCCTGCTAGAAACGGACTCCGGCGGAATCTTGGCCGTTTTTGCGGCGTTCCACTATGCGAGGAACCGTGCCCACCCACACCGCCAAGTCCCGACTCGACGAGGACGAGGTCCCGACCGCAGCCACCCTGCGGGTGCTCCGGCCGCGGCGCGCCTCGCCCACCGACGTCGCGCGCCCGACGCGCGCCGAGATCAACCTGGCGCACGTGCGCCACAACCTGCGCGAGCTCGAGGCATGCCTCGGGGAGGGCACCGGCACGGGGGCGGCGCGCGCGCCGCGCACCGAGGTGTGGCCCGTCCTCAAGGCCGACGCCTACGGGCACGGCGCGCCCGCCATCGCGCGCACCCTCGAGCGCGCGGGCGTGAGCGGCCTGTGCGTCGCGCTGCTCGAGGAGGGGCTCGAGCTGCGCAACGCCGGCCTCGGTTGCCCGGTGCTCGTGATGGGCGGCTACTACGGCCGGCACCGCGACGGCGTCGAGGCGCTCGTCGAGCACAATCTCACGCCGGTCGTGTACGAGGCGAGCCAGATCGAGAGCCTGGTCTCGGCGCTCCGCTATGTGCGCTCCGCCCCCGACCGCAACGGCCCGTCCGAGCGCCTGGCCGTGCACCTCAAGGTCGACACCGGCATGGCGCGGCTCGGCGTCACCGAGGCGGACATCGCGCCCGTGCTCGCCGCCCTGCGTCAGGCGCCCGAGCTCGAGCTCGTGGGCCTGATGACGCACCTCGCCTGTGCCGACGGCGAGACGCTCGCGTACACCGACGAGCAGCTGCGGCGCTTCGCCGCCGTCGACGCGCTCGTGCGACGGGCCGGCTTCGCCCCGCGCGTGCGCCACGCGGCCAACAGCGCCGCGATGCTCCAGCGACCGGACGCGCGCTTCGAGCTCGTGCGGCCGGGCCTCGCGATCTACGGCGTCGATCCGTGCCCGGCCCTGCCGCGGGCCGGGCTGCGCAGCCCGCGCCTCCGGCCCGTGATGGAGGTCGTGACCGAGATCGTGGCCCTGCGCGACGTGCCCGAGGGCGCGTGCGTGGGCTACGGCTACACGTGGAAGGCGGCGCGTCCGAGCCGCATCGCCACGATCCCGATCGGCTACGCCGACGGGCTGAGCCGCGCCTTGTCGAACCGCGGCGCGGTGCTCGTCGGGGGGCGCCGCGCGCCCATCGTCGGCACGGTCTCGATGGACCTCACCATGGTCGACGTCACCGACGTGCCCGGCGCCGCGCTGCGCGAGCCGGTGGTCGTGCTCGGCCGCCAGCGCGGGCGCCTCGGCGAGGACGAGATCGGCTCCGCCGAGCTCGCCGAGAAGACCGGCACCATCGCCTGGGAGTGCCTGACGAGCATCTCGCGGCGCGTCCCGCGCATCTACCGCCAGGCCTGAGCGCCCGGCTCAGTGACACGCGCCCGGGACGGGAGCGGGCGAGGCGGCGGCGCGGATCTGCGAGATGGCCCGCGTGCGCGGGACGCTGCCGTCGCGCACGCCCTCGACGGCGCGCAGGCACACGCCCGCCGCCTGCCGCAGCCGCTCGGCCTCGTCGTTCTTCACCGACACGCGCGCCGCGCGGTGCAGCTCGTTGCAGCACGACTCGATGCTCGAGCCCCCCATCGGCTTGGCGCTCGAGGTAGGCGGCGGCGGTGGGGGCGCGGAGGCGGTCTCGGTCGGCTCCGGGGGCGGCGGCTGCATGGGCTCGGGGGGAGGCGGCGGCTTCTGGTTCAGCGGCACCTCGACCGGGTCGGGATCCTTCTTGCCGCAGCCGAGGCCCGTGGCTCCCGCGAGCGCGAGGACGGCGACGACGAGGAGCGGGCCCGGAGCGCGCATGGGCCACATCCTACTTGAGTTGTCGCGCGCTGCCAGTCCCGCTCGCGCGGGCGCGCGTGACGCCGTCACGGGCCCCGGCGGGCCCCCGAGCCGCGCCGCGCGAGCGTCACCACGACGGGCACGTGGTCGCTCCGGCCGCCGTCGAGGACGCGTGCGGCCACGAGCTCGAAGGCGTCCGCGCGGTAGGCGACGTGATCGAGCTGCGCCTCGAGCTCGGTGCCGGCCCAGTGCCACGTCGGCGCGCGCACGCCCGCGCCGGGCAGCGCGTGCGCGAAGCCGGCCGCATCGAGCGCGCGGAAGACGTCGCCCTCCGGCACCTCGTTGTAGTCGCCGACGACCAGGGCGGGGGCATCCGGGGGGAGCTGCCGCAGGTACGCCTCGAGCTCCTGGCGCCGGAGCGGGCGCGTCTCGCGGTGCGTCGCCCACCACGTGTCGGACCCCGCGACGGCGGGGCGCAGGTGCACGTTCACGACCTCGACCGCGCCGCCGGGGGCCTGCCACGTCAGGCGCTGCGCGGGAAACCAGCCGACGGGCGACGCGAGGCTCGTGTCGGCGACAAGCGGCTGGCGCGCGCAGGCCCCGAGCCCCTCGGGCAGGTAGCGCCGCGGCGCGTGGAACGTGCAGTAGGGGTAGCGCTCCGACAGCCTGGCGCGCAGGGCCGCCTCCCAGGTGTCGTTCGTCTCCTGGAAGAGGACGAGATCCGCCTCGAGCGTGCGCGCGCGCTCGAGCGTCTCGGGGTCCGCGGCGCGCGCCGGCTCGACGCCCTCCTTGGCCTCGGCGAGCGCGTAGAGCACGTTGTAGCTCGCGATGACGAGCGTCGTCGGCGCCGCGCTCGGCTCGGGCGCGGCGCTCGGCTCGGGCGCGGCGCTCCTCGCGGGCGACGAGGCCTCGCTCGAGCCACACGCGACCGAGGTGCCGGCGAGCAGGACGAGCGCGATCGACCGCATGATCGCGCATCGCGCGCGGCCGACGGATCGTGACGGCGCGCCGCACCGGCCGTCGGCGCGCTGCTCGGAGCCTCGCCGCGGCGGCCGCTCTGCTACGCTCGGGCGCGTGGTGGGCCGCGCGTGGACTCGTGACCTCACCTTGGGCTCGCGCCCGCGCGCCGCGTTCGCATGGGTCGCGCTCGCAGCGGTGGCGCTCGGTCTCGGCGGCTGTCGGGGCGAGCGCCGGCCCGACGCCGCACGGCCGTGTCGGCGGGGGTGCCGGTGCCCGCGCTGTCGGCCTCCCTCGCGTGGTTCGACACCATCCGCCTCGGCCGGGGGAGCGCCGCGCTCATCCAGGCCCAGCGCGATCTGTTCGGCGCCACACCTACCGCCGCGTCGAGGCCCCCGACGCGCCGGTGCACACCCACTGGGACGGCCTCGACCAGCTCTGATCCCGCGCACCCTCCCCGATCCGTCCCCCGACGGCGAGAGGACCCGAAGTCTGGCAACGTGACCAGCTGCCACGCGCCAGCCACGTACAAGATTGCCGGCCAGGTCGCGAGTGAGCCGGACGACCGCCCGAAAGCCGAGTTTCGACTTCAGATCGGGAAGGACGCGGACACGAAAGGCATTCAGATGCCCGGCCGTGACCGCGGCACGGACCCCTCGGCGGTCATGGCAGCTCGATCTCGCGGCGCACGCCGAGCACGCCGAGCGCGACGAGCAGGAGAAACGGCACGACCCCGACGAGGAAGGTGAGCCCGAAGAGGATCGTGACGTTCTCGACCGCCGGGCGGTAGCCCTCCGGTGCCCGCACGCGCCGGACGATGCCGGCGACAACAGCGGTCAGCGACGACGCGACGCTCACGCCGACGGCCACCCACTGCAGGCCCACGAAGAGCACGAGCAAGCTCGAGAAGGCGGCCACCATCGAGCCGCCCATGAACCTCTCGCTGCGCGCCTGGTAGCGCGGCATCCCCACGGTCGCGCGCTTCGTCATGGCGCGCGCAGTACTCTAGCACCGGCACCGCCTTGCTCCACTTCCCGGCGAGGTCGTCATCGTCCGGGAGCGCCGGCCGCGTGTGCAGCCGGAGCTCAGGTCATCCGCGCCGTGGCGAGTTGCCTCCGATGCGGCCCTCGATCGTCGTCTGGTATCCGTCCCCGACGAACCGGCGCGGCACCTCGATGTAGTCGAAACGCCCCGGGTCGTTCCGCTCCTGCCACGAGAGCTCGGCGACGCTGGCGGCCTTGCCGTGGTGGACTGCGCCGTCCGCGTCGGCCTGCGCTCGCCCGTCCGCGCGTGCGGCACCGCTCGCCGCGCAAGTCAGAGCGCGATCACGCCGGGTGGGTGGAGCTCGAGCTCGCGCACCTCGCCCGGCCGGAGATCCGAGCAGCAGGCGGTGTGGCGCGCCCACCAGCGACCGCGCGCGTCGCCACGCTCCACGAACAACATGACAGCCGGGAGCGGGGGCACTTCGTCGATGCGGAAGGCTCCGCTCGCGTCCGACTTGGTCACGATGCGCTCGGGCGACTTGGGGCACGGCAGCTCCCCCGCGCCCGTGACGACGAGGTCGTCGCCCTCGTCCGTCTCGCCCATGCACAGGGCGACGGGGACCGGGCGACCCGCTGGCACCCGCCCCGTTAGCGTCCCGCGCACCTTCGGCGCGAGCTCGGGGAGCTCGGGACCGTCGCCGCTCAGCGCGATCTTGTGGACGGGTAGGAGGGGCAGGCCGGCGACGCGCCCAGGCTCCCAGTGCTCCACCGTGCCGTTCGGCATGCCGACGAAGACACCCACCGCGGTCGCGAGCCACACCCTATCGCGCGCGTCCACCGCGAAGTCCTCGATCGCCTCGTGCACCGTCATGGGGGTGCGGTTGACGAAGAGCGACCCTGCGAGCAGATCCAGCGAGCGCTCGTTTGCGAAGGCGGCGTCGACGAAGCGCACGCTGCCGGCGAAGTCGTCGAGTAGCGCCAGGCCGCCGTGGGCGCGTCCGCGCGGAGCGAGGTGGTGAAGGTCCAGCGGCTCGCCGAGGGCGCCGTTCGCGACCTCCCTCAAGGTCCAGCTCGCCTCTAGCCACACCTTCCCATCGGAGGTCGCGAGGAGCTCCGGGTATTGGGCCGGCGGCTCGATGGGGATCTGCTGCCACCCGCCGGCGTCCCGCGCCAGGAGCAGGTTCGGTGCGGCGACGTAGGGTCGCCCGCGCGTGTCGACCGCGACGGAGCGCCACGCCCGCCTGAGACCGCCGCGCGCGAGCATGGCCCGCAGCTCTCTTGCTGTTTCGCGCACGAATTGCTGGCCGTCGTGGTGCAGCAAGAGCGCCTCGTCGTGACCGTGGAACGCGTCGTCGCACAGTGCCCACAGGCTGCGGTCGGCGCCGCCGAAGAAGCGCGGTACGCTGCAACCCTCGATGGTGATGGCCCGCGGCGTGCGATCGGTCACCTCGTAGATCTGGTTGGCGCTGCATGTGACGTAGGCTCGGCCGTCCTCGGAGACGGCCAGGTCGCGGATAGGACCATCACATGGGGTGAGCTCGACGCGCTCCACGCGGCCGCCGCCGACGCGGAGCAGCGACTCCGTTCCGCTGCGGCGCCCCATGATGAAGCGCGGCGCATCGACGGCGAAGTAGGCGACGCCCGAGCCCGCGCGGAGCGCCGGAGCGGTCGGCGCGGCGGAGCCCGCGGAAGCCACGCTCGCGGCCGCGCCTTCGACCGAAGCCGCCTGCGAGGGCGCCTCGTGTCCCGAACGGCACCCGCTCGCGGCGAGGAGCCAGCACGCGCAGAGCCGGCGCGCGCGGCGGTTGTTGGATCGACGCACGGGCGGAGCCTACCCGAAGCGCGGACGCGGGCCCACCGATCGCCGGCGTCCGCCTCGCGGCTCGGGCTATCGAGAGCGCGCGCGGTGGGCGCGTGCAGGCCGAAGCCAGAAGCGCGATCGACCGCATGATCGCGCATCGCGCGCGGCGCACGGATCGTGACGGCGCGCCGCACCGGCCGTCGGCGCGCTGCTCGGAGGCTCGCCGCGGCGGCCGCTCTGCTACGCTCGGGCGCGTGGTGCGCCGCGCGTGGACTCGTGACCTCACCTTGGGCTCGCGCCCGCGCGCCGCGTTCGCCTGGGTCGCGTTCGCAGCGGTCGCGCTCGGTCTCGGCGGCTGTCGGGGCGAGCGCCGGCCCGACGCCGCACCGGCGCCGACGGTGCTGTCGAGCGTGGCGCCCGCGCGCGCCGAGGAGCCTCGGCCGAGCGCCGTCGTGGCCCCGAGCTCGACTCCCGACTGGTCGCGCCAGGTGGGGCGCTGCGTGCGCCTCGAGGGCTACGCGGGGGGCGCCAAGATCGGCCCGCAGCTGCTCGCCCCGGGCTTCGCCATCGGCGTCGTGCTCGACGACCCGCGGGGCGACGAGGCCTGGGCGAAGCTCCCGACGAGCGGCCGGGTGCGCGTCGAGGGCGTCGTGACCGAGCGCGCCGATCTACCGGTCTTCGTCCCGAAGCCGGGCGAGCCCATCGAGCAAGGGATCCCGGTCCCCGAGGGCACCGACCTCGAGGCGGCGCGCCGGCGCTACGTCGTCGAGCGCGCGCGGGTCGAGCTCCTGCGGCGCGTCGCCGACGTCGAGACCGAGCTCGGCGCGGCCGTCGGCCGCGAGCTCGCGCTCGGCGGCGTCGTGTGGTCGATGAACGGCCACTACTGGTTCGTGCACGACGGCGTCGAGCTCCACCTCGAGGGGGCCGAGCCCGAGGGCGGCTGGGGCGCGTTCCACGGTCGCACGCTCGAGCTCCGCGGCCGGCTAGCGCGCCGGCCGATGCCGCGCCTCGATCAGCTCCTCGAGAAGCCGAAGCCCGACCTCGCCGACGCCTTCGTCCTCGACGTGAGGTCGACCGCCCCGCACCCGCCGTGGCCGCCCGCGCCGTGCGCCGCGCCCTGAGCTTCGCCGGCGGTCTCGAAAGCGGAACGAGCCGAACCACGGAGCCACCGAGACGCGGAGCGTCACACGGAGGAGCCCCCGAACCTCGTCGGCTCGGGACGGCTCTCCGTGCCGTGCCTCCGTGGTGGTCTGCCGGGCACCTCGAGGGGAGTCCCGACCGCCGTCAGAAGCTGCCCTTGAAGCCGAAGGTCCCGCCCGCGCGGGCCGCCGACGCGTACACGCCCGACACCTCGGCCGCCGCGGCGCTCGGCCGGTGCAGATAGGGGACGAGCACGCCGATGCCCGAGCCGACGAGCATGCCGGTGAGCACGTCGGTGAAGTAGTGCTTGTCCGCCGCGATGCGCAGCCACCCGGTGATGGCCGCGGCGCTCACGCCGCTCGCCCAGATGACGGGCGCCATGCGGTAGCCGCGCAGGCTCGCCACCATGCCGCTCGAGACGGCGAGCGAGAAGCCGAGCGTCGTGTGGCCCGAGAAGAAGGACAGGTTGTTGTCGCTCGGCTGCTCGGTGTCGTCCTTGTCGTCGGCGCCGAGGACGTGCACGAAGGGGCGCTCGCGGCCCACCGCGAACTTCACGAGCTGGTTCAGATCGGCGGCGACCATGGCGCTCTCGGCGATGACGAGCGCGTCCACGGCCCAGTCCTCGGCCGAGCCGTGCTCGACGGCCACGGCCACGGCGTCGAGCCCGAAGGCGAGGGCCGGCCCGAGCCCGAAGCCCGTCACGTTGCTCGCCATGTTGGCCGCCCGCTGCGCGCTCCTCGAGCCGAGCGGGCCTCGCAAGGCCGCGTCGAGCGCGTTCAGGGTGTCGGTGCCGTCGTCCGCGCGGTCGCACCAGCGGCAGCTCGCGGGCGCGAGGTAGCCCTTCAGGATCTCGCTCGTGATCCAGGCGCTGGCGCCGATGAGCGTGATCGGTAGATCGGCGCGCAGATCGAAGGCGAGCTCGTGGATGTGCGAGGGCGGCTCCGGCTCCTGGGCCCTCGCGACCGAGGTCGAGAGGCCGAGCGCGAGCACCGTCCCGAGCGCGACGCGGTTCATCGCCGCGATGCTACACCGGGCGCGCCCGCGCCGCGCATCCCGCCGTCTCAGCGCTGCCGCAGGAGCGAGATGCGCATCGGCCGCACCTCGGCCCGGAACACGCCCGCCACGACGGCCGGATCGGCCGCCATGAGCGCGCGCGCCTCGGCCTCGGTCTCGGTCTCGAAGATGCCGAGGCCGAGCGAGCCGTCGAGGCACGGGCCCGCGAGCAGGAGCTGCCCCCTGGCGAGCAGCTCCTCGAGGTAGTGGAAGTGCCGGTCGATGGTCTCGGCCTCGACCGGCGTCAGCGTGGCCGGCGAGAAGCCCGGGCGCGTCGGGTAGAGCAGGTACGCGAAGTGGCTCACGGTGCGGGTGCGCGTGCGGGTGCGCGGGTGCGAGCGGGACGCCTCAGCTGCAGCCGAGGGAGTTGCCGCAGTTGAGGCACTTGTAGCAGGCGCCGTTGCGGACGGTGATGTGGCCGCAGGCGTCGCACACCGGCGCGTCACCCATCATCTCCTCGAGCTGGGCGTCGAGCCCGCCGACGCGCACCTCTTCGGGTGCGGGCGGCGCGATGCTCGTCGTCATCATGAGGGCGCGCGGCGCGCTCGTGGTCTCGCCCGCGTGGTCCTTCTCCGACGGATCCTGGATCGGGGCGGCCGGCGGCACGTGCGCGAGCTCGTAGCGCTGCAGGTACTCGACCCCGATCACGCGGAACACATAGTCGACGATCGAGGTCGCGAACTTGATGTTGTCGTGGCCTTCGACCGGACCCTGCGGCTCGAAGCGCGTGAAGGTGAACTGGTCGACATAGGTGTCGAGCGGCACGCCGTACTGCAGGCCCACCGACACCGCCATGGCGAAGCAGTTCATGAGCGAGCGGAAGGCGGCGCCCTCCTTGTGCATGTCGATGAAGATCTCGCCGAGCGCGCCGTCGAGGTACTCGCCGGTGCGGAGGAAGATCTTGTGGCCGCCGACCTTGGCCTCCTGCGTGAAGCCGGTGCGCTTCTTCGGCAGGCGCACGCGCACCCCGGTCGGGTGCACGTCGGGCCGCGGCGCGAGCGTCGTCACCGGCGGAGGCAGGCTGCTCGCCGCGGGCGCGGTCTTGGCGACCTCGTCCTTCTTCTCGTCGCTCGAGTTCGACAGCGGCTGCGAGGCCTTGCAGCCGTCGCGGTACAGGGCGACCGCCTTCAGCCCGAGGCGCCAGCCCTCTTCGTAGATGCGCTGCACGTCGTCGACCGTCGCCTCGTTCGGGAGGTTCACGGTCTTGGAGATCGCGCCCGAGAGGAAGGGCTGCACGGCGGCCATCATCTTCACGTGCGACATCGGCTCGAGGAAGCGCACGCCCGTGCGCCCGCAGCGGTTGGCGCAGTCGAAGATCGGCAGGTGGGCGGGGTCGAGGTAGGGCGCGCCCTCGATGGTCATGCGCCCGACGATCACGTCCGAGGCCTCCTGGATCTCGTCCGTCGAGAAGCCGAGGTGGCGGAGCAGGCCCACGCTGCCCTTCTTGGCGGTGGAGCCGCTCGCGTCGGCCGCGTAGCCGGGCACGCCGAGGCGCGCGTAGCACGCCTCGCCGACGACCCACGGCGAGAACGCCTGCTGCAGATCGAAGGCGCTCGGCAGCGCGGCCTCGACCTTGTCGACCTCCTCGACCGTGAGGCCGCGGGCGAGCAGGCTGGCGCGGCTCACGTGGGGTGCCGCGAGCAGCGTGTTCGTGCCCGAGATGTAGGCGACGATCTCCTGCACCTGCGCCTCGGGGTAGCCGAGGGTGCGGAGCGCCAGCGGGACCGAGTTGTTGACGATCTTGAAGTAGCCGCCGCCGGCCAGCTTCTTGAACTTCACGAGCGCAAAGTCGGGCTCGACGCCCGTCGTGTCGCAGTCCATCAAGAGGCCGATGGTGCCGGTCGGCGCGAGCACCGTCGCCTGGGCGTTGCGGTAGCCGTGTCGCCGGCCGAGCTCGACCGCCACGTCCCAGTCGTCACAGGCCGCGCGCCACAGCGGCGCCGGGCACTTCTCGCGGTCGATGGCGTAGGCCGCCTCGCGGTGCATGCCCATCACGCGCAGCATGGGCTCGCGGTTCTTGGCGAAGCCCGCGAAGGCGCCCTTCTTGTCCGCCATCTCGGCCGAGACGCGGTAGGCATGACCGCACATGATGGCCGTGAGCGAGGCGGCGACGGCGCGCCCCTCGTCGGAGTCGTAGGCGAGCCCGAGGCGCATGAGCAGCGTGCCGAGGTTCGCGTAGCCGAGCCCGAGCGGCCGGTAGTCGTGCGAGTTCTTCGCGATGAGCGGGGTCGGGTAGCTCGACAGATCGACCAGGATGTCCTGGGCCACGAAGAAGACGCGGACGGCGTGGCGGTAGAGCTCGACGTCGAAGGTGTTGTCGTCGCGCAGGAACTTCGTGAGGTTGAGGCTCGCGAGGTTGCAGGCCGAGTCGTCGAGGAACATGTACTCGCTGCACGGATTCGAGGCGCGGATCGCGTCCGAGTTCGGGCAGGTGTGCCAGCGGTTGATGGTCGAGTCGTACTGCACGCCCGGGTCGGCGCAGGCCCACGCGGCCTCGGCCAGGGTGTGCCACAGCTCGCTCGCCTGGTACTCCTCGACGACCTCGCCCGTCGTGCGCGCGCGCGTCTGCCACACGCCGGTCGGCGCGTCGGCGCGCAGCGGCAGGCCGAGCGCGGCGCTGCCGGTCGTGGCGGCCGACCCGAGCGCGGCGCGCATGAAGGCGTCGCTCACGCGCACCGAGTTGTTCGAGTTCTGGCCGCTGACCGTGTGGTAGGCCTCGCCGTTGAAGTCGGCGTCGTAGCCTGCCGCGATGAGCGCCTTGGCCTTCTTCTCCTCGCGCACCTTCCACTGGATGAAGTCGGCGATCTCGGGGTGGTCCATGTCGAGACACACCATCTTGGCGGCGCGGCGCGTGGTGCCGCCGCTCTTGGTGGAGCCGGCCGCGCGGTCGAAGACCTCGAGGAAGCTCATCAGGCCGCTCGACGTGCCGCCGCCCGAGAGCTTCTCCTGCTTGCCGCGGATGGCGCTGAAGTTGGTGCCCGTGCCGGAGCCGTACTTGAAGAGGCGGGCCTCGCTCTTGACGAGGTCGAACATGCTCATCAGGTCGTCCTGGATCGACTGGATGAAGCACGCCGAGCACTGCGGGCGCTCGTAGGCGTTGTCGATCTCGATGACCTCGTCCTTGGCCGCCTCGGCCTCGCAGCCCGTCGGCAGCGGCGTGTTCGCGCCGCGCGCGACGTAGTCGAAGGCGTAGTTGCCGCCCGTGCCGCGGATCTCGTAGGCGTGCCACAGGCCGCAGTTGAACCACACGGGCGAGTTGAAGGCGCCGTACTGGTTCACGAGCAGGTAGCCGAGCTCGGCCTCGAAGGCGTCGGCGTCGGCGCGCGTGGCGAAGTAGCCGCCCAGGCTCTCGCCCGCCTCGCGGATGGTGTGGGCGATGCGGCTGACCACCTGGCGCACGCTGGTCTCGCCCGTGCGCTTGTCGCCGTGCAGGCCGGCCTTGCGGAAGTACTTGGAGACGACGATGTCGGTCGCGAGCTGCGACCAGCCGGCGGGGATCTCGGCCCCCTCCATCTTGAAGACGATGGAGCCGTCGGGGTTCGTGATGACGCTCGAGCGGCGCTCCCAGCGCACCTCGTCGAAGGGGTCGACGCCGGGCCGCGTGGTGCGGCGCTGGAACTCGAGGCCCACGCGCCCGCGCCGCGCCGCCTTGCGCTCGGCGTGCGTGCCGCCGCCGCCCTTGCGCGCGCGCTCGTTCTTCGTCTTGGTTGCCGCCCCGCGCTTCGTCTCGGCGACGAGCGCGAGCCCGGCGCCACTCGAGCCCGCGCGGCCGCTCGCCGCGCGGCCCATGTCGGCGGTCTCGAAGCTGCGCGGCGGCACGCTGTCGGCGCGCGCCCGCCCGCTCGCGGGAGCGACCCCGTCGTGCTCCGAGCTCGGGCCGCCGTCCGCGCGCCCCCGCTTGTGGCTCATGCCGTTACCATTGCCCACGATGTTCGCCTGCGCCATTGCCTGTCTCCGATCCCCCGGCGCCCGCCGTCCGGCTGCGCCGTCGCCTTGCCGCCGACCCTACGAAACCCGGCGCGCGCGCTCGCGCGCGCACCGCTCCACCCGACGTCTTCCCCTGCCGCTTCGCTCGACCGCTGCGCCCGGGCTGCTCGGCGTCCGAGCCGCCCGGGGCCTACGCAAGCTACGAAAGTGGACGCGCGCGCTCGCTCGGGCCAGCCGCGGTGTCCGCCGCGCGACCGGCCCGACGCTGGTCCCCGGGACGAACAGCGTCGCCGGGGCCCGGTGACGAAGGAAGCTTCAACGATCGACGCGCTGCTGACATGTCTGCGTCCGACCCCCCGTTGCCCTCGCCTGCAGTCGTTCGAAGCCGCGTTGCCTTCGCTCCCGGCACTCGCGTCGGGAGCCGTGATTACTACCCCAATGTCTAGTGGCGGAGCAAACCAAAAAAGGGGGTCTCGGGCCAAGTCCTCGGAAAGCCGCGGGACTTTTTTTTTGGCGCGGCGGCCCGCCTGAACGGACGACGCCTAGACACAAGCTACGCGGAACAAGTGCGCAGATTATCAACAATTTCTCCCGAGCTTGCCCACCGGGTGGCGCGCGCGCCCGCAGCTCACCTGCGCCGCGCGCGTGGTGGTAACGGGGAGCCATGACCGAGCCCGCGCCTCAGCTCTCCCTCGTGGCGCTCGGCGGCCTCGGGCAGGTGGGCATGAACGCGCTCGTGCTCGAGGAGCCGGGCGGGCTCGTGCTCGTCGACTGCGGGGTGACCTTCGGTGGCGGCGAGCTCGGGGTCGAGCTCTACGAGCCGCGCTTCGACTACGTGCTCGAGCGCGCCGATCGCCTGCGCGCGATCCTGCTCACGCACGGACACGAGGATCACATCGGCGCCGTACCCTCGCTGCTGCGCGCGCTCGTCGCGGCGCGCGAGCCCGTGGCGCACGGCGCCGCGCGCGGGCCGCACGACCCGGTGCCGCGCCCGGTGAGCGGGCCGCTGCCGACCGTGTGGGGGCCGCCCTACGCGCTCGAGCTCTGCGCGCGACGGCTCGGCGAGGACGCGCCCGAGCTCGTGTCCGAGGTCGAGCTCCGGCCCATCGTGCCGGGCGAGCGCTTCACCGCCGGGCCGTTCACGGTGGAGCCGCTGCGCGTCACGCACTCGATCGTGGACGCGGCCGCGCTCGCCTTCGAGACCGTGGCCGGGCTCGTGGTGCACACGGGCGATTTCAAGCTCGAGCAGGAGCCGCTCGACGGCCAGCCGACCGACGAGGAGCGCCTGCTCGCGCTCGGGGCGCGCGGCGTGCGCCTGCTGCTCTCCGACAGCACCAACGTGCTCGCGCCGGGCTCGAGCGGCAGCGAGCGCTCGGCCGCGGCGGCGCTCGAGGCGGAGGTCGCCGCCGCCGAGGGCCGCGTCGTCGTGGGGCTCTTCGCCTCGAACGTGCACCGCCTCGGCGCCCTCGGCGAGCTGGCGCGCCGCCAGGGCCGGCGCGTGTGCCTGCTCGGGCGCAGCGCGCGCACCCACTTCGAGGCGGCGAGCAAGCTCGGCCTGCTCGCGTGGCCGAGCGAGCTCGTGGTGTCGCCGCAGATGGCGGGGAGCCTCGCGCGCCGCTCGGTGCTCTACGTCGTCACGGGCACGCAGGCCGAGCCGCGGAGCGCGCTCCGGCGCCTCGCGAGCGGCCTGCATCCCGAGCTGCGCATCGGGCCGGGCGACACGGTGCTGCTGTCGAGCCGCGCCATCCCGGGCAACGAGCGCACCGTGTTCGCGATGGTGGACGATCTCATTCGCCTCGGGGCGCGGGTCGTGACGCGCCAGCACGCGCCCGGCATCCACGTGAGCGGGCACGCGCACAAGGACGAGCTCGCGCGCATCCTCGAGCTCGTGCGCCCGCGCGCCTTCTTGCCAGTGCACGGGGCCTTGCACCACCTGGTCGCCCACGGCGCGCTCGCGCGCGAGCTCGGCATCGCCGAGGTGGTCGTGGCCGAGAACGGCGTGCGGCTGGCCCTCGGCGCCGTCGAGCCGCTGCGGCGCGTGGGCGAGGTGCCGGCGGGGCGCGTGGCGCGCACGCTCGGGCGCGCGGTGCCGCAGGAGGTGCTGCGCCAGCGCCTCGAGCTGTCGCGCTCGGGCGCGGTCGTGTGCCACGTCGTGGTCGCGGACGACGGGCGCCTCTGCGCGGTGCGCGTCGCGGCGCCGGGCTCGGGGCTCGGGGCGACCGCCTGCGCCGCCCTCGAGGCGACGGTGGTGCGCGACTTCGTGTGGCCGGGGCGCGACGCGACGGAGACCGAGCTCGGCGAGCTCGTGCGGCGCGAGCTCCGCCGGGCGCTCAAGGCCGACTTCGAGCGCCCGCCCCACATCGAGGTCCTCGTGACGCGCCTGCCGCGGCCGAGCGTCGTGCGGTCGCGCGCCCACGCGGTGATCCGGCAGTCCGTGCAGGCGCACCTCGCGGTCGCGCGGAGCGGGGCGGAGCGACTCGCGGTGGTGGCCCCGAGCCCGCCCGAGGGGGACGCCGCGTCGGCCGCCGCCGAGGCCAAGCCGCCGGGGGCGCCGGGCGACGACGCGGCGGCCGAGCTGCCGGGCGACGCGGCGGGCTCGACGGCGGCTGCGGTGCCCGACCCCGAGGCGGTCCACGATCTGCGCGTGGGCCTGCGGCGGCTGCGCACCGTGCTGCGCGTGGCGCGCCCGCTCTACGGCGAGGTGGAGCTCGCCGAGCTCGGGCGGGGTCTGCGCGGCTTCGCGCGCGCGACGGGCGAGCTGCGCGACGCGGAGGTGCTGCTCGAGACGCTGCTCGAGGTGGCGCGGCGCGGCCAGCCTGCCAGGGGAGCGCCGCCGGCCGCGGCGGCCGAGGGCACGACCCGGCCGGCCGTGGACCTCGAGCTCGCGGGCGCGTCCCCGAGCGAGCCGCGCCCCGGCGATGCGGCGGTCCCCGTCGACCTCGCGGCGGCGATGGAGCCCTGGCTCGAGCGCATCCGGCGCGGGGAGCGACGCCTGCGCAGCCGCATGGTCCGGCGCGTCGCGCGGCCCGACTTCGAGCGGCTGCTGCGCGAGGTCGAGCGCGCCATCGAGCGCGGGCCGCTCGACCGCGCGGCGAGCCACGGCTTCCAGAAGCGGGCGCTCGACACTGCGCTCGCCGACGTGCGCGAGCTCATCGCGGTCGACGGCGACGACGTCGCGGGCCTCCACGAGCTGCGCATCCGCTTCAAGCGGCTGCGCTACACCGCCGAGATGCTCGCCGGGGGGGCCGACGCCGCGCACCGGCCCGCCGGCCAGCGCCTGGCGCGCATCGCCGAGCTCGCCGCGCGCATGCAGAAGCTGCTCGGCGATCTGCACGACGTCGACGTGGCGGCGGACGCGGCGGGGGCGACGCGGCGCCTCGACGAGGCGACACGCGCGCTCTTGCAGGCCGCGCTCCGCGCCCGGCGGCTCGAGCTCGTGGCGGACGCGCTGGCCGAGCGCGTGCGGATCGCGCGCGCGCTGCGGCTGTGAGGGAGGCAGTTGTCAGTTATCAGTTGTCAGTTGTCAGTTATCAGTTATCAGCCCAGAGCGGGCCGCGCGGCGCTGCCGGTGCTGGTCGTCTCGCCGAGCGAGGCACCAGAGCGGCCCTGCGGGCCGAGCGACTGACGACTCACGACTGCCAGCTTCCGAGCCGGGAGCGGATGCGCGCCTCTCCGACTCCGGGGCTGATAACTGACAACTGACAACTGATGACTCTCACGCCCGCTCGAACACCGTGGCCACGCCTTGGCCCACGCCCACGCAGAGCGAGGCGAGGCCGATCTTCGCCTGGCGGCGCCGCATGGCCC
>JADLAB010000021.1 GCA_020848455.1 Polyangiaceae bacterium
GTCGATGTGCCTGAAGCCGCGGCAAATGGAACGCGTTTCTGACCGGCTACCCAAACTTCGGTGGGACAAAGTCGGGAGACAAACTACACAAACCCACGACAATTAATCTGTTAACGCCTATGCCCCCTGCCCCGCCGTCGGCGCGGAGCTCCACGAGGCCGAACTCCTGGGCGTCAACCAGTCGATGCAGTGCCTGCCGCACGGCCTCGGTGTGGCCGCTCGCGCCGAGGTCGGCGTAGAGCAAGGCGGCGATGTTCTCGGCCGTCCGCGGGCGATTCTCGAGCGGCTGAAGGGCCGCGACCGCCTTGGCCACCCGCAGGGCGAGGGCGTCGCCCTTGAACCCCGCGTGCCTCGCGATGCGATCGACTCCCTCGACCGCCTGCGGGTGCTCCTTGTGGATGTCCTGCCGGAGCGTGTCGTAGACGTCCTCGACCGTGGCGAGGCGCCCGAGCGGCCGCTCCGCCAGCGGCTCCACGCCCTTCGGTAGCGCGCGGCTGGCGTCGACGAGCAGATCTTGGACGAGCCGGATCGCAGACCGCAGGCCGGTGCCGCCGGTGCGCCGCGCCAGGGCACGGATGAGATCGAGCACGAGATCGAGGCGCGAGGGCAGGAAGGGGTAGAGGCTCGCGAACGTGTCGGCGTCGAGCGTGCCCTTGCCGCCCTGCCAGTCCGTGAGGTGCGTGTGGAGCTCGAGCAGCTCGGCCGACGCCTGGTACCGGCGCTTGAGCTCGGCTTCGCCGTCGGCGTTCTTCTTCAGCAGCCGCTGCGCCGTGATCTCGCGGATGTCCGTCGCCAGGAGCTCGAGCGAGATGGGAAATCGGTCCTTCAGCTTGAAGAGCTCGGCCGAGTTGAGCGAAGCACGCTCGGAAATCTCGGTGAGGGTCTGCTGCGCCGTGGCCACGAACCAGACCTTGCCTTGGCCTGCCTCCTTGAAAGCACGGACGAGCCCGTCGAGGTTCAGGATGAGCTCCCGCCGCGGAGCCACGTACTGGCCGACCTCGTCGACGAAGAAGACGATGGCCTCGCACCCCGTGCGCCTGCGCACGAGCGCGATGGTGCGGCGCGCGAGCTCCTTCACATCCTCGGTCGGCTGGTACCTGAGCTGGCGAAAGTCTGCCGGCGTCTTGAAGTCGTCGGGGTAGAACGCCGGCACGAGCGCAGAGGCCCGCGTCACCGCGAGCATCGGATCGTCGTGAATGACGCGCCACGGCTCACGCCCGGGGTAGTGCGCCTCGTAGGCTGCCTCGAAGGCTGCGAGCTTCTGATCTTGCTCGAGGCGGATCTCGAGATCCGCCACCTTCTTCTCCTTCGAGAAGCCGAGCTCCTTCAGGACGTTCCAGTAAAGGACGTTGGCCACGCTGTCGCTCGCGCTCTCCGCAAGCTGGTCGGTGCCGAGATCCAGCATGAAGATGGCCGCCTTGTGCTGCTTCGCCACCTTCTTCAGGTGCAGGCCGAGCGCCCGGTCGGCGATCCGATCGGCGAGGCGATCGACGAAGGGCACGCCCTTGATCTTGCGGCGGCTGTCGAGCGCGAGCCCGAGGTACTTCGTGAGCGAGCTTTTGCCCGAGCCGTAGAAGCCGGATACCCACACGCCGATTTCCGTGACCGTGCCGAGGCGAGCGCCGTCGTCGAAGGCCTCGATGAAGCGGCGCAGGCCGCGCTCGACGGAGGCGGTGACCTCGTACTCGGAGATCTCCTGCTCGAGCCGGGCCTCGTCCGTGGCCGCGTAGTCGATGACCTTCTCGATGCGCCGATCGATCGGTCGAGCCTGCGTGAAGACGTCGCGGATGACGCGCATCAAAGGCCCCCTACGATGGTAGAGCGGTAGTTGCCGTTCTCGGGGTAGCAGCCCAGGAAGTGAAGGCCGTATTGCCCGCGGCGGCGCCCCGGGTAGAAGAGCACGGTCGGGCACCGGATCCGATCGTGGAACCAGTTCTCGAGCGTCCGCACCCGGAACCACGGGTGCAGCAGCGCCGCGTCCGTCAGGATCAAGAGCCGCCGCGGCGTCTCGTCCTCGAGATAGGGCCCGAGCGTCCGCGCGAGCCCGGGCCGTGCCTCGTGCGAGCTCGGCGTGCGCGGATCGTCTCGAAGGACATCGCGCATGGACTTGTTGCCGTCCTCGTAGCTGCCGGCCTCCTCGAGCTCGAGCCAGTCTTCCCAGCGGCCGGACGCGTCGACCACGCGCCACGTGAGCTCGCGGAGGGACTGGACGAGCACGCTCCAGCCGTCCTTCTCGAGCGCCGCGCGCCACCGAGGCAGGCGCCGATGGACCTCGAACGTCGCCCCCGGATCATGGACGAAGTTGAAGAACGGGTCGCTGTGGGTCGGAGCGAGCCGGTTCTCGTTGCTGAGGCAGTGCCGAAGCTCCGAGAAGGCCTTTTCGAGGTCGTCACTCAACGGTCGGTCCCCCAAGCACTTCGAGGACGGTGGCCCAGTCCGCCCACGTCCAGGTGATCCGCACGACGGTACCGGCTCCCTGGAAGATCCAGAGCCCGAGATCGGAGAGGCGATCGAGCGCCTCGCGCACGTCTTCCTCGTGCATCTGCCAGATGCGCCAGTCGTGGTGCTCGACGATCGCGATATCGCTGACGCCCTGGCGATGGAGCTCGCAGGTGAGCCACGCCGTCGCGAGCGCGCCGGGCCGGTACGGCAGAAGCGCGCGCACCCCGCGCCGCGGCGGACCGAGGGCGCCCAGATCCGTGAGCTGGTGCAGGACGTGCTGGGCGACGCTCTCGCGCACCGACCGCGACCAGGGACGCGCCATCCGGCCCGCCGAGTGCTGCTCGTCGAGGAAGCGCAGGAAGTCCGCGGTCGTGACCGCCTCGGATCTCCGGGCGCGCTGCCGCGCCAGAAACTCCGTGACGGCCTCGCGCAGCACCACGTCCGCACGTGCCGCGAAGAGGAGGCACAACTGGCTGAACCAAGGGCCGCTCTTGCGCGAGGCGAGCAGGTGGCGCAGCGACACCGCCGGCTCGTCGCCGTCGGCGAGCAGGCGACCGGCGAACGCGACGCGCACGACGTCGTCGCTCCGCGCTGCGGTCGCCTTGCCGAGCAAGTCCTCCGCGCGAACGCGGTCCCGGAACGCGCCGGCCGATTCGCCCGGCCGCCAGGCGCGCAGCAAGGCCCGCGTCTCCTCGAGAAGCGCGGTGCCCTTGATGGCGCGGGCCGTGTAGTGCTCCGGGGCCACCGTTAGTCCTCGAAGTAGGGCATGACGCGGAGACCGGCCCGGTCCGCCGCGAGGTAGGCGCCGACGACTTCCTGGATCGTAGCGCCCTGGTTCAAACGCGCCGGTTTGCCGAGACACCTCGGGCCAGGCGATGGCTCACCGCCGGCGCCCGCCGCACGCCCCAAGCGTTCGAGTTCGCCGTGCACGGCGGCCAAGTCCGCCGGCGGCCAGATCAGGCCCGCCCGTTCATCGAGCTGCCCGAGCCAGCCCGCAAGCCGATCCTCGAGGTGCACCGGCAGGCGAAACAGGTGGAACGATCGCGGACTGAGCCGCTCGTCGTGATCCCGGCGCGCAACCTCGACCACCGACTCGAGGGCGGCGCGAACCGCGGTACGGGGAAACAGCAGCTCGAGGGACCGGCGCGACGTGGGGTCGGTGAACCGCGCCGGCCACCAGCTGCGGCGCTCGCCAAGGGCGCCTACGAGGAACCGCGCACTTGCGATGGCTTGAAGGTGGGTGGAGCGCATCGGGCCGGAGCCGAGCGTGCAACGGGCTCAGACTGGGGTCGATCGGATTCGTTCGCGGAGCCGCCAGCGATGGCCGACCGGCCCGCGCCCGTCGGCCGCCACGTCGCGCTCCGCTTGCCCACCCGCCCCTCCGGTGAGCCCGAACCCACCGCCGCCAGCCCGCACCCCACCTCACGCCACCCGGCACCCCGCCGACGCTACCCCGCACCCCACGGACCGCGTCCGGCACCCCACCCACCGCTCGATCGGAGCCGCCTTCCGGTGCCGGCGCCCCACCGACGGCTTACCCGGAGCCGCCTTCCAGTGCCGGCATGCCATCGACCGGTCGCGAGATGGCGCCGACCCATGGCCGTGGGGCGGCGCCTACCGGCGCCCGGAGCGCACGGACGGAAGGGCCGGGCGCCGACCGACGAGCTCTTGCGTCGGCGGGCTCCGGCGCTCGGCGGCGGAGGCGCGAACGGGCGCTCCGACGCGCACCTCCGATGATCGCACCGTTTCCGGCACCCCTCACACCGACGCGCGTCACGACCATCCCGGTCGGGGCGCGCGCCGGCGGGGTGGGAGGGGGCGGGGCCGAGCTCGACTTGGCGCGCCGCGTCAGTCACGTCAGACGACGGGCGGCGGGGGACCGGGCTCGACCGGTGCGGGCACGGGCGGGGCGTTCGGATCGTCCTCGTCGTCCGTCGCGGTCGCCTTCCCGGCGCGGAGCTTCTGGTAGTCCTTGTCGCTGCGACCGGCGACGCTCATCAGCGTGCGGCGGAAGAGGATGAGCTCCTCCTGGAAGGCCGCAGCGGTGTCGCGCGTGGTGGCCGCCATGCTCTGGTAGGTCCTGTCGGCCGCCTCGGCCTCCTGCCACTCCTTCTGGGCGCGCTGGACGGCTGGCTCGACGTGCGCGAGCGCGGAGTCGCGATAGGCGACCGGATCGCCGCTCTGGGTCGTGGCCGCCGCGAGGACTTCGAGCAAGCGCTCGCCATCGCCGATGACGTCGTCGGGAACCTCGGGCTGGTCGCCGTAGTCCCCGCCCCGGAATCCGGGCACGTCGCGGATGAGCGCCGGGAGCCATGCGCGCATCGTCTTGACGAGGGTGGCCGCCGCGCCGTGACCCTCCGACATCTCCTTGCGCCAGGGAGCGTCGTACTTCCCGAAGGCGTCGTACGCCGCGACGAAAGCGCCGACCTTGCCGATGAGTGAGGGCGCGAACGCCGCAAGGGCCGGCGACTCGCTCGCGCGCCGCTCGGCCACGCGACGGGCGCGCGGAGCGAGACGGCGGAGCTTCCAGAGGGGTGTGCTGGGCATGTGCGTACCTTTCGTGCCTTTCGTGTCGGGGGAGCCCCCCGTGACGAGCCCGCCCGGGCGGCACCACGCGCGCGCGGTGTCGGGCTCACGAAGGAGTCATCGGCACGGAGCGGGAGGCAGTTGCGCGAAAAATGGATGCGGGGGGGCGAGCGGGAGCGAGCGGGTGGTCGTCGACCGCCCGACCGCATGTCGAGCGCCGTAGCGATCCGCACCCACGCCATGCGAGGATGCTCCCACGGGTGGTCGACATGGCGAGGACGGACGTGGGGAGCTCGGTCGAGGCGTTCGCCGCGCTCTGTGCCGAGCTCGACGATCCGTTCGCCGCGCGCGACGGCGTGCTCCGGGCGCGGGGACTCGACGCGCGGGGCTTCGCGTCGCTCCGCGCGGCCTGGCTCGA
>JADLAB010000022.1 GCA_020848455.1 Polyangiaceae bacterium
AGACGACCGACAGCGCCGCGCCGATCGCGCCGACGAGCTGCGGCGTCGGGAGCACGCGCACGGGCCGGCGCAGGGCGCTCGCGAGCGCGTCCACCATGGCGGCGTTGAGCGCGACCCCGCCGCTCATGAGGACCTCGCCGTCGAGCTCGCGCCCCGCGAGGGCCGCGACGCGCGAGGCGAGCGACTCGTGCAGGCCGCGCACGATGCCCTCGAGCGGCTCGCCCTCGGCCACGAGCGAGATGACCTCGCTCTCGGCGAAGACCGTGCAGGTGGAGGACACGGGCACGGCGCGCGTGGCGGTCTTGACGAGCGCAGACACGCCGTCGAAGGGGACCTGCAGCCGGCCGAGGATGACCTCGAGGAAGCGGCCCGTCCCGGCGGCGCACTTGTCGTTCATGGCGAAGTCCGCGACGTCGCCGCCCTTGCCGATGCGGATCACCTTCGTGTCCTGGCCGCCCATGTCGACGAGCACGCCCGCCGTGCCGACGAGCTTGAAGGCGCCGCGCGCGTGGCAGGTGATCTCGGTCAAGGCGCGGGCCCGGGCGACGCGCTTGCGCCCGTAGCCGGTCGAGCCGACGGGCAGGCCGCTCGTGCCGAGCTCCTGCTCGAGCGCCGCGACGACGCGCGTCGTCTGCTCCTCGATGCGCGGGTGCGTCGGCTCGACGCGGTGGGCGACGATGGCTCCGGCGGCGTCGATGGCGACGCCCTTGCAGGTGGTGCTCCCGACGTCGATGCCGATGGAGACGGCGCGGCTCACGCGAAGCTCTCCATGAACGCCGTGAGCCGGCCCTCGCCCTGCTCGACCGAGTAGGCGCGGGGGTCGCCGTGGTCGGCCTCGAGCACCAGCACCTTGATGTCGAGCTCGCGCGCGAGGCGCTGCTTCAGATCGATCTGTCCGATCGAGTAGGGCTTGCAGGAGCGATCGCTGTGCAGGACCGCCCCGTCGACCGAGTAGTCGCGCGACAGGCGGCGCAGGATGTCGAGCCGGTTCGGCAGATCCTGGTTCAGGATGATGTGGGTGTACGCGAGCACGGCCGAGCCGATGGGATCGGCCGGGTCGATGCGGCTCCCGGCCTCGGCCCAGGCGTTCGTGTACGAGGTGCAGACGAAGTTGAAGCCGCGCTCGGCGAGGAGGGTCGACATGCCGCGCACGTCGAACCAGACGGGCAGGTTGTCCCAGAGCAGCCGGTGACGCTCGTCCCGGATGCCGCCCACGCCCCTGGCCACGCGGTGCGCGAGCTCGTCGCGCAGCATGCGGTAGTAGGCGTTGCACGCCTCGGTGCCGCGCAGGGTCACGATGGGCGCGATGTGGAAGAAGCCGTCGAAGCCGGTCCATGGGGCGGGCCGCGCGCGGCTCTGCGCCAGGCACTCGCCCCAGAGGCGCGTGCCGTCGCGCGCCACGCGCACCACGGCCTCGAGCTCGTCGGGCTCGACGCGCCGGCCCGCCACGCGCTCGGCCAGGCCGACGAGCTCCTCGAGCTCCGCGCGCACGTAGGCGCGGTGGTGGCCCGGCGCCTGTCCGTAGATGTAGGGCGTGTCGAGCACGAACAGCGGCACCCCGAAGTGCGCCGCGAGCGCGCGGTACCAGTAGAGCACCGTCTGGCAGATGTTGGTGCAGCAGCACAAGAGATCGGGCTTCGGCAGGCGCCCGACCGGCGTCTTGCCGGTGAGCACACTGCCGAGGTCGGTGCGCGCGTAGGAGCAGAGATCGCGCGCGTAGCCCTCCTTCTCGACGGCGTCGGAGAGCTCGGGGACCACGCGCTGCACGCTGCAGAGCGCCGCGTGGTTCTCGGGGTAGACGGCGTGGAAGCCGAGCGGGCGCAGGATCTCGACCGGGAAGCCGCTCGTCACCCACGCGACCGGCACGGCGCCGTCGGCGTAGCGCCCCGCGAGGTAGTGGGTGGTCATGAGCTCCTTCAGCTTGCGCGTCGCCTCGAGCGGCGGCCCGAAGGGCGAGCTCGGCTTGCCCGGCCTGGCGGGGCCGCGCCGGCGCGCCAGCTTCTTCGCGCGCTCGAAGGCGGCGAGCGCCGGGCCGACCACGCGGCCCGCGACCTCGAACTCGATGCGTCGACCGATGCTGCGACTCATGCGACCCTCGCCGTCCCCGTGATCATCTCGACGAAGGCCTCGAGGCGCGTCGTCGCCTGGCCCGAGAGCTCGGTCTCGAGCTCGCCCTCGAGGTAGAGCAGCTTGGCGCCCTTGCCGGCGAAGGTCTTCTTCACCGCGGCGACGTCGAAGAGCTCGGGCTCGCAGAACTTCTGCTCGTGGACGATGACGCCCGCGGCACCGCTCCGCTCGCACAGCTCGGCGAGGTAGCGCATGCGCGCCACCTGGTCCGAGGCGCGCGTCGGGCAGGGGGGCGCGGCCCAGTAGAGCTCGGCGAGCGCGAGGAACGGGTCGTCGAGATCGAGCGCCGCGGGGGCGCGCACGACGCGCCGGCCGACGGCGGCGTAGTCGTCGGCCACGACGAAGGCGCCGGCGTCGCCGAGGACCTCGAACAGGGTGCCGGGCTCGGGCACGTAGCCGGTGATCATGACCGGCACGCCGCGCGCCACGTCGTCCGGGCCGAGCTTCGCCCGCGCCGCCTCGAGCTCGGCGAGGTGGTCCTCCGGCCACAGCCACTCGCCGCGCCGCAGCAGGCGGTAGAGCTCGACGTCGTCGAGCGCGAGCCGGCGGCGCCCGTCGAGCAGGGCCGCGCGCGCGGCGTCGATGCGCCGGTGCAGGCGGATCGCTTCCTGCAGCCTCTCGGGGGCGAGCGGTCTGCCGGCGAGCCCGGCGAGGCCGTCGGCGAGGGCGCGGAGCTCGCCGAGGTAGTAGGCCCGGGAGCTCGGGCGCGCGCTGCCGCGCGGGTGCTGGAACACGAAGGACGGCTTCGACCAGCCCCCGAAGTCCGTGAGCAGCGTGGCGAGGCCCTGGATGGAATCGCAGGTGTGCGGGAAGAGCACGGCCTCGCACGCGTCCGCGCGCCCGGACGCGAGGAACGCCAGCGCGTTGCGGACCACGGCGCAGACGTAGGCCTGCACGCGGCCCGCGTCCGCGCTGACGGGTGCGCCGGGCGGGCCCCACATCTCGACGGCGAGCAGATCGAGCGCCGTGAAGAGCTCCTTCGGGTAGTGCACGGGCAGGACGGCCACGGCCTTGCGGCCGTGCTCGTCGCGCTGCTTGGCGATGTAGGCGTTGCGCATGCGGCGCGGAGTATCGCACGCCGGCGCGTCGCGGTCGCTCTCGCGCGACGCCGCGGGCGCGCCGGGTTACGCTCGTGCCTCGCCATGGCGACCATCCGCCTCCGCTACGGTCACGAGGAGCTCGAGGCGCGGCTCGATGCGCCCCACGAGCTCGTCGCCCCGGGGGCAGGGGCGGAGCCCGAGCTCGGCGTGCCCGAGGTGACCGCGCGGCTGCTTCGGGCCGGCCTCGGCGCCGAGCTCGCGCGCGCCAGGAGCATCGCCATCGTGGCGAGCGACCAGACGCGCAAGGGCGGCATGCGCATCACGCTCGAGGCGCTCGCGGGCCTGCTCGCGCGGGCCGACGTCGCGCCGGAGCGCGTGACCCTCGTCGTGGCCTACGGCCTTCACGCCCGCCAGAGCGACGAGGTCTCGCGCGCCATCTACGGCGACGCGATCCTCGCGCGGGCGCGCCTCGTGCACCACGACGCTCGCGACTCCGCGGGGCTCGCGGCCGTGGGCGTGCTCCCCGGCGGGGGCGAGCTCCGCATCGCGCGCGCCGTCGCCACTGCCGAGCTGCGCGTGCTCGCTGGTGCCGTCGGGTTTCACTACTACGCGGGCTTCTCGGGCGGTCGCAAGGCGATCCTGCCGGGGGTCGCGGACGAGGCCAGCATCGTCCGGAACCACCTGCGCGTGCTCGACCCCGCCGGCCCCGGCGGCCGTGCGGCGGGCTGCGGACCGGCGCGCCTGGTCGGCAACCCGGTGAGCGAGGAGATGCAGGCGGGCCTGCGCCTGTGCGACGCCGCGGGCGGCGCGACCTTCCTCGCGAACGCCGTGCTCGACGTGCGCGGCGCCATCGTCGAGCTCGCGTGCGGCCTCGAGCACGAGCGCGCCTTCGCGGACGCCTGCGCGGACCTCGTCGCGCGCCACGCCGTCCGGCTCGACGGCGCGGCGCCCTTCGACTGCGTCGTCGCCTCCGCCGGCGGCCACCCCTACGACGTGTCGCTCTACCAGGCGCACAAGGCGTACGACAACGCCTTCCGCGCCGTCGGCCCCGCGGCGGCGAGCGGCCTCTGCCCGACGATCGTGCTCGTCGCCCGCTGCCCCGAGGGGCTCGGCCATGCGGGCTTCGCGCGCTGGCTCCTCCACCCGACCCGCGCCGCGCACTACGCGGCCCTCGTCGCCGGCTACGAGATCGTCGGCCAGACCTCGCTCGCCGTCCGCGACAAGGCCGCCGCGGCCCGCACCATCGCCGTCACGGAGCTCGACGAGGCGAGCTGCCGCGCCGTCGGCTGGGAGCGCGCCGACTCGCTCGCCGAGGCACTCGCGCGGGGCACGCGGGGGCGGTCGCGCATCGCGCTCATGCCCGCGGCGGCGCAGACTCTGCCGCTCCACGAACCGCGTGGCGTGGCCCGTTTTGCCGGAGGCACCGCGTGATCCCTTGCCCGAAGTGCGGCCACGAGAACGACCCGTCCTATATCGTGTGCGAGAAGTGCGAGCGCCTGCTGCGCCCCGACGACGCCGCGGGCGGGGGGGCCAAGCGCGCGCTCGTGCGCACGGTGCGCGAGAACGCGGCGAGCTTCGTGCTCGTGCTCGTGGCGTTGCTCGCGGTCGTGGCCTGGCTGGTGCTGCGCTAGAGAAGCACCGACTCGGTCGCCCGGCGCGGCGGAGCGGCTCGTCCGGCATGACCGCGGCGTCGGTCCCGGTCCTGGCCGCCCCGTGGCCCGCGTTGACTCGATCCGCTCGATGCTTAACTTGACAGCGCCGCGTACCGGCCACGAGCACGAGCGATCGTGCGCGCCGCGTCGGCGCACCGGCGGAGACGCATCATGTCACGACACCGTTCGTCCGGCGGCAAGTCGAGACACGTCAGCAGGCGCACCGCGCTGAAGCAGCTCGGCCTCGGCATCGGGGTGTCGGCGATCGGCACGCGCTGCGTCCCGCCGGATCGCTGCGAGGTCGGCCCGGAGGCCCCGCCCCTCGGGCCCGAGCGCGACGAGTACGGTCAGCCGACGCCCCGACGCCTGCTCGCCGGCATCGACACCCTCATCGTCGTGATGATGGAGAACCGGTCCTTCGACCATCTGTTCGGCATGCTCGCGCGCGACCCCGAGTATCCGGCGCGCGACCTCGTCGACGGGCTGACCGGCATGGAGGCGTGCCCGGACGACGACGGCAACCCGATCTACGTGCACTGGGCGGAGCACATCGACAACTACGGGCCCCGCCACGACTGGGAAGGGTCGCGGGAGGCGTACGCGAACGGCCACAACGACGGCTTCGTGCGCACCAACGTGGGCCAGACCCGGACCGACACGATGGCGTACCACGTGCGGAGCCAGCTGCCGCTGCTCTACGCGCTCGCGGACCAGTACACCGTCTGCGACCGCTGGTTCTCGTCCGTGATGGGGCCGACCTGGCCGAACCGCTACTACCTCCACGCCGCGACGTCGGGGGGCCTCGTGGCCAACGAGCCGCTCACCGAGATGCCGGCGACGGTCTGGGAACGGCTCGGCAAGAAGTGCTGGTCTTCGAAGTGCTACGCCGCGGGGCCGGTCCACTGGTACTACGGCGCCTTCCGCGGCAAGTCACTGGCCGGCAACGACCCGCTCGTGGCGGCCTTCATCGAGGACTTCTTCCGCGACGCGCGTGAGGGGACCCTCCCGAGCTTCGCGCTCATCGACCCCGACTTCTGGTCCTCGGACATGCACCCGCCGCACAGCCTCGCGCTCGGCGAGGTGCTGCTCGGCGCCATCGTCCGCGCACTGCAAGAGAGCCCGCAGTGGTCGCGCTCGCTGCTCGTCATCACCTTCGACGAGCACGGCGGCTTCTTCGACCACGTGCCGCCGCCGACCACGGTCGATCCGCGCCCCGAGTTCTGCCAGCTCGGCTTCCGCGTGCCGACGGTGGTGGTCGGCCCGATGGTGCGCCACGGCGCGGTCGTCTCCACGACCCTCGAGCACGTGTCGGTGGCCGCGACGCTCGGCACGCGCTTCGGCATCGACACGCTCGGCCCGCGCATGGACGCTTGCGCCGACCTGTCGTCGTGCATCGACCCGGCGCTCGTCGCGCAGCCGAGCGGCGCGGTCGGCAAGCTGCCGAGGCTCACGCTCGACTGGCGCCGCGTGCTCGACGTGAGCCGCCCCTCCATCCAGCCCGGTCTCGAGGCCGCCATGCGGGGCGGCTTCGTGCCGGAGCACCTCATCGACCGGCGCTCGCTCGAGCAGCGGCTGCGCGCGCTCCTGCGCCACGCCGAGGAGCTCGACGTCGCCAGGGTCGAGGGCTAGCGAGGCCGGCCGTGCGCGCGTCCGTGGCGAAGCTCTGCTGTGCGACCCTCGCCGCGCTCGGCCTCGGCTGGCCCGCCACGGCCGCGGCCGATGGCGCGGCGCGACCGGGCCCCGCCGACCAGCTCCTCATCCCGCCCCTGCACCGCGAGATGCTCCGGCTCCACGGCACGGTGCGCCCCTTCGTGCACATGACGGGTCCGGGCGGGGGCCTCGTCGCGGATCTCGCCCTCGAGTATTACTTCGACGCGCCGTGGAAGCTCGGCGTCGAGCTCTCGCCGCTCGTCGTCGCGGCCGCGGCCGAGAGCACGGGCGTCATCGGCCAGCCGCGCGTGCGTGCCGCGCTCGCGGCGGACTACCTCGAGGTGGGCTTCGGGCTCGGCGCTCGGGCCGCGCGCTTCGGTCCGAGCGGCTGGTCGATGGCCCCCGCGCTCAGGCTCGGCAGTCTCGACGGTCTGAACCTGCGGGCGGAGCTCGGCTACGCCCTCATCCGCAACTACTACACGAGCGCGGTCGAGCTCGCGTGGTCGCACGTGCTCGCGGCGCTCGACGTCCCCGTGACCTGGCGGATGGCCTTCCAGCTCGACGTCGGTTACGGCCTCGACCTCTGGATCTACGGCACGCTCGGCATCCGGCAGATCCTCGTCGGCGACGGCGGGCCGGGCACGCTCGCCGTGCGCACGGGCTTCGGCGGCGTGTGGGCCGTCGATCGCTTTCCGTGCCAGTACCAGGACATCGAGCCGTGCCGCGGCGCGCCCTGGGTGGTCGGGCCGACGATCTCGCTCGGGGTCGATCAGCGCTTCTAGCTCAGCCGGGCCGCTCCGAGACGGGCGCCGGCGCGCCGGGATCGATCGGCAGCTCGCACACGAAGCGCGCCCCCGAGCCGAGGTCGCCGCCGGCGGGCTCGACGCGCAGCGAGCCGCCGTGGCGGCGCACGATGTCGCGGCAGATCGACAGGCCGAGGCCCGTGCCCTCGCCACGCGGCTTCGTCGTCACGAAGGGCTCGAAGATGCGCGGCGCCAGGTCCGGCGGGACGCCCGGGCCGTTGTCGGCGACGCTCACCGTGACCGTGCTCGCACCCGCCCGGGTGGCGATCTCGATGACGCCGTCCTTGCGGTCGGCGAGCGCCTGGACGGCGTTGGTCAACAGGTTCATGAACACCTGGTTGAGCTCGCCGCCGCGGCACTTCACGCGCGGCAGCTCGCCGTAGCGCTCGCGCAGCGTGACGCGCCCCTGCTTCAGGCGGTGGGCGAGCAGGGCGAGCGTCTCTCTCAGGCCCTCGTGCAGATCCGTCGGGACGAGCTCGTGCGGGGCGCGCGCGAAGTTCTTGAGGCTCGCCACGATGCCCACGCTGCGCTGGCTCGCGCGCTCGACCACCTTGGCCACGCCGGCGAGATCGGCGAGCGCGCCGTCGACGTCGAGCCGCTCGCGCTCCCGCAGGAGCGCGTCGCGGTCCGCGGCGGGCAGGCGGTCCTCGGCCGCGCGGTGGGCGGCGTCGATCGCGCGCAGCTCCTCGGCGATGCGCTCGAGCGCGGCCACGCTGCCGGTGATGGCCGTCAGCGGGTTGTAGATCTCGTGTGCCACGCCGGCCACGAGCTCGCCGATCGAGGCCATGCGCTCGTTGTGCACGAGCGCGGCCTCGGCCTGCTTCAGCTCCTCGAGGGCGTGCGTGAGCTCGGCCGTGCGCTCCACGACGCGCGCCTCGAGCCCCTGCCGCTCGGCCTCGAGCGTGGCGATGGTCTGCGCCAGGGCCTGCCGCATGCGCTCGATGCTGCGGCCGAGGCGGTCGATCTCGGCCGGCCCCGTGACCGGTGGCACCTCGCGCGCGAGCTTGCCGGCTGCCACCTCGTCGGCCGCGTCGGCGAGCTCGACGAGCGGCCGCGACAGCTGCCGCGCGGCGCGCAGGAAGAGCCCGCCCACCGAGAGCACGAGCAGGAGGAAGGACGCGACGAGCGCCAGGATGGCGTTCAGGTCTTCCTGGATGGTGCGATCGGTGGAGAGGCTCCGGTAGAGGCCGAGCGAGGCGAACAAGGAGAGCGCCAGCGTGAACACGAGCGGCAGCCCGAAGTCGCGCAGCATGCGGCGGCGCACGCTCTCGGCCGCGGGGGGCTCGGCCTCGCCGCGCCAGCGCCGGAAGAGCTCGACGACGGGCGCGAGCGTCGCCTCGTGCGAGCCGCGCTGGTAGAACGACACGCCCCACGCGAAGAGCGAGCCGAAGCCGAGCTGCATCAGCGCGTCGCCCGGGTTCCAGCGGACCGGCCCGGGCCGGAAGTAGAAGACGCCGATCGAGGTGCACGTCACCCACACGAGAAAATTCGCGATCGCGAGGTCGTGTGGCAGCCGCCGCGCCTGTCGCAGGGCCCGCGCGAGCTGCTCCGGGTCGCCCTCGGGCCCGGCCGCGAGCGCGCGCAACAGGCCGACGGTCGGGGGGCGCACGGCGAGCGTGAAGCCGACCGTGCCGAGCACGCCGAGGACGGGGATCACCTCGAACCAGCCGCGGAACAGCACGACGCTCTTCGTGCGCAGGAACGCGACGGCGAAGAGCAGCATGACGTGCCCGCCCACGATGCCCGCCACGGCCGCGGCCTCGGACAGGTGGGCGCGGAGCTCGCGGCGCAGCCGGCGCCGGCCCGGCACCGCGTCGGACACGGACAGCATGGCGCGCGTGTCGAGCAGCCGCCGGTGGACGGCCCGGCGGAAGGTGCCGCCCATGAGCCCGAAGCCCGCCGCGCCGACGAGCAGGCGCGCGTCGGTGCTCGGCAGGAGCGGTACGACGGCGATCATCCAGAGCGCGGTGCGGAGCAGCACCGTGGCGACCCCCGAGCCGCGCCGCAGGTAGCGCGCGAGCGCCGACGTGAGGACGAGCCCGCACAGGTAGAGCAGGGGCGGCCAGGGGGTGTCGAGGGCCGCCGGGACGATGGCCGCCACGAACAGCACGACGGAGAAGATCTCCCACGCGCTCGCCGTGATCTCGGCGCGCACGAGGGGTCTGGCCTCGCGCCAGAGGTCGGCTATCCTGCGCAGCATGTTCGGCCGGCCCGTCGACGAGCGCAGCGTGCGTCGCCGTCCGGGCGAGGCCTACTCTGCCCCGAAAGGCGGGCGCGCTGCCACCTTCGCCGCGCTGGCGGTCGCCGCGGTCGTCGCGGCGTGCGCCCCCGAGCCGCTGCGCGAGCCCGACGGGCCCCGCGCCGCGGGGCCGGCGCGCGCGCCGGACGGAGCGGGCGCCCGTGATGCTGCGGCCTCGCCCGGCGCCCCGGCCGCCGCGTCGAGCGCCCCCGCGCCGGTCGCGAGCGCCGCGCGCGCGCCGGCCGCGGTGTCGTCCACCGCGGCCGAGCTCGACCGACCCGCCGCACCCGGTGCGGCGAGCGGCCGAGCGAGCGAACCTGTGCCTCCGACGCCCCTCGAGCTCGCCGTGCGCGCGAGCGCGGCGGAGGCCTCGGGCGCCGCGCCCGCCGGCGCGACCGGCGGCGACGGGCTGACGATCGCGAGTCAGGCGGGCATGACGTGGGTGTGGCCCACGCCGCGCGTCGCGGAGCGCTACCTCGGCTACATCCGCACCGGGCAGCGCGTGCGGCTGCGCGCGCCGGAGCTCGTCCCCGGTGAGGGTTGCCCGAAGGGGTTCTTCCAGATCGAGCCCCACGGCTACGTGTGCTTCGACCGCACCGTCACCCGCAGCCCGGGGGGCCACTACTTCGAGGCGACCTCGCTCACCGCCGCGCGCCCGGGCCCGTACCCCTACCGCTACGCCCTGTCGAACGGCGCGCCCATGTACACGCGCGTGCCGACGCCGAAGGAGCAGAAGCAGGAGCAGTGGGAGTACGGCACGGCCGGGGAGTTCGTGCCGCTCGGGCGCTTCCAGCGCGGCCACGAGGAGCTCGCCACGACGGCGCCGATCCCCGCCGTCGACCCCTTGCCCGGCTTCTTCGCGGACGGTGGGACGCCGAACGGGCCCGCGCTCGGGCTCGTGCACCAGTCGATCCCGCTCGGCTCGATGTTCTCGTTCACGCGCGCCTTCGACGTCGGGGGTCGCACCTTCCTGCTCAGCGTCGACCACACGCTCGTGCCCGCCGACCGCGTGCGCGAGTTCCGGCGCTCGAGCTTCCACGGCGTGTGGCTGGTGCCGCGCGGCGAGAGGCCGGCCGAGGCGCGCCTGCCGCTCGCGTGGTTCCGCACGCGCGCGCGTCCGGCCTACCGGCGCGGCGCGGACGGGCGCCTCGAGCTCGCGCCGGGCGCGGCCTTCGCGGCGCGTAGCCACGCCGAGCCGACCGGCGTCGAGCTGGAGCAGGACGGCAAGCGCTACCTCGAGGTCGAGCTCCGGGGCTCCGGCGCGGGGCGCGCCGAGCGCCTGTTCGCCGCGGCCGAGGACGTCACGCTGGTGCGCGCGCGCACGAGCCGCGGCTTCGCGGTCGAGCCCGGCCAGAAGTGGATCCTGGTCAGCATCACCGACGGCACCCTCGTCGCCTACGACGATCTCACGCCCGTGTACGCGACCTTGCAGTCACCCGGCCAGGGCGGCGTGCCCCTCGAGGGCATGGACCCCGTGAAGTACTCGACGACGCCGCTCGGCAGCTACTCCATCACCTTCAAGGACCGCGCGACGACGATGTCGCCGGGCACGGGGCTCAACCGCAACTTCTGGATCGCGGACGTCCCCTACACGCAGTACTTCAATGCGCCTTTCGCCCTGCACGGTGCGTTCTGGCACGAGAGCTTCGGCGACCCGATGAGCGCCGGCTGCGTGAACGTCTCGCCGCTCGACGGCGAGGTGCTGTTCGAGTGGACGGATCCGCCGGTGCCGCCCGGCTGGCAAGGCGTGGTCGGGGTCGCGCGCGAGAACGGCCAATCGACGCGCGTCGTCGTCACGCGGTGAGGCGCCGGTTCGGCGGCGCCGTCACGCGCCGCGCTGGCGCATCGGCCTCGTCGACTCGACCCAGGGAACGGCCGCCTCGAGCGAGGCGCGCATCGCCGGGATGGCGAAGCAGCGATCCTTCCAGGCGCGGATCGCGGCCGGGGGCTCGACGCCCTCGCGCTCGAAGTAGTCGGTGGCGATCGCGCCCGCCAGATCGCCGAGGCCGAAGGCGTCGCCGCACACGAACGCTCGGCCCGAAAGGCGCGCCTCGAACAGCGCCCACGCGCGCCGCGCGCGCTCCGGAGCGGCCTGCCCGGCCGGGCTCGTGCGCTCCCAGAACCACGCCGCCACCGGCTCGACGAGGTAGAGGTCGCCGAGCCGGTCGAAGTGGCGCGCAGCGCGCGCCGCGCCGGGCGGGAGGAGCACCGGCGGCCCCTTCGCCTCGAGGTACTCGATGATCGACGTCGACTCGATGATCGGGCCCTCGTCCGGCGTCTCGAGCACCGGCATCTTGCCGAAGGGCGACAGCGCCAGGAACTCGGGGCGCTGCAGCGCCCCGCTGCCGAGCGCGATCTCGCAGAGCTCCACGGCGTCGCCGCGGAGCGCGATCGCGGTCGAGGCCTTGCGCGAGTAGGGGGACAGGGGGTGGTAGTGCAGGCGCAGCATCGAGGTCGTTGTTCGCCCGGCCGGGGGCGGGCGGCAACCCGCGTCTTCACAGCTCGAGCGGCTCGGCGACCGGCAGGCTCCGGAGCGCGACGGCGAGCGCGCTCCCGTCCGGGCGGAGGATGCGCCCCGTGAGGACCGCCTCGCCGCGCGCGCCGATCTCGAGTCGATCGTGCTCGAAGCCCTCGGCCGTCGCCGACGCCGGACCGGGGTGTACGTCGAGCGTGAGCCAGCGCTCGAGGTCGCTCAGCTCCGCGGGCAAGACGCCGAGCGGCGTGAAGCTCCCCGCGCGTACCCCGAAGCCCGCGTCGATCGGTCGGACGTCGCCCGGGCTCGCGCCCGGCAGCGAGCCGATGCCGAGGATGTGGATCTCGCCGGGGCCGGCCGGGCGCACGTCGAAGGGGCTGTTCTCGTCGAGCCGGAGCTCGAGCGTCGCCGGGACGGTGGCTCCGGGCGCCCAGCGCTGCACGAGCAGCCTCGGCTCGTCGCACGCGAAACCGACGACGACGACATCCCCCGTCGGCCAGGCGGCCAGGGTGTGGACGTTCCCGAGCAGACCCGTGCAGCCGGGCTTCACGGCGGGGGTGAGCTGCGGGGTGGCGGGTGGCGCCGCTCCGAAGGCGTGGAGCGCGAGGCGCCCGCTCGTCGGGTCGGAGGTCGCGCCGAGCGCTGCGTCGGCGGTGAAGGGTCCGAGGTGGGTGCAATCGGCGTGCGGCACCGAGCCCTGTCTGCGCCACTCACCCGGTGCGGCGCGAAAGACCTCGCAGCCCCGAGGCGTATTCACCCCGAGCCACAGCGCGCCGGGGTGGCGTCCCCCGGCGACGAGCGTGCCGAGCGCGTCGACCGGAACGGGCAGGGGAGCGAGGTCCGCGAGCCGCTCGATCGACGAGCCCGCGACGCGCGCGAAGCGCAGCTCTCCGCCGGGGTAGCGCGCGACGAGGAGCGTCGCGCCGCCGCCGAGGTAGAAGGCGCGGAGCTCGGCCGCGCCCGGCGCACGCGCCACGATGGACAGGGGCGGCGGGGGCGCGAAGCGCGTCACGGGCGCGGGCGGGCTGGGTACCGGCGGAGCGTCGCTCTCGGGCGCGGTCGGCCCCGCGGCGGGCACCGACGTGACGGGCGTCGGGGCCGGCGCCGCCACGGTAGGCACGACGCAGGCGCCGAGGGCGAACGCGACGCAGAGCGGGCGCGCGACCTTGGCTCCGCTCCGCAGGTCGAGCGGCATGCGGCGAGGATAGCGCACCGTCGTCGCGCGCGCGTCATGCGTGCGGACGCCGGCGGCGACGCGCGCGCCGGAGCGCCCAGCCGAGCGCGAGCGCGCCGAGCGCGGCGAGCGCCGTGACGGGCGCACCGTGCGTGCGCCCGAGCGCGCACGCGGCGCAGCCGCCCCCCTGCACGTGCGGAGCCTCGGGCACGCGGCCGCTGGCGAGCGGCGCGGGCCCCGCGGCCTCGACGGGCGCCGGAGGTGACGCCGCGAGCGCCGCCGGCAGCGCGGGGCTCGCGAGGAGGGCCTCGGCCGCGCCGCGCGACATCGCCCGCGTCGCGATCGTGCCGTCGGCCGCGGAGCCGTGCTCGACCCAGAGCGCGATGAGCTCGATCTCGCCCGGCGTGAGCTGCTCGACCACGCCGGGTGGCATGTGGTCGCCGTCGTAGAGCGGCAGCAGCAGCCGCGCGACGAGCGGGCTCTCGAGCGGCTTGCCGGGCACGACGGGCGACCCGCTCGCGCCGCCGGCGCGAAGACTCGGCTCGTCGTCGACGGACAGCTGCCCCGAGGCGTCGGAGCCCGAGTGGCAGCTCGCACACCGGTCCGCGAGGAGCGGCTCGACCACCTGCCAGAGGTGCACCCGCGCCGGGAGCTTCGCGAGCAGGGTCGCGTCCGCCGGCGGCGATGCGGGCAGGTGCGCGGGCGGGTGCGGGGGCGGCGGCGGCTCCGGAGTCGCGGTGGCCGCGGACGGTGCGGCGCTCGTGGCGCTCGGCGCGGGCGCGGGCGCCGTGGGTGCGGGCCTCGGCGCCGCGCTCGGCCGCGGTGGCGCCTTCGCGAGGCCGAGCGCCGACGCGCGCAGCTCGGCGCCGGCGCCCTTCTGGATCCAGGCCTCGAGGACGGCGATCTCGGTCGCGTCGGGCTGCGCCTCGCGCTTCGGCGGCATGTGGTCCTCGTCGTCGGGCGGCAGCTTCAGGCGCTGCACGAGCGGGCTCGCGGCCGGATCCCCGGCCACGACGACCGGCCCGCTCGCGCCGCCCTTCATCACGGCCTCGCGGCCGTCGAGCCGGAGCTTGCCCTTCTGCTTGGCCTCGCCGTGACACCTGCCGCACCTGTCGATCAGGATCGGGCCGACGAGCGCCTCGAACGCGAGCGCGCCCGCGCCCGTGGCCGTCGGCGTCGTGGGCGCCGGCCCCGGCGGCGGCCTCACGGGCTCCACGTCGTCGAAGTCGTCCACCGAGGGGTCCGCCGCGCGGCTCTTGTCGCTGGGGACGGCGCTCGCGGCCTCGTCCGCGGACCCCGACCCTGCCGGCTCCGCGCTTGCGCTCGCGGCCGGTCCGGCCGGTTCGCGCTCGGCCCGGGCCTCGGCGCCGCCGTCGGCGCGGCGCTCCGCGGCGCGCGCCAGCACCGCCCGTGCCCCGTCTGGCACGAGCGCATCGCGAACCCGCAGCTCGAGCGTGGCGCCGCGATCGATCCAGAACGAGATGGTGGCGATCTCCTCGGCGGTCGGCCCCGGGCGCCCCTTCGGCGGCATGTGATCGTCGTCGCTCGCCGGCAGCGTCATGCGGGCGACGATGAGACTGCGCGCGCCGGCACCGGCCACGATCGCCGGCCCGGTGCCACCGCCCGCGAGGAGCGCGTCCACGCCGTCCACCCGCAGGTGGCCCTTGGCCGTCTCGGGGCCGTGGCACTCGACGCAGTGGGCCTCGAGGAGCGGCGCCACGACGTCCGCGTAGACGAGCGGCTCGGCGCTCGCTCGGGGGGGCTCGTCCGGGCGCTCCTCGGGCCTCGGCTCTTCGCCGCCGAGCAGGGACCTCAGCAAGCCGGGCGCGTACTTCGACAGGTACGTCTCGCCGCGCGTCATCACGCCGCCGAAGTGCGCACCGACGGCGAGGAGCCCGAAACTCGCGCCGAGCGCGGCGCGGTAGAGCCCGCGCGACAGCCCCGACGGACGCCGGTCGTGCCACGTCCACGCGACGAGGCATCCGCTCGCGACGAGCACGACCGCGAACATCAGGCGGCGGTGGAGCAGGAGCGTGCCCGCGGGGTAGCCGGCGCCGAGCGCCAGCAGGTGACCGAGCAGGAACGAGCCGACCGCCGCCACCACCATGAACGGCAGGACGACGCCGAGCGCCGGATCGATGCGCCGGCGCAGGGCGGGGTGCAGCGTCAGGACCTCGGCCGCCGCGACCAAGATCAGGATGCCGACCGGCAGGTGCACCGCGAGCGGGTGGAAGCGCCCGAAGAACAGCACGAGATCGGGCGGCGCGCCGCCGAGTCGCGGCACCACGAGATCGACGAGGACGGCACCGAGCGCCGCCGCGCCCGCGCCGGCGACCGCGAGGCTCCGCCACCAGGGGCGCGGCGACGGTGTCATGTCGAGCTCGGTCCTGCGGACATCACGTGACGTACCTGTCGATGCTCGCCATGTCGTCGGTCCGCGCTCGGCCACGCGCGAAGACCAAGGTAGCACGCCGCCGCGCGAGCGTTCGCGGGGGCGGGAACCGTGCGCGCCGCGCCCTCAGGGCCCCGACTGGCCCACGCTGCAGCAACCGCCCGAGCAGGTGGCCGTCGGTTCCGGGCCGCCGCACGCGCCGCTCGCCGGGTTGCCGCACGGGCGGTCCTGGTACTCGGGTTTGCCGACGGCGCTGCGGTTCAGCGCGGCGCTCCAGCATCCGCCGTCGCCGCTCACGGCGACGCAATCCGCGTCGGTCCGGCACGCGCGATCGTCGTGCAGGACGTTCGCCCATGCCGTCGCCGCGCGGTCGCAGGTCGGGTTGCCCCCGGGCGGCCCGTAGGGCCAGCGCGCCGGGATCACGGGGTCGCTCGCGAGGCGCCCGCACGGCCCGTCGCTACGCGGCTCGTCCGGTGGTGGCACGGGGAGCTCGGGCGCGCCGGGTGCGGTCGGCGTCACGGCCGACACTGGCACGCTCGGCGCCTCCTCGGGTGCGTGGACCGGCTGTGCCGGGCATGCGAGTGCGCCCTGCGCGACGAGGGCGACTGCGAACCGAGGCGCGAGCGAGCTCACGCCCACAGCCTACCCACGTCGCGCGGGGCGGTCGACCGTTGCGGCGGGGCGGTGCGCCGGCGCCCGTCGTGCGCGGCTGCTGGACGCTCCGCAACACAATGAGTACTCGAGAGAAGATGCCCGCAGGCACCATGAGCAGTCGGGGCAAGCGCCTGCGGCTCGGCGCCCTCGTCGCCTTCGGCGTGGCGCTCGTCGCCGTGGTCGTGCTGTCCCTCGCTCCCGCGCGGTACACGCCCTCGATGGACGAGGGCAACCGCGTGGGCCACCTGGCCGCGTACGGCGTGCTCGCGCTGCTCGGCGGGGTGGCCGCGACGCGGTGGATGACGTGGGTGATCCCGCTCGCGCTCGTGCTCCTCGGCGCGGCTCTCGAGCTGGCACAGGGCTTCGTCGTCTCGCGCGTGGCCGACGCGGGCGACGCCGTCGCGAACGCGCTCGGCGTGACGGTCGGCTCGCTCGTCGCCATCGGCGTGCGACGCCTCGCGCGCCAGCGCGACACGGACGAGGCGCGCCGCCGCTCGCCGCCGGGACCCGAGGCCGGGTAGCGGCCGCGCCCAGGGTCCGACTTGCGCCAGCTCAAAAGCCGGGTGGGCCGATGCGCTAGGGTCGGAGCGTGAGGCCGCCGTGCTCGTCTTCGCCTACGACGGATCGCTGAACGGTGACTGGGTCGCGCACTACGCCGTGCGCTTCGCCGCCAACCTGAGCCCGCGGCGCCTGCGCCTCGTGCACGTGCGCGACGCCGTGCCCGTCGCGGACCTCGACGAGCGCCTCCTGCGCATCGCGGACGAGTGCCGCGTCCTCGGCGTCGAGCTCGAGACCGAGCTCGTGGCGCGCGCGGGGCGCGCGGTCGCGGACGTGCTGCTCGAGCTCGTTCCGGCGCGGGCGACGCTCGTCGCCGGCACGCGGGCGCGCCCGCGGAACCTCGCCTACCTGCGCGGCACGGTCCCGGCAGCGCTGCTCGCCGCGGGCCGCTTCTCGGTCATCGCGCTGCGCGTCGTGCACCCCGGCGTGCTCGGGCAGCCGGACCGCGTGCTCGTGCCGTTCTCGGGCCGGCCGAGCCCCGCCGCGAGCGCGCTCGTGCCGCTCGGGCTGCTCGCAGGCGATCTCCATCACCTCCACGTGCTCTTCGTGCGCGCGGTGTCGCGCCTGCGCTACCGGGTCCTCACGAGCGAGCGCGTGGAGCGCCTCGTCGCGGAGGGGCGCGCCTACCTCGGCCCCATCGAGGCGGCGCTGCGCGACGGCCTGGCGCCGCACCGCATCGAGCTCGACTCGACCGTGGTCGTGTCCGACGACGCGCCCAAGGAGATCCTGCTCCACGCCGCCCGGGTGCGCGCGCGGCTCATCTGCCTCGGCGCTTCGGCGCGCTCGCTGCCGCAGCGCCTCGTCTACGGCAACCCCATCGAGCAGATCCTGCGCGAGGCCCTGTCGGACGTCGCCATCTACCGGAGCGTCCCTTGACCCAGCGGCAGATCCACAACCTCGGGGTCGCCGAGGTCTGGTCGCTGCTCCGCAGCCGCCGCGATGGCCTGCGCCCCGAGGAGGTGACCCGGCGCCTGCTCGAGATCGGCCCGAACACCCTGCGCGCGCCGCGTCGCCTCGTGTGGCTGCGCATCCTCGTCGCTCAGTTCGCGAACCTCTTCAGCCTCCTGCTCGACGTGTCGGCCGTGCTCTGCTTCGTGGCGGACCACATGCAGCCCGGCGAGGGCATGGCCTTCCTCGGCTGGGCGCTCGTCGCGGTGGCGGTGCTGAACGGCCTGTTCACCTTCGCGCAGGCCATGCGCGCCGAGCGCGCCATGCGGGCGCTCCAGAGCATGCTGCCCGAGCGCATCGTCGCGCGCCGGGGCGGCGTCGAGGCCGAGGTGCCGGTCGACGAGCTCGTCCCCGGCGACGTGCTCCTGCTCGCGGAGGGCAACCGCGTGCCGGCCGACGCGCGCCTCGTCGAGTCCCGCGACCTGCTCGCGAACAACGCGCCGCTCACCGGGGAGTCGCGCCACGCGAGCCTCGACGCGGCGGGCGTAGCGCGGGGGCGCCTCGTGGATGCGCCGAACCTCGTCCATGCCGGGTGCTCCATCGTGCGCGGCTCGGGCACGGCGGTGGTGTACGCCACGGGCGGACGCACGGAGTTCGGCAAGATCGCGGCGCTCAGCGTGGAGGTGCGGCGCCCGCCGACCCCGCTCGAGCGCGAGGTCACCCGCACGGTGCGCATCCTCACCCTCGTCGCAGTCGCGATGGGGCTCGCCTTCTTCGCCTACGGCCTCGTGGTCGGGCGCCCGGTGTGGGTGAACGTCGTCTTCATGCTGGGCATCATCGTGGCCAACGTGCCCGAGGGCCTGCTGCCCACCCTCACGCTCGCGCTCGCGATGGGCGGCCTGCGCCTCGCGCGCAAGAACGTGCTCGTCAAGAGCCTGAACGCCGTCGAGGCGCTCGGCTCGGTCGAGGTCATCTGCACCGACAAGACGGGCACGCTCACGAAGAACGAGCTCGCCGTGACCGACGTCGTCGATGCCGAGCGCGGCCGGCCGCTCGACCCTGCGGCCCGGCGCACCCTGCTCGAGGTGGCCGTGGCAGCCTCGGAGCTCCACGGCACGGCTCGGGCGCTCACCGGCGACCCGCTCGACGTCGCGGCCGCCGAGGCCCTGCGAGAGCTCGGGGGCGACGCGCTCGCCCTGTCGCGCGACGTCGTGCGCCACATCGCCTTCGACGTGCAGCGGCGCCGCGCGGCCGGCGTGCTCGCCCACGAGGGCTCGCTCCGCTTCGCGATCAAGGGCGCGTGGGAGGTCGTGAGCCCGCACCTCGGCGCGTCGCCGGAGGTCGTGCGCGCCGGCGACGAGACGGTGCGGCGGCTCGCCTCGCACGGGCTGCGGATCATCGCCGTCGCGTCGCGTCGCCTCGCCGCGGACGAGGCGGACGCGCCCGAGGCCGTGCTCGAGCGCGAGCTCGAGCTCCATGGCTTTCTGTGCCTCTCGGACCCGTTGCGTGCAGAGGTGCCGGCGGCGCTCGCGCGCTGCCACGCGGCCGGCATCCGCGTGATCCTGGTGACCGGTGACCACCCCGACACCGCGCGCGCCGTCGCGGAGCGCGCCGGCATCGTGGCAAAGGATGCGCCCCCGGCGGCGGTCGTCACGGGGGACGCGCTCGAGGCGCTGCCGGAGGCCGAGCTCGCCGAGCAGCTCGGCGCCGGGGTGACGGTCTTCGCGCGCACGACCCCCGAGCAGAAGCTCAAGATCGTGAGCGCCGTCAAGCGCATGGGCCTGCTCGTCGCGATGACGGGCGACGGGGTCAACGACGCGCCCGCCCTGCGCGCCGCGGACGTCGGGATCGCCATGGGCGCGAGCGGCACCGACGTGGCGCGCGAGGCGGCGCAGATCGTGCTCCTCGACGACAACTTCGCGAGCATCGTCCTCGGCGTCGAGGAAGGGCGCACGGTGTTCGCCAACATCCGCAAGTTCACGAGCTACGTGCTCGCGAGCAACGTGCCGGAGATCGTGCCGTTCCTCGCCTACGTGGCCCTGCCCGTGCCGCTCGGCCTCACGGTGCTGCAGATCCTCTGCATCGACCTCGGGACCGACATGGTCCCCGCCATCGGCCTCGGCCAGGAGCCGCCCGACGGCGAGGCGATGAAGCGGCCGGCGCGCGGGAAGAAGGGGCGCCTGCTCGACCGTCGGCTCCTCGTGCGGAGCTACCTGTTCCTCGGCCTGCTCGAGGCCGTGTGGGCGATGTTCATGTTCTTTCTCGCCCTGCACGTCGGCGGCTGGCGCTGGGGCGACGTGCCGCCCGCGACCGACCCGCTGTACCAGGCCGCGACCGGCGTCACGCTCGTGTCCGTCGTGTTCGCTCAGGTCGGCAACCTCGTCGGTCGACGCTACGAGAAGCGCTCCGGCCTCGACCGGGCGCTCGTGAGCAATCCGTTCTTCGTCGCGGGCGTCGCGCTCGAGCTCGCGTTCGCCTTCGCAGCCCTCTACGTACCCCCGGTCGCGCGCGCGCTCGGCACGGGACCGGCCGCCCCGTGGCTCGTCGCGCTCGCGGCCCTCGGCGCGCCGCTCGTGTTCGGCGCGGACTGGCTGCGCAAGCGCCTGGCCTGAGGCGGCGCGCCTGGTCTCGACCCGTTCGGTCTCTAGGGCTCGAGCTCGACCGGCGTCGCCGGCGCCTTCGCGCGACCCGTCGGGGCGGCCGTGCTCTCGGGCACGCGCGGCACGACGACGTGCGCCGCGCGCCCCTTGCGGAGCGCCGCCACGGCCTG
This sequence comes from Polyangiaceae bacterium, assembly GCA_020848455.1. GTDB lineage: Bacteria > Myxococcota_A > Polyangia > Polyangiales > Polyangiaceae > JACRDA01. The sequence continues at coordinate 20,421 of JADLAB010000022.1, forward strand.
CTTGCCCGCCTGGAACCCCGAGAGGGCCGAGGGCACGATGCCGGCGCCGAGCGTCGAGGAGCCGCAGAGCAGGAGCCCGCCGATGGGGCTCCGGGTCGGGAAGCGGAACGGCCCCATCTGGTCCGGGCCGGCGTCGGGGCCGTAGATCGCGCCGCGTGGCGCGGCGGCGTACGTGACGTTGGTGACGGGCGTCGCGACCTCGAGCACGTCGAGGTGCTCGCGGATGCCGGGCACGTAGCGCTCGACGCAGCCGAGGTAGCGGTCGGCGAGCTCCCGCTTCAAGGCCTCGTACTCCGCACCGCGGCGCATCGACTTCAGGCCGTCCCACTGCGCGAACGGCTCGTAGGGCGCGAGCGTGACGAGCTCGAGCGTGTGGTGGCCGGGCGGCGCTCCGTGGGTGGCGCCGTGGCCCCCCGCACCCGTCTCCTTCAGCGAGGGCGACGACAGGAAGAACAGCTCGCCCTCGGGGAGCCTGCCCTCGAACAGCGGTGCGTACGCGCGCTCGAGATCCACGGTCGGGTAGGCCCAGATGTTCGCATCGGTCATCCCGGCGGCGGCGACGTCGAGGTCGGTGCCCATGAACAGACAGATCGACGCCACCGACTGCCGGGTCCGGGCCGTCTTGCGGCGCAACAGGAACGGCAGGTGCTCGGTGCCGACGAGGTCGCGGTAGGTGCGCACGGCGTCGGCGTTCGACACGACGAGCCGGGCGGCGATCTCCTCGCCGCGGACCCGCACCGCCCGCGCGCGGCCGCCCCGGACGACGATCTTGTCGACCGGGCTGTTGCGGCGGAGCTCGCCGCCGTGCGCCTCGATGCCGCGCACGAAGGCGTCGCGGAGCGCGCGCGAGCCGCCGAGCGGGTAGTACGCCCCCGAGAGGTAGTGATCGAGCAGGCCGAGGCCGATGAGCGCCGAGGCGCGGCTCGGCGGCAGGCCGTAGTCGCCGCCCTGGGCGGCGAGCACGGCGCGGAGCAGGGGGTCGCGCACGAGCGGGTCGATCACGTCCGCGAAGGTCGCGCGCACGTGGCGCACGAGGAACGGCACGTGGCGCGCGACGCGGAGCGCCGAGCGCAGATCGCGCACGCGGCCGACGGCGGCGATGGAGGCGCGGAACTCCGCGAGGACCGCGAAGAAGCGCTCGAGGCCGCGCTCTTCGTGCGGGAAGTCGCGCGTCAGCCGCTCCCGGTACCGGTCGGCGCCGCGCGGCATCGCGATCTCGTAGCCGGGAAACACGAGCCGGTCGAAACCGTCGGGCGAGAGCTCGCGGAACCGGACCTCGTCGGCGAGGCCGAGCGACTCGAGCATGCGCGTCAGCGACTGCCCCGGCCCGCACTCGCCGATGTAGTGCAGCCCCGGATCGAAGCGGAATTTCCCGCGCTTGAAGGGGTTCGTGTAGCCGCCGAACTGCTTGCCGGCCTCGAGCACGAGGACGGACAGGCCCGCGCGCGCCGCGGTCAAGGCTGCCCCGAGCCCGCCGATGCCCGAGCCCACGACGACGACGTCGAATTGCCTCTTGCTGGCGCTCATGCCCAATCAGGCACCGCCGCGGGCGAGGCGTCAAATGGCCCGCTTTCCCCGCTCGCCACCGTCGCGTACGGTGCGGGGCACGTGGAAGCGCCCGAGGTCCCGGATTGCCGCACGTGTGGAGTCTGCTGTCGCGAAGGGTCCGACGGCCGGATCCTCGTGTCGGAGCACGACCTCGTGCGGTGGCGCCGCGAGGGCGCGACCCACATCCTCGCTGCGATCGTGCCCGGTCACTTCGGGCAGCAGGCCTTCGCGTCGACGCCCGAGGGCGCCTGCGTGCATCAGGGCACGCCGGGGCATCCGAACGACTGCTCCATCTACGCGACGCGCGGCGAGACCTGTCGCTCGTTCGAGGCCGGGAGCCGGCAATGCCTCGAGTTCCGGCGGCGCTGGCTCGGCGCGCCAGGGGCCGCGGGCCGGGCGCGCTGACGCGACGCGAGTCTCGCGGCCACGGGATCGGGGATCAGGCTCCAGACTCCAGGCTCCAGGCTTCGGGAGGCAGAGCGGGAGGCCACAGGTATCCACGCCGCGGCCTCTGGGCCTGAAGCCAGGAGCCAGAAGCCGGCAAGCCACGTCGCGCTGGAGCCGAGTCTTCCTGCTAGAGCGGCACCGACCGGAGCGAGCTCCCGTCCTCTGCGAGGGTCGTGGCGCGCGCGTCCTCCCACACGCCGCGGATGCGGAGCCAGACCCGTCCGGTGTCGAGGGCGCAGACGACCGAGCTCTCCGAGGTCCGGACGTTGTGGGCGACTAGCCAGCCGTCGACGAGGCTCAGCCGCCCGGGGCTCCCGGCGCCGATCTCGTGCACCCAGCGCAGGGTCGCGCCGGGCTCGTCCGAGCGCGCGAGGCCCCACTGGTAGTCGCTGCCGAAGGAGCGACTCAGCGACAGCACGATGCCCCCCGGCACCGACGCGGCGCGCCGGACTTCCCAGTCGAGCTTCGCCAGCGCCGCGTCGAGCTTCTTCGACGCCCGCCGCGCGGCGATCTGGAGCTCGAGCGACGTGCCGCGCGCGGCCTCGAATCCGAGGCGCTTCAACTCCTGTCCGCCCTCGGACCGCCGGCTCTCGAGCACCTGAAAGCGCGCGAGATCGACGCGGTGCAGCTTCTGGTCGCGCGTCGCGCACCAGAGCTCGCCGCCCCGGACGAGCGGTGGCACCGACATGGCCGCGCCGAGGCGCAGCGTCGCTTCGAGCTCACCACTCGGCCACGCGACGGTCCCGAGGGAGCCGTCCTCGAGCTCGACGACGATCCGGTCGCCCGCGCGGTTGGCCGTCTGATGGCCTCCCTCGGCGAGGACGAGCTCGCTCACGGGGCCACCGTCGAGCGGCACGATGCGCAGGCGCGCCGGGCCGAGGGCGTCGGTGTACGCGAGCTTTCCGGGCGCGACCGCGAGCCCCGCGACCCACGGCTCGTTCCAAAGTGGGGCCGGTGGCCGGTGAGCGGCGCGCTCTGGCATCGGCACGGGCGTCGCCGCGCGGCGCGCGCGCTCGAGCTCGTGGCGCAGGGACGCGTTCTCCTCCTCGAGGGCCCGGATGCGGGCCTGGGCCGCGTGCAGGTCGTCGCGCCACGCCATGGTGGACGAGTCTAGCCGCACGCGAGCTCGAGAAGGAGACTCGGCTCCAGCGTGACGTGGCTTGCCGGCTTCTGGCTTCAGGCTTCAGGCCCAGAAGCCGCGGCGTGCCTCCCGCTCTGCCTCCCGATGCCTGGGGCCCTGGAGCCTGGAGTCTGAAGCCTGATTGCGGTGGCCGCGAGACCTGCGCCCGAAAGGGCGAGCGTCGAGTCAGGGCACCTCGGTCGTCTCGGCCGGCGCGCGCTGCGTGCGCCCCCGGCGTCGCCGGTAGAGCCACACGCCGAGCGCGCTCACGACGACGCCGGCGCCGAGGGCGACCCACACCGCGACGGGCGCGCCCTTCAGGGCGTCGAAGACGGCCTCTCCGAAGTAGCTCACGATGAGCAGCGGCAGGACGTAGCCCGCGAGCGAGGCCCAGAAGTGCACCCAGAAGCCGACCTTCGACACGCCGAAGAAGGCGTGCAAGAGCGGCGGCATCCAGAAGACGAGCCGCAGGACGAACACCGTCACGAAGCCGCGCCGCGCGACGGCCTCGTCGTACTTGCGAAAGCGTGCCGGGATGCGCGCGGCGATCCAGTCCCGTGCGACGAAGCGCGCGAACGAGAAGCCGACGACGCTCGCCGCCATCGTGCCCACCATCGAGAGCCCGAACGCGACCGGCCACGGCCAGATGAGCGGCGCCGCCCAGATGAACACCGTGCCGGGCAAGCCGAAGGGCTGCAGGACGGCGTACGCCCCGACGAAGGCGAGGTAGCCCCACGCGCCGAGCTCGAGGAGCGTCCGTCGGAGCTCGTCGGGCGCGCCGAGGCGCTCGAACACGCCGAGCTGCCACGCCGCGACGAGCAGGGCCGCCACCCCGAGGACCGCCGCGATCTTCGTCTTCCCCATCGAGCCCCATGCGCCGAGCGCCAGCCGGACCTCGGAGCTGTAGTATAGAAACCGCTTCGGGGGGCGGACTTCGGGATGAACGACCCATCACTCTACAACGACGATCTGGCGCCGGTGCCGCAGGCGAAGCGGACCTGGAAGCTCTGGAACGTCGCGGCGCTCTGGGTGGGGATGGCGATTTGCGTGCCCACGTACACGCTCGCCTCCGAGCGCGTCGCCGGCGGCATGAGCGCCTGGCAGGCGGTCCTCGTCATCGCGCTGGCGAACCTCATCGTGCTCTTGCCGCTCATGGCGAACGGGCACCCGGGGACCAAGTACGGCATCCCGTTCCCGGTCGTCGTCCGCGCCTCCTTCGGCGTGAAGGGCGCGCAGCTGCCGGCGGTGCTGCGCGCGCTCGTCGCGTGCGGCTGGTTCGGGATCCAGTGCTGGTTCGGAGGGCTCGGCCTGTGGGCGACGGCCTCGGCGCTCCTGCCGTCCGTGACCCTGCCCGACGTGACCGTCCTCGGCGCGCCGCTCGGGCAGCTCGTGTGGTTCTTCGTCTTCTGGGCCATCAACGTCTTTTTCATCTGGCGCGGCATGGAGTCCATCAAGTGGCTCGAGACGCTGGCCGCGCCGTTCCTGCTCGTGTGCGGGGCGGCCCTCCTCGTCTGGGCGATGGTGAAGGGTGGCGGCCTCGGGAACGTCATGTCCCAGCCCGCCACGAAGCCTCTGTCCGAGACCTTCGCCGTGGCCCTCACCTCGGGCGTCTCGTTCTGGGCGACGCTGGCCCTCAACATCCCGGACTTCTCGCGCTTCGCGCGCTCGCAGCGCGATCAGGCGCTCGGCCAGGCGATCGCCATGCCGACCACGATGACGCTCTTCGCCTTCGTCGGGGTCGCGACCACGGCGGCGACCGTGGTCGTGTTCGGCGACGCGCTCGTCTACCCGGATCAGCTGGTGGTCAAGTTCGAGAACCCCTTCATCATCGGTATCTCGATGCTCGGGCTCGCCATCGCCACCCTGTCGACCAACATCGCGGCCAACGTCGTGTCGCCCGCGAACGATTTTGCGAACCTCGCGCCCGCGAAGGTGAGCTACCGCATGGGCGGCGTCATCACGGCCGTCATCGGCGTGCTCATCTGCCCGTGGCTCATCCTCAAGTCGGCCGGCAACTACATCTTCGTCTGGCTCGTCGGTTATGGCGTCCTGCTCGGCCCCGTCGGCGCGATCATGATCGTCGACTACTTCGTCCTGCGCAGGACGAAGCTCGAGGTCGACGACCTCTATCGGCGCGGCGGTCGCTACGAGTACACACGCGGCGTCAACTGGCGGGCGATGGTCGCCTTCGCGGCGGGCGTCCTGCCGTGCCTGCCGGGCTTCATCGTCGCCGCGAGCGGCATGGAGCCCGAGAGCGTGCCGGCACTCTTCAACCACCTCTACACCTGGGCGTGGTTCGTCTCCTCCGGCATCTCGGGCGTCGCCTACGGCCTCCTCATGCCGAAGCGCCTCGTCGCGTAGCCCTCGCCGCCGGACGCCGCGCGCTCGGCGGCTTGCGCGCGGCGTTCTTCGTGGCAACACTGCCGCCCGTGGACGTGAGCCCCGAGTCGACCCACCACGCCGCCCGCGAGGGCAGCCTCGCCGAGCGCGCCCGGCGCGCCGGCATGAGCTTCAACCACTGGTACCCGGCCGCGTTCTCGCACGAGCTCCGGCGCGGCAAGACGCTCGCGGTGACCTTCTGGGGCGAGCCCATCGCGCTCTACCGCGCCGACGACGGCAGCCCGCACGCGCTCGAAGATCGCTGCCCGCACCGGGGCATCAAGCTGTCGCACGGCTCGGTGGAGGGCTGCCGACTCGTGTGCCTCTACCATGGCTGGAGCTTCGACCCCGCGGGCAAGCTCGTCGAGATGAAGCACGACACCTTCGGCAAGAAGCTGCCCACGGTCACGGTGCGGCGCTACCCGGCGCGCGAGCGCTACGGCATCGTGTGGATCTTCCCCGGCGCCGCCGAGCTCGCGGCGCTGACGCCCCTGCCCGAGATCCCGTTCGCCGAGGGGCCGGACGCGTGGGCGTCGCTCTCCTTTGCGTACACCTGGCAGGCGCACCACTCGATGGTGATCGACAACCTGTGCAACCTGACGCACCTCTGGGTGCACGGCCGCTGGGTGCCCTATGGCGAGACCGTCCTCGCGGCGCACACGGCCGAGCAGGACCGGCTGACCCTCCGCTGGGACCACGAGCTGCGCCGCGACCTGTTGCACCCCTTCACGGCGCCCTTCTTCCGCTCCGAGCCCGGGGGGAACCGGAGCGAGACGTTCATGATCTACGACTATCCGTACCAGTCGGCGCTCAGCAACCGGCGCGTGCGCTCCACGAACTTCATGCTGCCCATCGACGCGTCGCGGACCAAGGTGTTCTCGCTCCAGCTCTGGCAGCCCCTGGCGATCCCGTTCGCGGGCGGGAGGCGCTGGCCGCGGCAGCTCGCCGCGCTGGCGATGCCGTTCATCCGCCCCATCACCATGGAGATCTTCCGGCAGGACGGCTTCACGGTCGAGGAGGAGCAGGTCGCCTGGACGGCCCAGCCGGCTCGTCCCTTCCCGGAGCTGAACCCGATGGTGAAGCACTTCAACCAGCTCGGCGTCCGCAAGTGGGAGCAGTACGTCGCCTACCGCGCGAGCGGCACGCTCGGCGAGGCAGAGCGCGCCGAGCAGACGCGTGTGAAGGTGCTCTGATCTGGGGTCGAGTGGCCCAGGACCCTTGCCGCAGAGGCAAGCGGCATCCGGATTGCCCTCACCCCCCCGGCCCCATAGGCGTTAACAGATTAATTGTCGTGGGTTTGTGTAGTTTGTCTCCCGACTTTGTCCCACCGAAGTTTGGGTAGCCGGTCAGAAACGCGTTCCATTTGCCGCGGCTTCAGGCAC
>JADLAB010000023.1 GCA_020848455.1 Polyangiaceae bacterium
CGGGGCGGGGCGGGGGGCGGGGTGAGGGCGGGCGCCGCTCAGGGGCGGCCCTCACCGAGTGCGCGACGAAGGATCGATCGAACGGCTTCGGTGGCCTCGAACCCGCGAGGCACGCGCAGGCGCCAGACGGGAACGGCCGCCACGAGCGCGGCAAACGCGTCGAGCTCACGCGTGAGGCGCGCGTGGCCCCCGGGCAGCAAGCGGTGGACGTGACGGACGAGCTCCGCGAGCGCGTCGCGACGACTCGAGCGCTCGAGCTGCGGCTCGGTCGTTCCAGCCTCGAGCACCGCGATACCGGCGAGGGGAAGCGGCGTTGCGGGCGGCACGGCCACACGCAGCTTGCCCGTCGCCGTGCGGGGCGCCGCGTCCGCGGCGGCTGCGCCGACGGCGGCGGCGGCCACGTCGGGACGCAGACGCAGAGCGGGGTAGCCCGGAACGGCGAACGGCACGATGGGACCTCCGCCAGCGGCTCGCTCAGCCGGCGCTTCGAGCGGCGCGAGCTCGCCTCCGACGAGCGCGCGCACGACGAGACAGTCGTCGGCGAGGCCCCGTCCGAGCGCGGCCGCGAGGGTCGATTTCCCGGACCCGGACATGCCGACGAAGGCCAGCGCGACACCGTCGAGCGCGACCGCGCTGGCGTGCAGGGCGAGCTCACCGCGCAGGTGCAGGACCTGCGGAAGGACTTGGTCGAGCAGCAGCTCCTCGAGCTGCGACCAGGAACACCCCGGCCAGGGGCGGACGACGAGCGTGCGCCCCGCCCGGTCGACCGCGAAGTCCGCGCGCCCGTGAGCACGCACGAGCAGGCCACCGCCCCGCTCCGCGACCGACAGCCACGGCTCGTCGTCGCCGGCCCAGACACGCTCGAAGTCCCAGTGCTCCACGGGCTCGGGTGGAGCAGGCGCCCGCAGCGCGAGCTGCACGTCGCCCTCGTCGCCCTCGCCCGCCGTGCACGACGCTGCGTGCAGAGTCTCGAGCGCTACCTCGCTCGCGAGCGTGATTCCGTAGAGCCGATAGCGCGGCATGGCGAAGCGACTCGCGACGACCCCACGCACCACGTCACACGGCGGTCGCGTCGACGGGGCGACGCAGCCGCGCCGTCTGCGCGGTCACGCCCGCGGCGTCTTGGCATCGCTATTCGAGCCACCGAACCCTCGCGTGAGCTCGACGACGCTGCCGTACTCGACGAGCGAAGGCGGAGCGTACAGCCGGCGCGTTCGCCGTTCCGCGACCTCGGTCATCGCCTGCGGGGTGGTCTTCGTGTTGCCTTCGGTGTTCATCGTCTCCTCACTCGCTGACTTGTCGGAGCCAAAGCTCGAGCGCCACTAGCTGCACGAGGCACCTCAAGGCCGCGCCGCTGCGAGGGCGCTGCTCGATGAGCCGCCGCACGGCGTCCTGCCGCACGATTCCCGCGTCGGCCAGGCGGCTCGACGCGAGGAGGTCCTGGACCTGGGTCACATGTCGACCGAAAACAATCGACTCAACGTAGCATGAGAACTCGGTGCCTGCGGTCCTTTCGACGATGGCCGCGGGCAGGAGCTGGGCCATGGCGCGCCGCAGGACCGGCTTCGTCGGCGCGGGCGGGGTTGCCGAGCGCTGAGCCGGGGGCAGGGCCAGGAGGAACTCGACGAGCCGGCGGTCGAGGAAGGGATGGCGCACCTCCACACCCAGGGCGCGCGCGTGCTTGGTCCACTGGCTCGACGCGTAGGAACCACCGGCGCCAACGAGCTGGGCGCACAGCAGGCCGGTGGACAGGTCGACGGCGGGCACCTGCTCCCAGGCCGCGCGCACCCTCTGCTCTTGGGCGACGAGCGTGCGGCGCGCCCCGGGGGTCAGCACATCGGGCTCGAGCCGCAACGTGCGCCTGCGCCAGTACCAGGCGCGCGCGTCAGCCGGGAGGTCGGGCCAGATCGCCTGGCGCAGGAGCGCGCGCCAGGTCGCGAGACGCGCCGCTCCGGCCGGCAGATTCGCGGCCGCAACCGCGGTGCTCCAGTCGCCGCGGTGCAGGGCGTCGGCAACCTCGTAGCCGGTGGCTCGCAGCTCTTGATCGCCGCCGTGCCCGGTCAGCATCACGCGCACGCCCCGCGCCGCTGCCGCCCGCAGGGCGGGACTGAACATGTCGGAGGTCGGGTGGTAGTGGACGTCGGGTTGGCGCGGCCCGTAGCCGTTCAACGGCCAGGGCGCGGCCTCCAGCGCGGGCTCCACCTCGACGAGCGGCAGCCCACAGCGCTCCGAGAGTGCCCGCGCATGGTCGCGCTCGTTACAGGCAAGCCCGGGGAAAGACAGGTGAAAGAGCGTCGTCGCTGGTTCGGGTGCGCCGGCTGCGAGCGTCGCTGCTACCGAGGTCGAGTCGAGCCCTCCGGAAACCATCACGCCGACGGGACCGCGCGCCGCCGAGCACCGCGCCACGGCCGCACCGAGAGCGTCCCGGAATTGCGCCGCGTAATCGATGTCGTCGGTCGGCGTGAGCCGACGGCATGGATCCGGGCTCCAGTAGCGCTGCACCCGCACCCGCGTCGGACCGACCGTGAGCGTGTGCCCGGGCGGTAGCGCACTCACGCCCTCGTAGAGAGTCGGGCCGGCGTCGCCGTAGCTCTCGTAGATGAACTTCGCCAGGGCCGCTCCGTTCGGCCGCGGCCCGCGGGAGAGCGCCGGGAAGAGCGCAAGCTCCTCCGACGCGCAGGCGAACAGCGCTCCGTCGAGGGCATAGTAGAGCGGCCGGACTCCGAGGGGGTCGCGGGCGCAGAAGAGCTCGCGGCGCGCAGGGTCCCAGATCGCGAAGGCGAAGTCGCCCTCGAGGTGCCGAGCGCAGCCGTCGCCCCAGCGGTCGTAGGCCTCGAGCACGAGCTCCGCGTCGTGACCCTCCTGTGCACGCGTGCGCGCGTTGGCGGATCGGAGCCTCGCCCGAAGTTCGCTGCGCTCGGTGAGCCGCACATCGGCGGCGACCACTTGCCCTGTCGTGGCGTCCGCGTGGGGCGCCGATCCGAACGCGTCCTCGACGGTCGTGAAGAGCTCCTTGCACCCGAGAGCGGCAGCGCCCACGGCCGCGCTCCCCACTCGATCGACGCGGCCGAGCGGAATCGCGGCGAGCATGCGGTCGACGATGCGAGCGTCGGCCGGAGCGCCATCCCGCCTGAAAACGGCCGCGATGCCGTTCATGCCGCCGCTCGCAGGGGCACGAGATCGATCGCCCCCGCGGGGCGCGCTGGGTCCGCTGATTCCACCCAGGCGTGGGCTGCCAGCCGGTCACCGTGCGGCGCGACCCCGACGCAGACGCGCACGCTCTTGCCCGCGAGGCCGTGCAGCCAGGCCTGCGTGAGCGCCCGGGGTAGACACTCGCCGCCAACCCAGTGGTATCGGTAGGCGACCGCGACGAGCTCGGCCGCGCGGGGGAGGTCCGGGAGCTCGGCGCCGGGTACGAGGCGGGCGCCGGCGCGCGCTGATGCCACGAGCCACCGCAGCGTGCCCTTGAGGCCCACGGCACGAAGCGAGGTCGTCACGAGTGGAGCCGCGAGCCAAGCGAGACCGAGGAGTCGCCGCTCGGGTGCCGTGAGCTGCGCACCCTTGCCGAGCGTGCGGAACGCACGTAAAACCGCGGTTCTCAAAGCTGATCTCCCCGAGCGAAGGTATCCGTTGCCGGGCGTCGCCACAACGTTCACCGCGGAGCGTGACTTGCGGGCGCGGCACCACGGGGTCTAGCCAGCCGCCTACCCGGGATCGCGAGCGCCGTGCAGAGTCCCGCAGCACCCCGCAAGCAGCCGCCGCCGTCTCGAGCGGGTGAACGACCTGGCGGGCTCCATGACAGGAGGAATTCGGTACCGTGGCTCGTCGGGCTGGCCGCTACCGACCTCGCGGCGCGCCTGGGGGCCCCCGCCGCACTCTGGCTCGCCACGCTCGGCGCAGCGGACGCAGCGCTCGCTCTCGCCGCCGTCACGAGCGTGCTCGCCATCGGACGCGGCGCGGTCGGAGGTCTCGCCTTCGAGCGAGCGCATCGCGACGCCTGGTTCGAGCTCGTCGCGGGCGTCCGCCGCCTCGATCCGGTGTGGCTCCGGGCACAGTTCGAGCGCGAGGGAGTGGTCCTGCTCGCCAACGGTGCACGCGTCACCGCCGAGTACCGCGCGAGCGAGCTTCCACGAGTTGCGTCCTCCCTGCTCGCGTGGCTCGTGGTGCTCACCGCGGTGGTGGTGCGCCTCGGCGCGCTCTGGCTCGCCGCGGGCCTGCTCGTGTTCTCGGTGTTCGGCGGGCTGACGGCCCTCGCTCAGCGACGGCTGCGTGGTGCCAGCGAGCGGGCCTACGCCCGGTTCGGCGAGAACGTTCAGGGTCTGGAGCTACTCGTGGGCGCCGCGGC
>JADLAB010000737.1 GCA_020848455.1 Polyangiaceae bacterium
AGCGCCGTCCGGACCTGACAACTGACGACTGAAAACTGACAACCCTCTCAGCACCACCGCACCCGCACCCGATACGTGATGGTCGTCTTGCCGTTCGCCGGCACGTTCACCTTGAAGGTGAAGGTGAAGGCGTCCTTCTTCGTCGAGGGGTGGCTCTGCTGCACCAGCGTCCAGTCGCCGCCGATGGGCTCGAAGTCCTCGACCTCGACCGCCTGGTCCTTGTGGTTGCGGAGCTCGATCTCCCAGGCGCTCTCGGAGGTGCAGCTGCCGAGCTCGCGCCACTCGGTCTGCTTGCGACTGCCGACGACGTCGAAGGCCTCGCCCATCTTGATGCGGATCTTCTCGTCCTTCGGCGTGTGGTCGATGCTGTCCTCGCCCACGAACTGCCGGGCGCCCGACGAGTCGGCCTTGTAGACGCGCACGACCCCCTTCGGAAGCGGCATCCCGAGGCCGTTCTTCTGCGTGTTTTGCAGATCGAGGTACACCCCGACCTTCTGGTTCGACTGCAGCTCGCCGTACTGCCCGCGGTACCAGTACTGCTCGCCGAAGAAGAGCAGCTTCTTCTCGAGCCCGACGCCGCGCGCCTCGAGCAGGGTCACCTGCTTCTGCTCGTTCTGCAAGACGTCCGTCGGCCGCTCGAGCGTGTAGAGGTGGTACTCGAACAGGCTCTCCTCGCGAAAGCCCGCGCTCTTGCCCTCGGTGAGGCCGATGTCGCCGTGGTACGCGAACTGGCCCTGGGGCCGCACCCGGTTCACGTCGCCGGCGACGAGCTTCAGCTTGGCGTTCTCGTAGCTCGTGCCGGACTGGTTCTGGAGCGTGACCCAGCCCGTGAGGTCGCCCTTCTCGTCCTTGTCGTCGACCACCATCACGTAGTCGGCGCTCCAGTTGAGCGCCTGGGCCATGTACGTGACCTCCACGTCCTGCTTCGGCTGCTCGGCGTCGAGCAGCCACACGAGCGTCGGCTTGGCGATGAGGTTCGGCGGCACGCCCGGGAACGCGAGCCGACCCGGAAAGTCGTAGGTGATCTCGTTGCCGAGCCGCAGCACCGGCTGCCCGCCCGCCACCGACAAGACCTCGGCGTCGAAGCCGTCCTCGGTCCCGAGCTTCTCGTTGTAGCGGTAGACGCGCACCTTCTGCCCGACGTACTTGTCGAGCAGCGTCGCGGGCGTGAGCAGATCGTAGCGGTAGTTCTGCTCGAGCACCGTGAGCTTGCCCCCGAGCGAGCGCATCGCCACCGTCTCGGGCTGGATCGTCGCCGCCACGTCCGCGAGCTCGAGGCTCTGCCGGCCCGCCACGAGATCGAGCGAGCGCACCTCGCGCACCAGGCCGAAGTTCTGGTTGTAGACCGTGATCGCGACCTCCTTGCGATCCTTCGCGCTCGAGCTCTTGCGCGGCTGCGCCTCGGCCGGCGCGACG
>JADLAB010000024.1 GCA_020848455.1 Polyangiaceae bacterium
CGGACCTCGAAGGCCGCGCTGGCGTCCCAGGCGCCGCCGCGCACGACGTGCCGGGGGCTCGTCGCCGGCTTCTGCGCCTGCACCGGGTCCGCGAGCTGCGCCACGCCGTAGGGTGCGTACCAGTCCGCGGTCCACTCGCGGACGTTCCCCGCCATGTCGAGCAGGCCGAAGGGGCTCGCGCCCTCGGGGTACGAGCCCACCGGGGCCGTCGCCGCGTACGGATCGGCGCTCGCATAGAGCGTCTTGAGCGGCTCGATGCCCGGGCGCGCCATGGCATCGCGGCACTCGGTGCCGCAGCCATTGAGCAGCTCCGGCGAAGGAGCGGCATCGCCCCAGGGGAAGGCGCGCGCGGTGTCACCGCGCGCCGCGTGCTCCCACTCGGCCTCCGTCGGCAGGCGGCCGCCACGCCAGCGGCAGTACACATCGGCCTGCGTCCAGTCGACGCAGTTGACCGGGTGGGCGTCGAGATCGGCGCGACCGCCGTTGCAGTACCGCTCGTACTCCGCCAGGACGGCGCGGGGGATGCCGCGCCAGCTCGCGGTGGTGGGCGCCGGGGCGCACCTGACGCCGTCACGCGTCTGCTCGCTGCAGGCGCGGTACGCCGCCACCGTCACCTCGGTCCGGTCGATGCAATAGGCGCTCAGGCGCACCTCGTGCGACGGGTGCTCGTCCTTCTCCCCTTGGCCGTCTGCCGAGCCCACGACGGCGGTCGCCGCCGGGACGAACACCATCCCGTCGGCGCAGGGCGCGGGCGGTGATGCCGCGGCAGCGGCAGCGGCGTGCGAGGCGGTCGCGCTCGGGCTGACGGCGTCGCTCGGCGGCCCGGCATCTGGGCTCGGCGCCGCGGCTGTGCTCGCCTCGAGCGCGTCCGGGCCCGCCGGCGCATTCGTCCCCGGCGCGCCGTCCGGCCACGCGAGCCCGACGGCGAGCGCCAGCACGCCCGCGACCGACGCCCCGGCGGCGATCATCGCGGCCGGCAGGCGCCGCGCCGTGCCGCGCAGGGGCAGCGTCGTGGCCGGTGCGGTGGGGGCCGTCGCGAGCTGCGCCGTCCGCGTCGCCGGCGCCGGCGCCTCGGAGGCCGGCAGCGTGGCGTCGAACGCCGCGTGGCCTCGGAGGACCGGCTCGAGCGCCGCGATCGTCTCCGAGGCGTCGGCGAAGCGCGCGCTCGGGTCGCGGGCCAGGGCGCGCGCCATCCACGCGTCGAAGCCCGGCGGCAGCAGGTGCGCGGCGCCGAGGGCCGCGGCGCGCTCGGAGGCGAGCGGCAAGGCCTCGTAGCAGGCCTCGGCGACGAGCATGCCGATCGACGCCTCCGGGTGGTACGCGGTCATCCAGAAGTGCCTGCCGGTCAGGAGGCGGAACGCCATGAGGCCGAGCGCCCACACGTCGGCCTGCGGCCCGACGGCGCCGACGAGCTTCGGGTTCGCCTGCTCGGGGGCCATGTAGAGCGGCGTACCGAGCGGCTTGCGGGTGCGGCTCGCGGTCGTCTGCACCTCGGTGAGCAGCTTGGCGCTGCCGAAGTCGAGCACCTTGACTCGAAACTCGTCGCCTTTGCCGCGCGGAATCGCGCGAAACACGTTCTCGAGCTTGAGGTCCCGGTGGACGATGCCCGCGCGGTGCGCAGCGCCGACGGCGTGGCAGACCTGCGCCAGCAGGGCCAGCGTCTCGGCAGCCGAGAGCGCGCCGCGTCGCTCGAGGTAGGCCTCGAGATCCTCCCCCTCGAGCAGCTCCATGACGAGGTAGGGCATGCCCGTCGTGCCGTCGACGCCGGCCGCGAGCACCTCGACCACGTGCTCGCTCTCGATGCGCGCGCCGACGCGCGCCTCGCGCTCGAAGCGCTTGCGCGCTCCCTCGTCGGCGACGAGCTCCGGCAGGACGACCTTGAGCGCGCGGCGGGCGCCGGTCGAGAGCTGCTCGGCGACGTAGACCGCCCCCATGCCACCCTGCTTGAGGGCGCGCTCGATGCGATACTCGCCGCCGACGACCGCGCCGGGAGCGAGATCGTCAGGACCTGCCAACCGCCGCCTCCAAGACCCGCATGGCGTTGCGGCTTGCGCCGGAGCGCCGGCCGCGTCAACGACGGCGGCACACGCAGGCCGCGCTCGGCACCCACCCCGTCGGACCGCTGGTGGCGCGCACAGCACAGGACCACTCCATGCATTTCCCGTTTCTCTCCGAAGACAAGAAGCAGCGGTACGTCGCGCACCTGGCCGAGCGCGCGAAGGCCTGGCCGGTTCCCTGCGAGGAGCGCACCGTCGAGACGTCGCGCGGCCGAACGTTCATGCGCATCAGCGGCCCGGCGGACGCCCCTCCCCTGGTGCTGCTGCCCGGCGGCGCCACCAGCTCGCTCATGTGGCGGCCGGTGATCGCCGGGCTCGCTTCGCGCTACCGCGTCTACGCGCTCGACAGCATCCTCGACGTGGGGCTGAGCGCGAACTCGGGTCCGGTGAAGACCGTCGATGATCTCGTGGAGTGGCTCGACGAGCTCTTCCGCGCCCTCGGCTTCGGCCCCGACCTGCGCCTCATGGGCATGTCGCACGGAGGCTGGCTGGCGGCGAACTTCGCGCTGCGTCGCCCCGAGCGCGTCGGCAAGGTCGTGCTCGTCGCGCCCGCTGCGTTCGTGCTCGACATGAAGCTCTCGATAGTCTTCCAGATGATCTCGATCCTGTTCCCCCCGCGCCGGTTCTGGATTCGCCGCACCTACCGGGCGTCGCTGCCGGGCCTCGCCAGGACCGCGGCGGGCCCGGCCATCATCGACGACATGACCGAGGACCTCGCCCTCGCGTTCGAGTGCTTCGGCGTGCGCCGGCTCACGCAGATGGTGCCGCCACTCAAGGCCTCGGACGAGGAGTTGCGGGGCCTGCGCGTGCCGACGCTGTACGTCGTCGGGGAGGACGAGACCATCTACGACCCGAAGGCCGCGCTCGCCCGGCTCGAGCAGGTCGCGCCGCAGGTGCAGCGCGCGCTCGTGCCGGGCGCCGGCCATGACCTGCCGTGGAGCAAGCCCGCTGAGCTCGGCGCGCTCGCGCTCGAGTTCCTCGGCTGAGGCAGCTCGACCACGCAGCGCCCGACACGCGGCCGCGTTCCTCGAGGAGATGTTGAGCTTCGAGACGATGCCGGCGGCGAGCGGGGCCTCGCGCCGGAACCGCGCCACTGCACGTCGAGAGTTCGGACGGCCAGGAGCATGCGCGCGGATGCATTGCTGCCGCCGCCCGCCGGGTTGCGTGTAGGCTCGCGGTCATGCACCTGCGCCTCGCGCTTCTCGCCACCGTCGTCTTGGCCGCCGCCTGCGGTCCCAGTCACAAGAAGATCTGCTCGGCGAGCATCGAGGCCCGCGCCGAGGGGCGCTACCGGGACCTCACGCCCGACGCGGCCAAGGCGGCCGATGGCAAGCACAGGTACAGCTGCCTGACGACGTGCCGCGCCGGCTACGACGAGTACCCCGACATGACGGCCGCCCAGGCGCGCGATCAGCCGTCCTGCGTCGAGGCGTGGATCCTCACGGCCGAGGTGGACCCCGATCAGGGCATCCCCGCGGTCGACGAGCGGTGCGGAGGCGGTCGCGGTGGCAAGGCGTACTGCGACTGGCTCGCCGCGCACCCCGACGAGGTCGCCGCCTGGCAGCTGCGCAAGGCCAACCCGGGCGCGACCGCGACGGCGCCGCCCCGGCCGAGCGAGGACCCGGCGACGGCGCGGGCGGCGGTCGCGCGCGCGGTCGCGCAGCTGGTCGCCGACTCCGAGAGCCAGGGCCTGCCGCTCGTCACCGACGAGACGTACAGCCTCGCCGACGGCGGCGAGGTGATCGAGCTCGCGCTGATCTCCGACACCGATCATCAGGTCCAGGTCTGTGGCAGCTCGGCGACCCGGTTCACCGCCAAGATCGGCAATCCCGACTACGACTCCATCGAGCTGAGCGTGCGCTCGGTCGCCGGCGACGTCTTCTGTCGCGCGGTCGGGCTGACCGGCGGGTTCAAGCTTGGCTCCCACGAAAACCGGCTCTACCTCCGCGACGACGGCGGTGACCGCGGCGTGGTCCGCGTCCTGGTCTTCCGCCGCTCCTTCAACTGATGATGACGACCTCGGCCAGCGTACCGCGCTGGGGACCAAGCTCAGGGTGAGCTCGCGGCCATTGCTGCGGGTACGACCGCATGGATCCAACGCGCGACGCCTGCTCTCGTGGGAGGGGGACCGTCACAGCCCGGGCCGGGCGGACGATACGGTGTTCGACCCGGCCAACGACGGCGCCCAGGCGCAAGCCGATCGGCCGTGCGGTGGGGCGCTTCGGTCCATTCTCTGCTGCTAATGCGGCATGTGGCAACTGACGTCTGCCGACTCGCGCTTGCTTCGCCCGGCACGACGTGGGTCGCCGCTTCCCCAGCATCCGCGAAGGCTGGGTCGGGGTGGGAAAGACCGGCGACGACCGTGGCGAGATCGGCGCCGGTTCCTCGCGCTGGCTGCCGCAGCCCACCCCGCCGGCGGCGCCGGTCCGCGCGAAGCGATGGACGCGCTCTGGAACGCCTTGCTGCGCTTGCCGCAGTGGATCTTCGCCGTGTCGGAGCGCGATCCGACGGCGCCGCTCGTGGTCGCCATGGACGGGAAGTCGTGGGTGTTCGTCTTCACCGACACGACGCAGCTCGAGCGGTTCCTTCGCGAGAACAACCTCCGCGGGCAAGGCGAGCTTCAGTACCTGACGATGCCCGTCGACGGCGCGCGCCGCTGGCTCGCCCAGGCGGGCACGCGCGGTGTGTTCGGCGTGCACTTCAACTTCGGCGGGCCCGGTTGGTTCGCCCCGATCCCCAACATCGACGCCATCCACGCGCATCTGATGGGCTGACGCGCGCCACCTCTCCTTGGGCTGACGGGGACGCGGGCGCCTGCGCGGCGGCCTCCGAGGTCGCGCCGCGGAGCGCGAGGGCCGCTCGACACATCACGCCTCACTCGCTGCGCCACAGCTTCGCCACCCACATGGCTCGGGTTGAAGACATGACGGACGAAGAGCGCAGCGCGTGCGAGTTGCAGAAGCGGCTGGGCCCGGCGGCGCGCGTCGTCGGGGAGGGCGTGCACTGGTACGTCGAGATCGCGCACGCGAACCGGCGCTGCAACATCGCGTGCTTCTGGTACGGCGAAGCCGTGGGCCTCATGCTCGGCCCGAATCCGGCGAACAGCCGAGCCGCCTTGCGACCGAGCTGTCGCACTCGCACCGGCGCCGAGTATCTGGTGCGGTTCCACGATGTCGGGCGCCGCGTTGCCGGGGGTCGCACGCGCGACGTCGGGGAGGTGGTCGGCGCCGTGCGGGGATGGCTCGAGGGAAAGACCATCGCAGGACCTCGCCATTGCATCGTAGGAGCCGACCTGTGCTCGACCACCTTTCACGGTGATGGCGAGGCATCCGTGCGAGCGTCCTTTCCGAATCCAGGCGCCACGGTGAACGCGATTCGACGTTGGCTCGAAGACGGCTGCAGCATGGACGAGCTTCGCTCGCTGCCATCCGCGGTGGACGCCTCGGACTTGAACCTCTTCGACCCCGACTGACGGCTTTGGCGGGCTCCGCGCCCTCGGCGCGCTCGCTCGCGCCGACTCTTGGCCGCTCATGCGCGCGAGGCGCTCGGTCGGGTGCGGCTCAGCCCCTCGTCATCACGCGCCAGGCAGTGAGCACGAGGCGGCCCGCGACGGGGTAGATCACGGCGACGCCCTCGGTCGCGACGCAGGCGTAGACGAGGCCGACGAGCACGCCGAGCGCGAGCGCGCTGTCCCAGTAGCCGGCGACGATCCCCTCGAACGAGCGGCTCGTGCGCCCGATGCGCCGCGCGATCCTGCGCCACTGCAGCGCGTCGAGCCCGAGGAGCGCGCTTGCGGGAGTCGGGTGGAGCTCGCGGAGCGCCGAGAACGCCTCGCGCCCCCGCGCGGCTCGCGCACCTGCTCCCTCGGCCTGCTCGAGCGCGAGGACGGCGCGTAGCACCCGCTGCTGCCAGAACTGGCAGTCATGTCTTGCCATGACTGTCAGAAATGGCAGGATCGGCTCGTGCTGCTCCAGGTCCGCAAGAAGCCGCCTCCGCTCGGCCCCGAGCTGCTCGCGCTGCTCGAGCGCGCGCCCGAGCCAGCCATCCTCCTCACCGTCGATCACCGTATCCTCGCGAGCAACGCCGCCTACCGCGCGAAGTACGGCGAGGTCGCGAGCCCCGGGCACCCCTGCTACGCCGCCTCGCACGGCTACGACTCCCCCTGCGACGAGAACGGCGGGCCCTGCCCGCTGCGCGCCACGCTCGAGTCCGGGCGCCGCCAGCGCGTGTTCCAGATCCACCAGGGCGCGACCGGTCCCTACCACGTCGACGTCGAGCTCGAGCCGGTGCTCGGCGTCGACGGCCGGGTCGCGTACTTCCTCGAGCGCATCCACGAGATCGCCGAGTCGCCGTCGCGACCGCGCGGCGAGCTCGTCGGACGCGCGCCGTGCTTTCTGCGAGCCCTTGGCCTGCTGCAGCGCGCCGCCCGGAGCGAGGTTCCGGTGCTGGTGCTCGGCGAGTCGGGGACGGGCAAGGAGCTCGGGGCGCGCGCCGTCCACCAGATGAGCACGCGCCACACGCGGCCGTTCATGCCGGTCGAGTGCAGCGGACTGCCCGAGACGCTGTTCGAGTCGGAGCTGTTCGGCTACGAGCAGGGCGCGTTCACGGGCGCCAGCAAGGGCAAGCGCGGGCTCGTCGACGCCACCGCCGGCGGCACGCTGTTCCTCGACGAGATCGGCGACGTGCCGCTCGCCGTCCAGGTGAAGCTCCTGCGACTGCTCGAGTCCGGGACGTTCCGGCGCGTCGGCGGCACCGAGCCGCAGCGCGCGGACTTTCGCCTGGTGTGCGCGACGCACCGCGATCTCGGGGCGATGGTGCGCGCCGGCACGTTCCGCCAGGATCTCTTCTACCGCATCAACGCCTTTCCGGTGGTGCTGCCGCCCGTGCGCGAGCGGCCGAGCGACATCCCGCTCCTGTGCGACGCCTTCCTCGCGCAGCGCCACCCGAGCAAGCGTCTGCACCCGGACGCGCTCGCGCGCCTCGTCGCGCACGACTGGCCCGGCAACGTGCGCGAGCTGCGCAACGTGGTGCAGCGCATGGCGCTGCTCGCCGACGGCGAAGAGCTCTTGCCCGAGCACCTGCCGCCCGAGCTCGCCGCGGCCCGTGCCCCCGCGAAGAGCGCGCCGCGCGAGCGGAACGCCTTTGCCCTGGACGACGTCGCGCCGCTCGACGAGGTCGAGGCCGCCTACCTTCGCTGGGCGCTCGCGCGCCGCCCCGATCGCGCCGCGCTCGCGCGCGCGCTCGGCATCTCGGAGCGGACGCTCTACCGCAAGCTCGACGAGGCGCGACGCCTCGCGGCGCAGCGCCCGGCTCCAAGCGACGACTGACGCTGGCACGGTCGGTGCTTGAGCGCCGGACGTGAACCCGTCCGTCCGGTCGCGACCGTTCGCAGCGCCGGCGCTGCCCGCGCCCGAGGCATCGTCCCCGGCGCTGCCGGCCGCGCACTTCGCCGTCGCGCTCGTGTTCTTCGCGCTCGGCGCGCTCGGGCTCGTGTGGATCGCGCCCGACCTCGCGCACGGGACCTTCTACCTCAGGCGCGTCGCAGCGGTCGTGCACCTGTTCACGCTCGGTTGGCTCGTGCTGTCGATCTTCGGCGCGCTGTGCCAGTTCCTGCCGGTCGCCGTCGGGCGGCCGCTGCGCTCGCGCCACGCCGCGCAGCTCGCGTTCGTGGCGCAGACCGTGGGCGCGCTCGGCCTCGTGCTCGGCCTGCTCACCGAGACGCGCCCGCTGCTCCACGCGGGCGCCGGTGCGCTCGCGCTGGCGTTCGCCGTCTTCGCGCTCAACCTGGCCGCGACGCTCGCCGCCGTCGCCGAGCGCGGGCTCACCTGGTGGGCGCTCGCGGGCGCCGCGCTGTTCCTGCTCGTCACGCCGGTGTTCGGCGTCGTGCTCGCCACGGGGCAGGCCGCGGACCGCTTCGTCGTGGTCGCCGAGCACGCCCACATCGCGTTCGTCGGGGTGGTGATGCTCGTCGTCGTCGGCGTGGCCCACCGGCTGTTGCCGATGTTCCTGCTGTCGCACGGCGGCGGCGCGCGGGCCGGCTGGGTCGCTGCCGCGTCCTTCTTCGCGTGCGCGGCGCTGCTCGCCGTCCCGGTCGCGTCCGAGGTGCGCCTCGCGCTCGCCGGGGCCCTCGGCTGCGCGGGGGTGGGCGCGTTCGTCGTGCAGGCGGTGACGTACTTCCGGCATCGCAAGCGGCGCGCCCTCGACGCCGGGATGCGCCTCGCCGGCATGGGCATCGCGGCGCTTGCGCTCGCTGCGCTGCTCGCGCCGTTCGCGCTGCAGCGCGGCATGGCCGCACCGCGCCTGCTCTGCGCCTACTTCGTGGTGCTGCTCGGCGGCGTCGCGCTGTTCGTGGCGGGCCACTACTACCGCATCGTGCCGTTCCTCGTGTGGTTCCACCGCTTCGGGCCGCACGTCGGCAAGCGCCCGGTGCCGAAGGTGGCGGAGCTCTACTCCGCCGGCTGGGCTTCGCTCGAAGGTGCGCTGCTCGGCGGCGGCTGGCTCGGGCTCGCGCTCGCGACGCTCCTCGGCGCGGCCGACGTCGCGCGCGCGTCCGCCGCGGTGTTCGCAGCGGGGGCGCTGCTCGAGGTGGGGATGATCGCGCAGATCGCGCGCAGGAGAGTCGCATGAGCGAGCCCATGGAGCCACCGGACGACGTGCGGCAGCAGGTGATCGACGCGCTCGGAGGCGTCGTCGATCCCGAGATCGGGCTCGACATCGTGTCGCTGCAGCTCGTCTACGAGGTCGAGGTGCGAGACGACGAGGTCGACGTGACCTTCACCCTCACGACGCCCGGCTGCCCCATGGAGCACATCATCAGCGACGGCATCCGGCGCGCGGCGCTCCAGGTGCCGGGCATCCACTACGTGAACCCCATCCTCGTGTGGGAGCCGCGCTGGAACCCGGCGCAGGTCGAGGGTCTGCTGTGATCGCGGCGAGCGACCGCGTCGCGGCCGTGCTGGCCCAGGACGAGCGCCTGCTCGAGGTGCTGGTGAGCGCCTCGCCCACGTTCGAGAAGCTCCGCTCCGGGGCGCTGCGCCGCACCTTCGCCCACCTCGTGACGGTCGAGCAGGCGGCGCGCATCGCGGGCGTCGACGCGGCGGCCCTGGTCGAGCGGCTGAACCGCGCCCTCGTCGCGGCAGAGGGCGCGCCTGCTACCGCCCTGCCCGCGGCCGCCGCGAGCGACGCGCCCGCGCCGCTGCCCCCGGCCCTGCGCGCGCTGCCCTCCGCGCGCCTGGTCGACCTCGACGTGCGCGCCGACCTGCGCGCCGGGCGCGAGCCGTTCCGCGCGATCCTCGCGGCGGCGCAGGCGCTGCCGCCGGGCGCGGTGCTGCGCGTGCGGGCCATCTTCGAGCCGGCGCCGCTCTACCCGGTGCTCGCCAAGCTCGGGCTCGCACACGCCACCGAGCGCCTCGCGGCCGACGACTGGCGCGTGTGGTTCCACCGCGACGGTACGGCCGCCCCGGCGCCCGCGCCCGCCGCGCCCGCGGCGGCCGGCGACGACGGCGACGAGCTCGTCGTCCTCGACGTGCGCGACCTCGAGCCGCCGGAGCCGATGGTGCGCACGCTCGAGGCCCTGGCGGCGCTGCCGCGCGGCAAGACGCTCGTGCAGCTCAACGTGCGCGTGCCGCAGTTCTTGCTCCCCAAGCTGCGCGAGCGCGGCTTCGTCTGGGAGGTCCGCGAGCAGTCGCCCGAGGTCGTGCGGCTGTTCATTCGTCACGCATCCGACTGACCGCAACAAGGAGAGTCCCGCATGAGTGGTATCGAGCTCGACATCCGCCTCGTCCCGCCCCACGAGAAGCACCCCGCCATCTTCCGCACCTTCGACGCGCTCGGCTCGGGCGAGGGGTTCACGCTGGTGAACGACCACGACCCGTACCCGCTGCGCCACCAGTTCGAGGCGACGCGCAGCGGCCAGTTCGACTGGACGTACGTCGAGCGCGGGCCCGCCGTGTGGCGCGTGCTCATCGGCAAGAGCCGCGCATGAAGGTCGCGCTGAGCACCGCGGCGGCGCCAGGGCTCGCGGCCGAGTCGCTGGTCGCGTTCGACGAGGCCTGTCGCCGGCGCGGGCTCGACGGGCTCGAGCTCGTGCTCGGCTCCGCGTCGGGCGGCCCCGACGCCGACCCCGAGCGGCCGTGCGCCGCGGCCCGTGCGGCCGGGCTGCGCGTCGTCGCGCTCGCGGCCGCGCGCGTCGATGCCGCCACGGCGCCCGCGCTTGCACGCGCCGCGGCCTCCCTCGAGGTGCCCGTCTCCGTGCCGGGCGCGGCCGTCCCGGAGGCGGAGCTCGCGGCCGTCGGGCGCGCGTTCGCACGGGCGGGCGGGCGCCTGCTGCTCGCCCACGGGAGCGCGCTCGACGCGGTGCTCGCCTTGCTCGCGGCGGTGCGTGCGGCCCGCACGCCGGCGCTCGGCCTCGCGTGGGAGGTGCGTCCGTCGAGCGAGTCGCTCGACGAGCGCGGCGCCATCCTGCTCGCGGCGCGCGCCGAGCTCGGTCTCGTGCGCTTCTTCGGCGGCGGCCCCGAGCAGCACGATCAGGGCGGCCGGGGCGTGGGCTCGTTCTTCCACGAGCTCGCGCTGTCGCGCTACGACGGCCCGCTCGTCCTGCACCCGAGCGGCAGCGCTGCGCTGCCGCGCTGGAGCCGCTGGCTCGCGTCGCACAAGAGCGCGGGCTGCGGCCACGGTCACGACGCGCGCGCCATCGCGCTCGACGTGCGCGACGTCGAGCCGCGCGACCGGCTCGACACGGTGCTCGGCGCGTACCGCGCGCTCGGACCGGGCGCCACGCTCGAGCTCACGCTCGATCACGATCCCTCGTGCATGTACTACACGCTGCGGGCGACGGAAGAGGAGGGGTCGTTCGCGTTCCGGACCGTGGGCCACGGGCCCGAGGTGTGGCGCGCCGAGGTGACGAAGCGCGGCGCACGCACGTGACCGCGGCGCGCTCAGGAGCGCTCGGAGAACACGAGGCGCACGACACGGGCCACCACGGGCCCGGCCTTCGGTCGCTGGGAGATGCCGACGAGGAGCTTGCCGTTCTGCTCGGTGGCGGTCTGGTTCCATGGGAGCGAGCCCTCGAGGATCTCTTCGAGCAGGACCCGGCCCACGAATTTCCCTTCCTTCGACCAGACGGATATCGCTCGGTAGTTGGCGTCCGCCACGCAGAAGCCCGGGGCACAGCCCGCCACCGCGTGCACCCAACCGATGACGTCCGGGCTCGCGCCCTGTGCCTCGTTGCCGAAGCGGAGCTTCTCGTTGCCGGCGGCGTCGTAACCCACGACCACGTGAGCCCCGCTCGCCAGAACTCCACCGACGAGGGTGAGATCGCGTGCAAAACCGATGGCGCTCACGTTGGTGAAGGGACCGACGCGCTTGGCGTCGTCGCCGAGGTCCCGGAGAGCCCAGGGCTCGAGCGCGCACTTGTCGCCGGTCAGGGTGAGCTTGTTCACGGTCGAGTTCGCGAAGCTCGTGAGCCCCCAGGCGCCGCTCGGGTGGAGCGCGACGTAGTTGCGGCCGCACACGGCCGACTTGCCGCCCCGGAGGAGGTAGCTGTCGAAGACGCCGTTCGAGGCCATCACGTTTCCCTGCGCGTCGGCGGTCACGAGCGCGATCTCCCTCTCCATGTGGAGCTCGCCGTGGTCGGCGAACGAATCGTCGAGGACGAGCTTGCAGCCGGGCTTCACCGCATAGGCGCGCAGCTCCTTGGTACCGTCGGCCACGAACAGCCGCTCGCCCGCCAACGCAATGGAGTGGATCGGGTCGCGCCCGTCGGCGCTGAGCGCCGGCTCGAGCGGGCAATCCTCGACGACCACGTGCGTGGAGCCGAGGTCCAGCTCGGCCAGCTTGGCCCCCGGCGGCTCCCGAGGCGCGTCGGGCGCGGCGGCGCTCGGGGCGCTCGCCGACGAGGGCGAGCCCGATGGGGCGGACGGCGATGTGGCCGGGGAACCGGGGCCACATGCGAGAAGGCCGAGGGTGCTGACGAGCGCTGCAGCGAAACGAAGAGTCGACATGGCGCGATGCTCACCCGGCGCAGGCGGGTCGTCCAGCACCAGCGGCCGTCGGGCGCCCGCCGGCGCAGGGCACGCGTCACGGATCGAAGCCGGCGTTGATGCTGTACTACGCGTGCGCCGCGAACGACTCGCCGTCGGCGCCCAAGCGGCGGAGGAGCGGCTCGCAGTCGTAGGCCCCCGTGCCACCTTCCCAGGCCCCGCTGCCCGCGCCCGTTCGCCACAGGTCCCCTCGTGCCAAGCGAAAACGGCGCGGGCGGCGGGCGCGCCCGCGCGGCGAGCTCCTCGTCGCTCACTCGCCGAGCATCGCGGCCTTGAGCGCCGCGAGCTCCTCGTCGAGGCTCAGTCCGGAGGCCGTCTTGCAGACGGTGACCGGTTGGGGCAAGGGCCTCACGAGCGCCGTGGCGACGTTGAGGCCAGCCTCCACCGTGCCGAAGCGGAGCAGGACGCCTTCGGGCAGCAAGCCCTTCTCGCGCAGCCAGTCGCCGACCTCCTCGTAGCGGCGCTGGTGCTCTCGCGAGTACTCGGGCACGGCGTCGGGCACGACGGAACCGTCGGCGTCCATCGCATCGCCCCAATCGCCCGCGGGGCCACAGCTGTCCGCTACGACGCCGAACTTGGCCAGCGTGAGGTAATCGCCGGCATCGAGGGTGACCGCGCATGTGGCGCACGACCACCGCCTCCGGTCTTCGGAGAGCGCGACGTCTTCGCTCTTGCAGCGATGGCAGAGGAGTCGCCGGTCGCCCAGGGCGCGCGCGACGGCGTCCACCGTGAGCGCTCGTGACTCGCGGCGCCACTCGACGGTGTGCCCGCAACGCGAGAAGAAGCTCTGGAGCGCCTCCACTTCGGCGCTGGTCGAATCGGCGGGACGTTTGCCGTGAAGCGCGAGGGAGGCGAGCTCGATGGCGCCGCCGCGCGCGCCACAGCGAGGACAACGCCAGCGATCCTGTTCAATCGAGAGGCTGGCGTCGTTCGGGAGGAGCTCGTCTCCGCGGCAGCAGCCCGGACAGCGCAAGACCGGTGCCTCGAGGGGCTGCTGCCCGAGGATGTCGGGCATCACGAACCTCTGCGGCAGCCTCAGGTAACGAGCGAGGACGTAGAGGTGAGCGAGCCCACCCACCCGGATGCCGTCGGTCAAGCACGCTCCCGCCTCGCTCATCGGAAGCCGAGTCTACAACGCCCCATGGCGCGCCGACCACGTGCGGGGCCGCCCCGCCAGAGGTCCCCTCGTGCCAAGCGATAACGGCGCGGCGGCGGGCGCGCCCGCGCGGGACGCCCCGGATCGGGAGTCGAGCGCCATGTCGCGTCGGCCAGCATCGAGGCGGTCAAGCCTGGCGGCGAGAAGTCCTGCTGCGGGCCATCGTGCTGCACGCCGGAGAAGTCGGCATGACCGAGCCGTGGCCCCGCCGCGGCGCGACGCGCCTACAGCGCCAAGTCCCCACTCGCCTCGGGCTGATACGGCACCGCGACGACGCGTACCTGGCGAGTGCCGCCGGGCATGCGCCACTCGATGTCTTGCCCAACGCGCAAGCCGAGCAGCGCGGAGCCGAGCGGCGCCAGCACCGACACCCAGCCGCGTGCGGCGTCGGCGTGCTGCGGGTAGACCACGCGCACACGCCGCTGCACGCCCGACGCGAGGTCCTCGTAGACGACGTCGCTGTTCATCGTGACGACGTCGCTTCCAACTTCCTGTGGCAGCACGACGCGCGCGCGGGCGAGCTCCGCGTCGAGCTGCTCGGCGGCCGGGCCGCTCTGCGACGCGACCAGGCTCTGCAGACGTTCGAGATCCTGAGCGGTGACGATGATGCTGGGAGGGGTGCGCCGACGAGCCCGTAGACACCGGGCGTGAGACGGAGATGGACGTCTTCGAGAACGCCGAGCGACGACGAGAACGAGACCTCGACGCCGTGCAGCTCCAGCACGGTTCCCTGCATGGATTCCTCCTTCGATTCGAGAAAAGAACGTGGGCTCGGTTCAGGAAGAGGAGGTCATGCGTGCATCGCGCGGAGCGACGCACTCGGAACCTAGCACGCGTCAGCTGGGTGTCGAGTACGCCTCGAGCATCGTCTCGAGCCTGCGGCACTTCATGCCCCAGAGGACGTGCTTCTCCGGGCCGATCCGGATGCAGGGCAGATCCATCGTCTTGCCTTCCCACGTGAACTCGAAGGTCCCCTTCCCGTCGCCGCGCGCGAGCGTGCGGAACGGGACCCAGAGCGTGCCGGCGACCTCGTGATTCGGCGCGCTGGCGATGTCGCCCCGCACCGCGAAGACGGACGGCGCGACGACGAGGAGGCCTCGGTTCGTCCGCGTGGAGGCTAGGAAAACCCAGCGCCGCCCGCAAGGCAGCCCGGCGTTCGCGGGTGGCCCACCGAGGGGGCCAGGACGCCGGCCTTGCCTCGAAGGCGGCCGTCTCGCGGAACGGGTGCTCAGGTCTCCCGTTCACTCTCCGAAACGGGCGCTCACGATGACGCGAAACCGGCGTTCACGATGGCGTGAAACGGGCGTTCACGATGACGCGAAACACGCAGTGTCGGCGTCGGCAGCCGCCGTCAAGACGAAGGCCACCCCTTGCCATTGCACCCCGTCTCGTAGCTCACCCGCGTCGAGTGCACGAGCCGCCCGTCCGTCTTGGCCTCGTACGCATCCGGCGCCAGGTCCGCCGGCCGCCGCCGCGATGTCGTGGCGCTGGAGACGCGGCCCGTGGCGGCAGCGCTACGCTGCCGTCGAGACGGTGCAGCCAGTGGCCGTGCTCGCATCATGAGAGCCGATCGCGGCCGGCGGCGTCACGAAGCGCTTGAGCGTCCGGATGGCGACGGGGTCCTCCCCCGAGACCGCGAGCCGACAATGGCGCTCGCATTTGTGATCGCAGACCCGCGAGCACACCGACGGGAACGGGTTCGACTCGCGGATGGCGACGTACGGCGACCAGGAATACCAAGCGCCAAGTCGCCGCTGGCATCGTGCCCGGGAGCACGAGGCCCCGCGGCAGGGCGGCTCGCCTGACGCACGCCTTGACGCGGCGAGCGGCGGGATGTGTTCGATGCGGCGACGGGGGCGCTGCGCCACCGTCACACCGGCTTTCCCCTGAAGTTCGTCTGCGATGAGCGCGGCGATCTCTGCGCGAGCGCCGACGCCGGGCTCCACGTCTGGCACCTGGCGACGGCGAAGCCACGCTCGACGTCGAGGTCATCCCTGATGCGAGGTGAGCGCGCGGCGCGGTGCCGCCGGGATGGTCGCCTTGGTTGGGGAAGGCCGGAGACTAGGCGCGGCGGCGCCGCCGGCGCGCGAGCCCGACACCGGCGAGGAACAGGAGGACCTGCGCGGCGCCGCCGGCGGAGCCCGACGGCCCGGCGCTGCAGTTGCTGCCGCAGCCCGTGCTTGTTGCCGGCTCGACGGCCGGACAGGTCACGACCAGGGAGGCGCTGTTGTCGCTGGGGGCGGAGTCGACGTCGTCAGGCGCGGGCACGGCGCTGCCCGACACCGTCAGATCGCAGGGGTAGCCGTCCTGCCCGTCCCCCTGCATTTTGATCGTGATGCTGAACTCGCGGAGCTCGCCGGGAGCCAGCGGTTGGAGGAATGGCGCCAGCGGGCAGACGTAGGCGGAGGCCGTCACGGTGCACTCAACGTCGATTTCGACCGCAGAAGCGAGACCCCAGGGCAGCACGGTGCCGACGTCGAGCTCGACCTGCCCCCCGGTGACGGACGCCAATCCCTTGTTGCGGACCCGCATGAGGATATTAGCGAAGTTGCCCTGGTCTGTCTTCACCCTGGTGAGCTCGAGGGTGAGCTCGAGGTCGATCGGTGGGCCTGGCGCCGCCGAGCCGGTGACCAGGGTCGCGACGTCGGAGCCGTAGAAGACGTTGTAGGTGACCGTACCGTCGGCATTGAGGTTGCGGGGGTAGCCGGCGCCCGGACGCTGGCTCAGCCCGCCACTGTCCGCGGTGACGACCCCGACCGTACCGCCGAGGTCGAACGTGTCCGTGCTGGCCACGATCTCCACGATCCCGGTGCCGGGCGTGTAGCGGTAGATGCCCCCGCCGCCGCCGGTCAGCGTGCCCATGAAGAGGACCTGGCCAACGGAGTTGAGCTGGGGCGCGCTGACCGACGAGAAGGTCTCGCCGCCCGGAGCGCCGTCGCCGGCGCGCAAGACGAACGTCGCGCCGCTGAGGGCGTCGCCGGACACGATGGCCTCGACCTGGAGCGCGTCGTCGTACGCGTCGAACGCAAACCTGCTCAGCCCGCTCGCGACGAACTGGCCAGTGAACCGCGGGATCGCTGACAAATCGATCGCGCTCGACCTGGTGATGTCCGTCTCCGGGCCGCTGAACAGGAAGGTCGCGCCGTCGTTGCCAGAGGCGACCACCTTGGTCGTGGCGAGAAACACTGCGTTGCCGGTGTCGGAGGCGAGCCCGCACGCGACCGGATGCTTCCACTTCAACGAGGCGTCGGAAGGGATGACCTCGTCGGTCACCAGCACAGCGGTAAGCGCCCCCGCCGTGCCTAGAAGGACCGCCTCGCCGGCCGCGTGGTTGGCGTCCCCCAGCACGTTGAACGCAACTAGGATCGTCCCGTCGGCGGCGATCTCGGCACCGGCGCCGCAGAAGTAGCTGGGCAGGGCGAGGGTGCGCCCCGGGTAGCCAGGGACCGCGTCCCCCGTGCCAGCGAGCCGCGTCAGGGCGCCGGTGGCGGACCGATAGAAGAGGTTGCGCTCGGTCACGACCACCACCCCGCCGGACTCGTCGGCCCCCGCGAAAGTGACTTGCTCGCCCACCTGCCCGCCCGCCGCGATGATGTCCGCCGGGGACACCCGCTGGCTGACGACGCCAGCGGCCCAGGTCCACACCGAGTTGGCCACGCGGAAGGTCACCAGCGCGCCGGAGATGGTCGGTGTCCCCCCGTCGGCCGGGCTGACCCCCGTGTTGGCGAAGTCGAAGATGTTGGTCAGCGTGCCGGCCAGCTCGGCCGCAACCATCGCGTCCCCCAAGACCACGACGTCACCGTCGTCCGAGATCGACGCGCCGGTCGAGGCGATCTGCCCGATCGTCGCTCCGCCGACAGTCTGGTTCGACACCGCGACGACGTGGTACGGCTCGCCGGCCGACACCGGCGGGCACGCCAGCACCACAGCCAAGAGGACGCCGAACGACCCACCCCAACGTCGGTATGCACTCATGCAATCGAATGTACACGCCGCGCTCGACTTGGGTGCGAGTTTGTCGAAACAACGTACCGGAGATGTGCGGAAGCAGCGCCCTCTCGAGCGCCTGCCGGTAGTCCCTTCGACGCGGGGTGCTGGCGCTTGAGATGCGCCGGGATCCCGATGCCAGCGTCCGCGACCACCAGATCTGTGCACCCAGAGTTGGCTCCGCGCGCTGCTCTTCGAGCCGGTGCGCATCTCCTGGGTCTGCCGCCGCGAAGGCCTCGCCGCGGCGTTCTTCGCCGGCAAGCCCATCGAATGACGCCGGACGTGCCGCCGGACGGCCGCGAGGACGAAGGCGCCGCGCGGCGCACCCGTCACCGGGCAGGATCGTCGGCCGACGGCACCGGCTCCTCGCCGCCGAAGAGCACGCGCGCCGTCTCCACCGTCTGGGCGGTGCGTACGACGGCCGCGGAGGCGAGGAGCGCCGGCACCACGGCGCCGCGCAGCGCTGCGGGCAAGGTGAGCCCCGTACCGGTGCCGGGCGCGGGGCGCAGCGTCGCATGCGCCAGGCGCCGCACCCGCTGGGCCAGCGCGGGCGCGAGCTCGGGCACGCCGTCCGAGAGGGCCAGGAAGAGCTCGTCGTCGTTCATGGATCGTCCCTCCTCGGGAGGTCGTCGCGCTCGCCGTCGAGCCCCGCCTCGCAGAGGAGCGCGGCGCGCGCGCGCGAGAGCCGCTTGCGCACGGCGTCGGCGGAGAGCTCGAGGATGCGCCCCACCGCTTCGGTCTCGAGCCCCTGCACCGCGAAGAGCAGCAGCACCTCGCGGTGGGCGTCCGGCAGGCGCGCGAGCGCGGCGCGCAACCGCTCGGCCCGCTGCCGCAGAGCGGCCTCCGCGTCCGGCACCAGGCCCGGCTCGGCCGCCTCGGCAGCGAGCGCCGTGTGCCGTTGCCGGTCGCGCGCCGCCGTGCGGAGCGCGTTCTTGTGCTTGTTGCGCGCGATGGCGTAGAGCCAGGCCAGCAGGCGCGTGTCGCTCCGCAGGCGGTGCGCGTTGCGCGCCGCGGCGACCCACGTGTCCTGGAAGAGGTCCTCCGCGAGCGCCTGGCTCCGCGCGAGCTGCCGCAGGAAGCGCCAGATGCCCGGGTGGTGGCGGCGGTACACCTCGTCGAACGCCCCGGGCTCCGAGCGCCGCAGACGCGCGACGAGACGCGCTTCCTCGTCGCGCCCGCCCTCGCTGCCCGGTGCCTCGTTCGCGTCTCGGTCGCGCACCGCCCGTGTCCCCTGCTCCGCCCGCGCCGTCCCGGAGCCCGCTCGTACCACGGCGAGCGCGGGGCGACCCCTGGCGACCCCGGGGTCGGGGTCGCGCGCCGAGCGGGCGAGATCGAGCGCCATCATCCTGCGAGAACCCCGGCCAACCGGGGGCGTGACCGCCGGCGCGAAGATTTCTTTCCGCGTCACGGCCGGCGCGCCGTGGGGTTGTCTCCCCGTCGGTCGCTGCAAGCGAACAAGGAGGTGCCGACATGATCGATTTCTTCCAAGAGGGCGGCTGGGGCATGTGGCCCATCCTGATCGTGGGGCTCGTGCTCGTGGGCGTCGCGGTGCGCTTCGCCGTCGACCGGGAGCCCGTGCGGCTGCGGGTGATCGTCGCCCTCGGGGTGACGCTCGTCGTGCTGGCGGCGCACGCCACCTGGATGGACCTGGGCACGGTGTTCTGGGCGCTCGGCGACGGGAACCGGTTCCCGGCGGAGGACGTCCCGCAGGTGCTGCTCCAGGGCCTGAAGGAGAGCACGCGCCCCGGCACGCTCGGCCTCGGCCTGCTCGCCATCGCGCTCGTGATCGTGGCGATCGGCGTCTACCGCGAAGGCCGGCGCGAGCTCCGAGCGGCGCGGGGCTGACGCGGCGGGCGCGCGCCCGCAACGATGACGCCACGCTCGCCGGGATGACGTACCATCTCCTCATGCCAGCGCTCCCGTCGAGCTTGATGACCGCGATCGGCCTCGTGGTCGCGCTCGGCGGGTGCGCCGGCTCGGCCACGAAGCCCGCGCCCCCCGACGCGAGCGCCGCGCCGCGCCCGACCGCCACGACCTCCGGAGCCACGGCCATGAGCACGACGGCCACCTCGACGCACGCGAGCGACGGGGGTCTCGAGGTGTGGTTCGAGATCTCGCCGGACGTCGTCGTCGAGCGGATCCCGATGCGCAAGGTGGTCCTGCACTTCGCGAACCGGTCCGAGCAGCCCATCCGGATCTACTTGCCGCAGTCCGAGCCGTTCCGGGCGAACATCAGCACGCTCCACTTCACGGCCGGCGACGCCAGGTTCGCGGCGCCGGATCCGCACCCGCACGGCTACGTCGTGACCGAGATCGACTTCCCGCTCCTCGCGCCCGGCGCGGAGAAGACCTGGGAGCAGCCGTTCTCGCTCGACCCCATGGGCGCTGGCACGGGCCCCACGCGCCGCGCGGGCTTCGAGCCCGGCGCCGACGTCCGGGTGCGCTGGACTTACGAGAACGAGATCACGCGCTGGGCGGGCGGCCTCCAGACGCTCGACGGACCGACGAAGGGGCTCTTCGACGGCCAGGACATCCCGTTCATCTGGACGGGCAAGCTCTCCGTCGAGGCGCGCTGGGTCGCGCCCTAGGTCGCGAACGCGGCGAACCTTGGGCCCATCCGGCCCTTCCGTGCGAGAGTGCCTCCGTGGCTGCCGCCCCACCGTCCCCGCTCGCTCACGACCCCGCGCGCCCCACGGCGCTCGTGCTCTCGGGCGGCGGCGCGCGCGGCGCCGTCCAGGTGGGCGTCTACGACGTGCTCCTCTCCGACCCGCGGGGGCTCGGGCACCCGCCGGACATCGTGTCGGGGACGTCGGCGGGCGCCATGAACGGCGCGCTCATCGCGGCGGGCGTGCCGCCCCG
>JADLAB010000025.1 GCA_020848455.1 Polyangiaceae bacterium
AACTGCGTGCGCTTGAAGTCCTTGTTCGCCACGGCGCCCTTTGCCCATCATCCAGCGCTGCGCGTACCGATCCGGTACTCTTCCGCAAACCGGGCCGGGAGGCATCATTTCTGCCGATCTCGTCGCCGGTCCGGGCTCGGCGGCGGGCTCGAGCCCCCGCGCGGCGCCCGTCGTCAACGCCTCGGGCCCCGCACCCAGCGCCCGAACCGGCGCCAGCCGGAGCCGCGGTGCACGAGCTTGCGGCTCGACGGGACGTCGGAGGGCACGCCCCCGTCCTTCACGCCGAGCAGGCGCCCGAGCGCGAGCGCGAGCAGGGCCGACCCGCCCGAGGCGAGCGCGCCCATCTTCGCGGCGCCCTGGTGCACGGGGTCGGTGAAGGCCACGCTCGCGACGAACAGGGCCACCGTGAGCCCCATGCCCGCCACGACGCCGGCGACGACGAGGCTCCGCGTCGTCATGCCGTGCGGCAGCGGAAAGCCGAACAGGCGCGCGGCCGAGCCGAAGAGCGTGATGCCGAGCGGCTTGCCCACGACGAGCGCGAGCGCGACGGCGAGCGTCGCGGGGCCGACGTCGGAGAAGGTGACGCCCGCGTTGGCGACACCGAACATGAGGAGGCCGAAGTCGACGGGCCTCTTGAAGGCGTGCTCGAAGCGACTGAGGGCGTCGCGCTGCGGCCGGCCCTCGATCTCGACGAAGAGACCCGCGTCGCGCCGCGCCGACGGCATGAAGGGCACGACCGGCACGAGCGCCAGGGCCGGGTGCAGCGACCCGAAGTGGAGCGACACCCAGGACAGCACCCCCGGCACGAGGAGGTACGGCCACGGATTCTGCACACGCAGCCGGCGCAGGAGGTACGCGATCGCCATCGCTGCCACCACGCCGCCGAGGTAGGCGGGGACCACCGGGTGGCTCGGATCCGGGTAGAAGATCGCGATGATCGCGAGCCCGATCCCGTCGTCGGCGACGGCGAGGAGCAGGAGGAAGCTCACGGCCGGGTGGCGCTCGCCGAACACGAGGCGCGCGGCGAGCCACGCGAGCGCGATGTCCGTCGCCGTCGGGACGCCCCAGCCGCGCCCGATGGCCGGCTCGCCGAGCAGAGCGACGACGAGGGTGTACACGGCCGCGGGCCCGAGGACGCCGCCCAGGGTGGCGCAGAGCGGATTCACCGCGCGCCGCAGTGGGTGGAGGGCACCGCCCGGCAGGCAGGCCTCGGTGATCTCCTTCGTGGCGATGCCGAAGAAGAACACCATGAAGATGTCGTTCGCGAAGAAGTGGAAGTTCCACGGGCTCTCGTCCCCGAAGGGCGAGGCGTGCAGCATGCGCACGTAGCCCTTCGGGTCGAGGTTCGCCCACACGAGCCCGATCGCGACCCCCGCGAGCAGCGGGATCGAGAACTCGCGCAGCAGCTGGACGACCGTGCGCTTCGGCGGCGGAGGCGGCGCCACGCTCACGCGTCAGCGACGTCGCCGGGGCGGCCCGTCGCCGCGCGGGCCACCGTGACCGCCGCCGCCGGGACCGCCGGTGCGCCGCGACTGCGAGGACATGCGCCCGCCGCCGCCGGGGCGGCCGCCGTCGCCGTGGGGACGCGGGGGACGCGGCTCGCCGCCCTCGCCCACCTCGGCCGTGTAGCCCTCGGGCGGGGGCAAGGTGTCCTTGTGGCTCAGCCGCACCTTGCCGTCGCTGTCCACGGACAGCACCTTGACGCGCAGCTTGTCGCCCTCGCGGCACACGTCCTCGACGCGCTCGGTGCGCCCGTAGGCGAGCTCGCTGATGTGCACGAGGCCGTCCCAGTTCGGGAGGATCTCGACGAAGGCGCCGAAGTCGGCGACGCGCCGCACGACACCGTCGTAGATCCTGCCCACCTCGGGCTCGGCCGTGAGGCCCTCGATGATCTCGATGGCCCGGCGCAGCTGCTCGGCGTCGCTCGAGGCCACGTTGACCGTGCCGTCGTCCTCCACGTCGATGACGACGCCCGTCTGGTCGACGATGCCCTTGATGGTCTTGCCGCCCGGCCCGATGATGATGCGGATCTGCTCGGGCTTGACCTTGAGCGACACGATGCGCGGCGCGTGCTTGTTGAGCTCGGGCCGCGGCGCCGGCAGGGTCTCGAGCATCTTGCCGAGGATGTGCAGCCGCCCCTCGCGCGCCTGCTCGAGCGCCTCGCCCAGGATGGCGCGCGTCAGGCCCTTGACCTTGATGTCCATCTGGATGGCGGTGATGCCGCGCTCGGTGCCGCACACCTTGAAGTCCATGTCGCCGAGGTGGTCCTCGTCGCCGAGGATGTCGGAGAGCACGGCGTAGCGCCCGCTGCCCTCGCTGATGAGGCCCATCGCGATGCCCGCGACCGGTGCCTTGATGGGCACGCCGGCGTCCATGAGCGACATGCAGCCGCCGCACACCGCCGCCATCGACGAGGAGCCGTTCGACTCGAGCGTCTCGCTCACCACGCGGATGGTGTACGGGAACTGCTCCTTGTCCGGGATGATCTGCTCGATGGCGCGCTCGGCGAGGGCGCCGTGGCCGATCTCGCGGCGCGCGGGCCCGCGCAGGCCCTTGGTCTCGCCGGTGGAGAACGGCGGGAAGTTGTAGTGCAGGTAGAAGCGCTTCCAGCTCTGCCCGATGAGGCCGTCGATCTTCTGCTCGTCGCTCGAGGTGCCGAGGGTCGTCGTGGCGATGGCCTGCGTCTCGCCGCGCTGGAAGAGCGCGCTGCCGTGCGTGCGGAAGAGCACGCCGACGTCGGTCGCGATCGGCCGCACGGTGCGCAGATCGCGCCCGTCGATGCGGGTGCGCTCGTCGAGCACGTAGCCGCGCACGACGGCGCTCTTCCGGTGCTCGAACTCGGCCCCGACGAGCTTCTCGACCTCGAGGTACTTGTCCTCGCCGAGCTCCTTCTTGAGCGTCTCCGAGAGGTTCTGCTTCAGGACCTTGTAGCCGTCGTAGCGCGCGTGCTTCTCCCGCACGTGCGAGGCCGCGCGCAGATCGGCGTCGACGAGCGCCGCGACGCGCTGCTTCAGCGCGGGCTCGAGGTCGGGCGCCACGAAGGGCATCTTCGGCTTGCCGACCACGGCGCGGATCTCGTCGATGAGGTCGAGCACCGGCTGCAGCTCGGCGTGGGCGAACTCGAGCGCGTCGATCATGTCGCGCTCGCTTATCTGATCGCCGCCGCCCTCGACCATCACGATGGCGTCGCGCGACGCGGCGACGGTGATGTCGAGATCGCTCGTCGTGAGCTGCGTCACGGTCGGGTTGATGATGAGCTCGCCGTTCACGCGCCCGACGCGCACGCCCGCGATCGGGCCTTCCCACGGCAGCGCCGACAGGTGCAGGCACGCCGAGGCGCCCGTGAGCGCGAGCACGTCGGCCTTGTTCTCCTTGTCGCTCGACATCACGGTCGCGATGACCTGCGTCTCCATCTTGAAGCCCTTCGGGAAGAGCGGGCGGATGGGGCGGTCGATGACGCGGCACGTGAGGATCTCCTCCTCGCGCTGGCGCGCCTCGCGCTTGAAGAAGCCGCCCGGGATGCGCCCCGCGGCGTACGTCTTCTCGATGAAGTCACAGGTGAGCGGGAAGAAGTCCAGGCCCGGGCGTGGATCCTGGAAGCACACCGTCACGAGCACCTGCGTCTCGCCGTAGGTGACGAGCACGGCGGCCGCTGCCTGCTTGGCCAGCCGGCCGGTCTCGAAGGTGAGCGGGCGCCCGCCCAGAAGTACGGACTCTCGGACGATCATGGTGGCTCCAGTCGCGGCCTGCACGCCGCGTCGTGTCGGGGTCGCTTCGCGGCCGCCGCGACACGCGCTGCGAGGTCGAGGGCGGGCCCGGAGAGGGCTGCCGCCGCCGCGCGGGCGCGCGCGAGGACCGCTCGGCGCCGGCCTCCCGCCGCGCCGCCATGGCGAGGCATCGAAGGCCCGGCACCGGGCCCGAGCACCCGTCCGGCTTCTTCCTCGGTTCCTGACCACGAGCGCTCTCGTGGGCACGAATCGGGGACGAAGGCAGACTGGACGATGCCCGGAGGGGCGGGCCGACGCGGCGCAGCGGGCTGCGGGGCGCCGGCCCCGTGCGTGGGGAGCGGCCAGGGCCGACCGCTCCCGCGAGCGGGCGAGCCCGTGCTACTTGCGCAGCCCGAGCCTGCCGATGAGCGACTTGTAGCGCTCGAGATCGACGCGCTTGAGGTAGTTGAGCTGCCGGCGGCGCTGGCTCACGAGCTTGAGCAGACCACGCCGGCTGTGGTGGTCGCGCTTGTGGGTCTTGAAGTGCTCGGTGAGCTGGGAAATGCGGACGGTGAGCAGGGCAATCTGCACCTCCGCCGAACCGCTGTCGGTCTCGTGCAAGCGATATTTCTGAACGATTTCGGACTTCTGCGTAGGGTGAAGCATGGCTTCTCCTGGCCGGGAAAGGAGCCGGCCGACGCCACGGCGCAGAGGTGAAACCCCACGCCGGGCCTTGAGGGCGGCGGAGTATACGCCCCGGCGCCGCGTCGTCAACCATGCGTCGCCCCCTCTCGCCCCGTCTCGCCCCGTCTCGCCCCCTCTCGGTGTCGCCCCCTCGGTGGCGGGGCTACGCTCGGCCCAACATGCTCGAGCTCGAGACCGACGTCGTCGTGGTGGGGTCCGGTCCCGGCGGGGCGACCGTCGCGCGCGAGCTCGCGCGGCGCGGGCGGCGCGTCGTGCTCCTCGAGCGCGGCGCGGACGAGCGGCGCCGCTTCTACTACGGGAGCTACCTCGGCGCGCTGCTCTACACCGACCGCGCGAGCCTGCTCTTCACCGAAGAGGGCCTGAATGTCGTGCGCCCCCTCATGCTCGGGGGCGCGACCGGCATGTACTGCGGCTGCGCGGCGCCGCCGCCCGCCTGGATGAAGGAGCGCTACGGCGTCGAGCTCGACCACGAGGTCGCCGAGGCCGAGGCGGAGCTCCGTGTCGCGCCGCTCCCGGCCGACATGCGCGGTGCGGCCTCGACCCGGCTCGCCGAGGCCGCGAGCGAGGCCGGCTTCCCGTTCGTGCCGCAGCCGAAGTTCATGAGCCCCGCGCGCGCACCGCGCTTCCCAGGCGCGTGCGGCGCGCACTGCATGCTCGGCTGCCGCTGCGGGGCGAAGTGGAACGCGGCCGAGTGGGTGGACGAGGCCGTGGCCGCCGGGGCGGTGCTCCACACCCGAGCGCGCGTCGACCGCGTCACGATCGAGGCCGGGCGCGCGACCGGCGTCGAGGGGCGGATGAACGCCAGGCCCTTCCGCGTGCGCGGCGGCACGGTGGTCGTGGCGGCGGGCGGCATCGGCTCGCCGCGCCTGCTCCAGGCCTCGGGGCTCGTGGGACCGGGCGAGGGCCTCACCATGGACGCGACGCTCATGGTGTACGGCCTGTCGCGCGAGCGGGGCATCGGCGGCGAGCCGCCCATGACGTGGTCGTACGAGGACGACGCGGGCGGCTACATGCTGAGCACGCTCGTCGATCCGTGGCTGCTCTACCCGATCATGGCCGGCCTCGAGAGCCCGCGCCGCGCGCTCACCTGGCCGCGCTGGCGCAACGTGCTCGGCCTCATGGTGAAGCTGAAGGACGACATCTCGGGCGGGGTCTCGCCCGACGGGCGCATCTCGAAGCCCCTGACGCCGCGCGACCGCGAGCGGCTCGGGCGGGCCGAGGCCGTCTGCCGGCGCATCCTGGTGCAGGCGGGCGCCGAGCCCCACTCGCTCTTCTCGACCCCGCTGCGCGGCACGCACCCGAGCGGCACGGTGCGCATCGGCACGCACGTCGACACCGATCTCGCGACGAGCGTGCGCGGGCTCTACGTCTGCGACGCCAGCGTCTTCCCCGAGGCGCTCGACCGCCCGACCGTGCTCACGATCCTCGCGCTCGGCAAGCGGCTCGCGAAGCACCTCGGGTAGGAGCCGGTCGGCGTCCACGCTGGGTTGTCCAAGTCCACGTGGTCGTCGCCGTCGAAGTCCAGGTCGACGACCACGCCGACGAGCACGCCGACGAGCACGCCGACGACCACGCCGACGAGCACGCCGACGACCACGCCGACGTCTACGTCTACGTCTACGTCTACGTCCACGGTTCCGTCCGTGCGCGAGTCATCCCCACCGCGCGTTCCCAGGCGGGGAACTGCGGGCCGGGATGACGCGCTCATCCCCGCCTGGCGTTCCCCTTTCGGGAACTGTCGCGCCCGATGACCTCCGCCCGCGCGAGTCATCCCCACCGCGCGTTC
>JADLAB010000026.1 GCA_020848455.1 Polyangiaceae bacterium
CCCCACGTCGGGGCGGGGGCCTCGCTCGGGGTGGCGCTCGCCCCCGGGCCCGGCGCTCCGCTGGCGCGCACCACGAAGTAGGTCGCCACGGCGGAGGCGACGGCGAGCCCGACCACGATCGCGACGGCGGCCGCGGTCGGGAGCTCGCGCCGGCGACCGACACGCTCGACGAGCGCCACCGCGTCTTTTTGCGCCTCGCCCTCGCTCGAGCCGCTCGCCTCGGGGCGCGACGGGCGGCGCGGCCCGTCCCG
This sequence comes from Polyangiaceae bacterium, assembly GCA_020848455.1. Taxonomy (GTDB): domain Bacteria; phylum Myxococcota_A; class Polyangia; order Polyangiales; family Polyangiaceae; genus JACRDA01. The sequence goes on from JADLAB010000026.1 coordinate 252, forward strand.
TTCCTCCGCCGACGCCGACACGAGCGTGTCGCCCGAGGGCACGCCGGTCGGCTCGGCCGGCACGGTCTTGCCGGCCGGCGCCGCCGTGGCAGCGAGCTTCTTCGCGCCGTCGCCGAGCCCCGCGAAGCTCCGCGCCGGGACGAAGCCCTCGAGCCGCTCGGCCACCTCGTTCGCGGTGGCGGGGCGGTCGGCCGGCGACTTGGCGAGCAGCGCGAACAGGAGCTTCTCGACGCCCTTCGGCAGGCCGGCGCGCACGTCGTCCGCGAGCGGCGGGGGTGGCTCCGTGCACTGCAGGTTGAGCAGCACCCTCGGCGAGCCGCTCTGGAAGGGCGGGTGGCCGGTGAGCAGCTCGTAGAGCACGAGCCCGAGGCAGTACAGATCGGAGCGGTGATCGATGCTCGTCGCGTCGATCTGCTCGGGGCTCATGTACTGCAGCGTGCCGACGCTCTGCGTGTTCGGCTGGTTGAGCTCCTGGATCAGCTTGGCGATGCCGAAGTCGGTCACCTTCACGCTGCCGTCTTCGAGCACCATGATGTTCTCGGGCTTGAGATCGCGGTGGATGACCGGTGGCACCTGCCCGTGCGCCGCGCCGAGGGCGTGCGCGACCTCGGCAGCCACGTACGCCGCCTCCTGCCACGGCAGCCGACCGCGCTCGGCCGCGACGACCCGCAGCGTCTTGCCTTCGAGGTACTCGAGCACCGTGACGAGCTTGCCGTCGGTCTCGAGGCTCGCGAGGCTGCGCACGATGTTGCGGTGCTCGAGGTGCGCGAGGATCTTCATCTCGTTGAGGAAGAGCGCGCGGGCGTGCTCGCTCTGGGCGAGCTCGTCGCGCAGCACCTTCAGGGCGACGCGGCGCTTGCTCAGCCGCTCCTCGGCCTCGTAGACGCGGCCCATGCCGCCCTCGCCCACCAGCCGCCGCACGAGGTACTCGCCGATCTGTTCCATGAGTCTCCGTCCATACGGACCGCGGCCGCTTTCGGCTTACGCCTTGCCTGGGCCCGGCCCCGACCCTAACAAACGTGCATGGGACGGAAAGCCCTGCTCGCGGCCTCGGCCACGCTCGCGCTCGTCGGGGCGTGCGCGGAGCCGCCCCCCGAGCGGGTGACCGTGCGCGCGACGAGCTCCACGACCTCGACCGAGAGCTCCGGCCCCGAGCCCGCGGCCGGTGTGCTGCGCTGGACCGCCCCCGCGATCTTCCTGCCCCAGGCCGAGGAGTCGAAGCGCAGCCTGCGCGGCTGGCGCTACCGGGTCGAGCCCTCGGGCGCCGACAAGGAGCCCGCCGAGCTCGTGGTGTCGTCCGCGCCGGCGGGCAAGGCGGGCGAGATCGAGGAGAACCTCCGGGTGTGGGTCGGCGATTTCGACGCGGACGCCGCGCCGACGGTGCGTCGCTCGTTGCTCGAGCTCGGGACCATCAAGGTGCACCGCGTCGAGGCTGCCGGGACCTTCAAGGTGGGCATGGGACCGCCCGTGGGGCGCACGGGCCGGCACGCCGTCGCCGTCGTGAAGCGCGATTGGCGCATGCTCGCGGCCGCCGTCCAGACACTCGACCGCGGGCGCTGGTTCTTCCATCTCGCGGGCCCGAACGACACCGTGGAGTCCGTGCGCTCGGCGTTCGAGGGCCTGCTCCGCTCGATCGAGTAGGCGGCCGCCAAGCTCGCGCCCGAGGGCAGCGGGCAGAGATCGGCCCGCTCCGGCGTTGAGGTAGCGAAGCGTGGGTATTTTGGCCCACGCACCTACATCCACGCACACTCGTGCCATGCTCCCCGTCGTCGCCTCCTGCCCTTCGAATCGCTGCCTGCGGGCGCGTGCGCGCGCCGTGCTCGCCGTTCGCTGCCGGCGCCTCGGGGGGCGCACGGTGGCGCAGTGCAGCGCCGGAATCCTCACGCTCCTGGCCGCCACGGTCATCGGGGGCGGCATCTTTCGCCTCGCGACGACCACCACCTTCGAGCAGGTGTGGCTCGAGGCGCCGGAGCCCGCGGGCGCCGCGTCGTTCGAGGACGCGCTGCGCCAGGAGCTCGCGAGTCGATCCCGCGCCGCCGCGGGCGTGGGTGGCGTCGGTGAGGTGAGCGGTGGCCGCGCGCTCGCGCAGGGCTCGACCGCTCGCTAGGTCGGTCGACGGCAGGGTTGCGGTGGGCGCAGCAGGATTTGAACCTGCGACTTCGTCCGTGTGAAGGACGCACTCTACCGCTGAGTTATGCGCCCGCGCTCGCGGGGCCCAGGGCCTCGCAGGCGGAGCCGATTGCTACCGCACGCCGCCCGCGTCGGCAAGGGCCTCGCGCGCGAACGGCCGGGCGGCTCGGCGAGGCCCACAAAAGACGCGAGCCGCGCCTCGGGGGTGGGCACCCCGCGGCGCGGCTCGAGCGATGGCGTGGCTCGGGTGGGCCGTCCGGTCACTTGCCAGCGGCGAGGCGCGAGCGCGACCCGATGCTCGGCAGGGCCACGGGGCGAGGGCTCACGTCGCGCCCCACGGCCGCGTCGAGGACGGCGGCGTTGCGCGGGTCGCGCAGCTGGTGCTCGAGGACGGCCGCCGCGATGACGCGGTAGCGGTGCGTCCGGAACTGGTGCACGAGCTCGGCCGCCTGCGCGGCGCGCAGCTCGATGCCCTTCGTGGCGCTCGTCAGCGCGGCCATGCGCTTCTGATCCGTCACGATGCCGCTCATCTGCTGGGCCAGCGTGGCGACCTCGCGGTCGCTCATCGCCGCGTCGCGGGTGTCGCGCGGGGCGGCGACGTCGTGCTGGGCCGGGGGCGCGGCCGGCGTGTGGTACGGGCGGTTCGCCACGGGCACGCCGTAGCCGTAGCCGGGAGCACCGTAGCCCGGAGCGCCGTAGCCCGGAGCGCCGTAGCCCGGGGCGCCGTAGCCCGGAGCACCGTAGCCCGGGGCGCCGTAGCCGTAGCCCGGAGCGCCGTAGCCGTAGCCCTGGCCGCCGTAGCCGTAGAGCGCCGCCGGCGACGGGTAGTACTGCAGCGTCGGATAGCCGCTGGCCGCGAAGCGCACGTCCGTGATGCCCTTGCGCACGAGCAGGCCCGAGTTGAACTGCATCGTGGTGCCGCTCATGACGGCGATGCCGTAGACGTGGTCGGGCGTGAGGTTCACGAAGCCCGGCTGCATGTACCAGCCGACCAAGGTGTCGCCGTCGTACAGCATGACGGTGCCGCCCGGGGGCGGGTAGAGGCGCGCGGTGGCGGAGTCGAAGCTCGGCATGCCGTCCACGCCGGCGAGCCACGACGGCACCTGGGTCACGTTCACGGGCACCGGCTGCGCGAGGGCTGCCGAGGAGGCCGCGAGAACGGCTGCGCCGAGGGCCGCTTGGAGGAGGAGCTTGACGTTTGCCATGGTCGTGAGTCCTGTGAGGTGCGCGTGGGGCCAGGGTGCATGGACGCGAACGCGTCCACGAGGATCGAGGGGAGGCCGGGTCTGCGCACGTCCCCTGCGGGAGCTACGCAGCGGCTCCGTGCCGCCTCTTGTGGATTCGACGGGCCCGGTAGGGCGTCGATTCACTGCGCAGGAAAAAAGCGTCGGCGGCCCCGTCCAGGCTCCAGGCTTCAGGCTTCAGGGCTCCGGGCAGGCGCCAGGCTCCAGGCCATCCAGGCTCCAGGCTCCAGGGGGCTCCAGGCGCCAGGCGCCAGGCTCCAGGCTTGAGGGCGAGCGAGAGGCCAGAGGGACGCGCTCCGGCTGCTGGGCCTGAAGCCTGTAGACCGAAGCCTGTAGCCAGCCTCAGTGGAGCGGAAGGCCGGAGGGATCCGCGCGGGATCCGCGCTCCGGCTTCTGGGCCTCAAGCCTGGCACCTGGAGACCGAAGCACCGAAGCCTGAAGCCTCGTCGCGCTGGAGCCGAGCTCCCCGCGTTCACTCGTCGGGACTGACGCAGCCGCCGAGAAACTCGTAGGTCCGGTCGTCGAGGCGCGTCTGGCACTCCTCTTCGTCGGCCGTGCGCACCGTGCGATCGCACGAGTCCTTCGCCACCGGACCGAGCCCCTGCGAGGGGC
>JADLAB010000027.1 GCA_020848455.1 Polyangiaceae bacterium
AAGGGTACGCGGCCGGTGAGCAGCTCGAAGGCCATCACGCCGAACGCGTAGATGTCGGAGCGGGGGTCGATCCCCCGGCCCTCCCAGGCTTCCGGCGACAGGTAGTGGGGCGTGCCTACGACCTCGCCGGCCTTGGTGAGCCTGGCGTCGTCCTTGGTCGAGACGGCGAGGCCGAAGTCGAGGATCTTCACGAAGTCCCCGTCGACACCGCGACGCGTCAGCATGACGTTGGCGGGCTTGAGGTCGCGGTGCACGAGGTCGAGCGCGTGGGCGGCCACAAGCGCGTCGGCGATCTGCGCGAGGACATGCGCAGCGCGCTCGAGGCGCATCGCTCCCTGCTGCTCGATCTCGGCGTCGAGCGGGATGCCGGGCACGTGTTCCATCACGAGGTATGGAACGCGATCTGCGGCCCCGAAGTCGTACACCTCGACGATGTTCCGGTGAGCTACGCTCGAGGAGATCCGCGCCTCGCGCATGAAGCGGGTCAGCGCCCGCGTGTCGGCGAGGAGCTGTGGCTGGAGGAACTTGATGGCGACGTCGCGCTCGAGCCTCTCGTGGCGCGCGAGGTAGACGTTCGACATCCCGCCCTGGCCCAGGCGCGAGACGATGCGGTAGCGCCCGTCGAGCATGGTGCCGGGCGCAAGGATCCCCGAGCTCGCTTGCGGGGTTCCGCAGTGCGGACAGAAGCGGGCGGCCTCGGGCACGAGCCCCCGGCAGGCGGTGCAGGGAAGCGACGGCATCGGCCAGAGGGTACACGAAGGAGGCGACCGGCCGGAGGGCCGTCGACACGGGCCGAGGCAACGAATAGCCTCAGCACCATGCGTGGCGTCATCCTCCTCGCCTTCGCCTTGGCAACCGGTGGCGTATCGCCTCGCATCACGCGCAGTCCCTCGGCCCCGCCCGGCCCACCGGCCACCATCGCGGTCCTCGCGTTCACGAGCACCGACGCGCAGGGAGCGAGCGCGGCCGACGGGTGCACCGAGGCCGTGCTCGAGGCCGGCGTCCGAGTGGTCGAGCGCCAGCGCGTGGACGCCGTGCTCGCCGAGCACACGGAGAGCCGAAGCGGCGAGATGTCGGCCGAGTCGTACCAGGAGCTCGGGCGACTTCTCGGAGCCGACGCGTTCATCGTGGGCTCGTACGACGGAGCCGGCTTCCTCGACCCCGGGAACCTGGCGGTCCGTCTCGTCCAGGCGTCGACCGGCGACGTCGTGATCATGGGTTCCCGTCCCGCTTCGGGAAACGCCATCAACGACGGGCGCGCCACGTGCGCGGACCTGCTGCGCGCGCTCGCGGGGCGATAGGTCCCAGGCCTCCGTTGACCTGGGCCTCGGGCAAGCGATAGCGTTCAACGGTGCGCCTGGCGGGCCTCATCTTGCTCTTCGTCGTCGCGCTTCCGGCGGTAGCCGCGGGGCAAGATCTCGCCGAAGCGGAGCGCCTCTTCCGGCAGGGCGTCGAGCTCGCAAACGACGAGCGCTGGGGCGAAGCGGCCGAGTACTTCCGCCGCGCGCGGGCGATCTCGGAGCGGCCGAGCGTCGTCTGCAACCTCGCGTTCGCCCTGTACCACCTGGGACAGGCGACCGAGGCCACCGAGGCGCTCGATCGCTGCGTCGAGCTCGGGCGTGCCGACCCTGGCTGGGGGGCCGAGCACGCGGCGGACCTCGCGATGGCCCGCCGCTACCGCGCGGAGCTCAGCCCCGCGGTCGGGCACCTGCGCCTGACGCTTGAGCCCGCCTCCGCACGGGTGTTCATCGACGGGGAGGTCATCGAGGGCACGGGCACGACCCGCACGATCGACGTCGACCCGGGACGCCACCGGCTCATGGTCTCGGCCGAAGGGTTCGAGACGTATCACGAGACCTTCTCGGTCTTGAGCGGGGCCTCGGCCGAGCACAGCGTTCACCTCGTCGCGCTTCCCGAGCGTCCGAGCGTGCTCGTGGTCGAGAGCATCGAAGGCGCGCGCATCTTCCTCGACGGCGAGGAAGCGGGCACGAGCCGCATCGAGGAAGAGCTCCCCGCTGGCGACCGACGCATCCGCGTCGAGGCCGAGGGCCGCGATCCGTTCGAGCGCACCGTCACGCTCGGCCCCGGCGAGCGCGTCCTCATCGACGCTTCGTTCGGGACGCGAGGAAGCAACCTCGCGGAAGAGCCGGCGCTCTGGATTGGCATCGGAAGCGGACTGCTGCTCGTCGGTGGTGCGATCGCGCTTGGTGTCGTGCTGTCGCAGCCTGCAAGCGATCCGCTCGCCAACTACGGCGGTCCGGTGGATTACGTGTTCACGCCGCTCACAGTCTCGTTCTGATGCCCCCCGAACCGCCGCGACCATCACCGCGCTGTGGGCACCAACGGGCTGATCTCCTCGAAAGGAGCCCAACGCGTCAAGCCAGGCGGCAGCAGCAGCAGCGTCCGGCGAAGCTCTCGCTCATCCGCGGATCGACCACCTCGCGGTCGCCTAAGCCTCGTCTCGTCACGCTGATCGCGTCGGCGCGGCCGAGGCACGCCTCGCCTCGGTGCCGCCCACGCAGCGTGCGTCTCGCGGATCCGTAGCCGACCGGCAAGCTCGGCCAGGACGGCCGCTTCGCTGCGCCGACGACGGGATTCGCGCTCGAGAGCCACCTCGCCACCGCAACCGCCCGCAATCGCGATGAGTCACTTCCGAGCGATGCGCCGGCGCTCGTCGATGGTCACGAAGTTGGCGAGTAGCTCGGTCAGCCGCGGGTTCTCTGCGTCCCCCACATGAAGAACGAGGACGGCATCCTTGCGCTCTTCGTGCCGCCACTCATCGACGCGCACGGCGCGCCAATGCAGCCGCCGCTCCAGGATCGCGAAGGCGCGGAGCTCGACCGGCGGGCGTCGCTCGTGAGGAGCCCGCTCGTGCTCGTCAGGCAGCGGTGCCTCTTGCACGAGGCGCGCGATCTCCGGCTTGCGCGTGAGGATGAGGTCGTCGTCGACCGCCGGCAGCTCGATCGTCCACGTATCTTGCGTCGCGTAGACGCTCCGCTCCGAGTCGACCCACTCGAACGCGACCCGTGCTGGATCGAGCCGTACGTCGAAGGTGACGCGCTCTCTCGCGGTGGCACCTCCTCCGGCGATCCATGCGCCGCCGGTCTCCGTGAGAATGAACTGATCGCCCTTCGGCTCGATCGCCAGAGCTGCGAGCAAACGTACGAGCACCTGCTCCGTGAGCCGCGTGTCCTCGCCCATGCCGATGCGGCGAGTGATCTCGCGCGGCTCGCCCACGCCGGCTTCGATGTGCCGGAGGACGCAAAGCTCCGCGGCGCTCATCTCGCGGTGGCGTTCGACCTCGAGATCGAGCGTCCAGACGGGCATCGGCAGCCCGGCCTCGAGCGAACGCGACAAGACGAACCCGTCACGGACGAGTCGGTCGGCAGCTACGCCACCCATCGCGCCCCTCCGTTCATTCGGCGCTGCGCGCTCATGCGTCACCGCCCTCGGGTGGCCCCTTGCGGTTCAGCAGCGCGTCGAGAAGCGCACCGAGCCGTCGCACCGGCACGAAGCTCGCCGCGCTCACCTGGTTCTCGTCCGGGATCATGGCGAGGAGATCCCGGAGTCGCGCAGTGCCACGGGCTCCGGTCCGGTCGCCGACCATGATGAGCAAGCGCCTGGCGCGCGAGAGGGCGACGTTGAAACGGCGGCCGTCCGCGAGGAACGTCCGCTCGGCGTCGCCCGTGCGCACGAGCGAGTAGAGGACGACGTCCGCCTCCCGCCCTTGGAACGAGTCGACGGTGGCGGCGGAGACCTTGAGCGCCTTGAGCGACGGCTGGAGCTCGCGCATGCGAGGATCGAGCTTCTCGAACTGCCCGCGGTACGCCGCGATCACCGCGACCTTGAGCGTCATGCCGGCAGCGTGAGTGTCGTGGTCGAGCTTCTCCAGCAGCCGACAGATCACGCCAATCTCGGCGTCGTTGGCCCGTGAGGTCTTTCCGGCTCGCACGTCTTGACCGACGACGTCGACCCACATCACGCGGTGTGCACGGTCGAATGCGCCCGCGGGCAGCGGACGGTTCTCGGTGCCCGGGCCGTTCCCGACCTTCTTCTCGTAGAAGAGGGCGCTCACCACGTCGCCGATGGTCGGGTGCATCCGGAACTGCATGGTGAGCATCTCCCGATGCTCACGGGGGACCAGCTTGAGGAGATGCTCGAAGAGCGAGTACTTGGCCTCGTCCTCTGCGATGCCGAGCTCGAGCAGCGCCTGCGTCGTCGTCTCCTCGAGGAAGGGTGGGAGCTGTTTCTCGTCCCCGACGCGGAGGAGACGCTGCGCGCGCACGATGGGCACCAGCACCTCGCCGACGGTCGCCTTCGCCGCCTCGTCGAGGATCACGAGGTCGTAGTGTGCGGGCTCGACGGCATCGAGCGGCCGGGTCGACCGGGCAGTTGTCGCTCCCCACACCTGCACGAGACCGGTGTAATCCCTCGTCACCTTGCGTGTCCCGTGCTCCACGCTCTCGAGCCACTCGGCGACGGCTCGCTCCGCACCGGGCACTCGAGCGTCGCCCGCGAGGGCGTCCGCGGTGCCCTTCTGGATGCGCGTGACGAACTCGCGATACGCGGCGTCGTACCCTGCCCACGGCCCTTCGACGCGAGCTCGTTCGGGCCTCACGTCGCGCACGACGATCCAGTCGCGGCCCAGAGCCTTCCGCACCTCGAGAACCCGCTCGATAGCGTTCGCTACCGCTTCATTCGCCTGCGAGGAGATGAGGATGCGCGCGCTGGGCTGGCGAGCGAGGAGCTGAGCGACCACCTCGGCGATGATGGTCGTCTTGCCCGTGCCGGGTGGGCCCTGCAGGCAGAACACGGTGCGGCTCGCGAGGATCCGGTCGACGATGTCTCGGACACGAGCTTCCGGCTTCAGTCCCGGCTGCATGAGCTCGACGAACGGCTTCTCCCCCATGCGATGCACCGAGGCTTCAGCGAGGAGATGCGGCAGATCTGCGCGCGCCGTGTCGCCCCGCGTGAGCGCGTCGATCGCGACCTCCTGCTGTCGGAGGAGACGCTCCTTCTGGAAGTTCTTCACGACGAACGTCCCCGTCCGCAGCAGCTTGCGGGGCTTGTCGCTCATCACGTGGATGAACTCTCCCGCCCGTTCGTACCCGGTGATCTTCCCGACCATCTTCAGCCGCTCGTCGAGGATGTCGACGTCGGGCTCATCGAGCAGCCCGTACCAGTCGTCGAAGTCGACCTGGGCTTCGGGGAGGTTCTCGAGCTCGACCGCTGCGGCTTCGAGCCCGGCGCGCACGGCGTTCTTCAGCTCCGCCGCCGGGACGCTACGAACGCTCGCCACCTTGAGCCGGAAGCCTCCGCTCACCTCCACACGCTCGAGCTGAGCGCCTTCGTACCCGGAAGCGCGACCGATCGCTTCCTCGCGCGAGTCGTGCACCCGTCG
>JADLAB010000028.1 GCA_020848455.1 Polyangiaceae bacterium
ACCGAGCCCGCACGCGCGACCGAGCGCCGCGTGCGGCGCGTCGTGCTGCACGAGGGCGACGTGGCCACGGCCCTGAGCGAGGTGCCGGCAGAGGGGCTGCTGCAGTTCCTGGTCGAGCGCGGCGACCTCAGCCGCGACGTCGCTGCGGCGCGCGTCGGTCGGCTGCCGCACTCCGGCCGGCACGCTGCCGCGGCGCTCATCGCGAACGGCTTCCTCAGCCAGGACGATCTCTGGCCGGTGCTGCGCTCGCACGCCGAGTGGGTGCTCACGCGCGCCATGCTCGACACGCCCGCGCTGTGTCAGCTCGAGCGCGCGCCGAGCGAGCGCGTGAGCGCCGAGCCCGCCGTGTTCGGCGGCGCCGCGGGCGTGGAGGTGTTCGTCGAGGTCGTGCGGCGCGCCGTCGAGGCCGACGACGCCATCCTGCGCCTCGGCGGTCCGAGCGCCCTGCTCGATCAGGGCGCTGCGGACGGGCTGCTCGGCGAGGCCGGCCTCGGCGCCGAAGACGCCGAGGCCGTGCGGCAGGCGCCGGGAACCCGGGTCGACGAGCTGCTCGGCCGGCTCGGGCGCGACTTCGCGCCCGTGCTCTACGCCCTGCGCCTCTTGTCGGTGCTCGACGTGCGCTCCGCGGCGCGGCGCCCGGCGGTGGCCGAGCCGGTGAGCGACAGGCTCGACGACGAGGCCATCCGCACGCGGGTGCGAGCGCGTCTCGACCTCGTCGCGGAGAGCGACTACTTCGCCCTGCTCGGGGTCTCGCGTCAGGCCACGAGCTACGAGATCAAGCGCGCTTTTCTCGACTTGCGGCGCTTCTTCGAGCCGAGCCGGCTCCTGACGGCCGGCACGGCCGAGCTCACCGCGGACGTCGCGCTCATCGCGGAGGTGCTCGAGGAGGCCTACGAGATCTTGCGCGACGCGACGCGGCGCGAGCGCTACCGGCGCGCGATCGAGGCGACGCCCGGCGGGGGTTAGGGGCGGGGGCGGGGGCGTGCGCGTGAGCGGGGGCGGGTGCGGGAGCGGGGGCGGGTGCGGGAGCGGGGGCGGGTGCGGGAGCGGGTGCGGGTGCGGGAGCGGGAGGGGGTTGGGGTGCGGGTGGGGGCGCGGGAGCGGGAGCGTGAGGCGGCGCGGGTGCGGGCGCGGGGGGATGACCCTGCTCGGACTGCGGGCGGGACGCAGCGGGACTCCGCCGGCCCGGAGTCATCCCCCTTTACGGTAGTTGCCCACCCCCGGCGGCGCCCCGCGGCGCCGAGGCGAGCGGACGCGGCGGCGCCGAGCGTCGCATGCCGTTCGCAGCGCTCCGCGCGCCTGGGCGATCCGGCCCGGGCACCCGACCACCGTCGTGCCGCTCCCGGATCTGGGTAGCGCGCGAGCGTTTCCGGGCGGCGACGCCGCACCTACCTAGCGCAAGGGTGATCCGCGGGCCGCGGCTTCGACACCGCCGCGCCGCTCTCCCACTCGACCGGGGTCGCGCGCCAGACGTCTCCGAGGACGTCGCAATAGGGCCGCTCGAAGTCGGCGAGGTCGAGGACGACCGAGTGGCCGGTGTCGGTGACGCCGTAGGCGCGGCTCGCGTGCACGTAGAGGTGGACGAGCACGCCCACCGCCTTCTCGGTGGCGATGACCTCGCCGGTCGCGAGGTCCCATGCTGCGAGCAAGCCGCTCTGGTAGCCGCCGAGGAGGGTGTGGCCCGGCCCCTTCGCGAGGAGCCCGAGGAGGCTCGCGGAGGCGGGCTTCATCACCATGGGCTCGGCGCCCGGGGCGGCGTCGAGGCGCGTCACCTCGAGGCGCCCGTTGCGGTAGCCGACCGCGAGCCAGTCGGCGGTGCGCGTGCCGGCCGCGAAGCCGCCGTGCGCCGGGTAGTCGGCGAGGAGCGCGCCGCGGGTGTCGCGCACCTCGACGCGGTCGCCGCGCTGGAGGTAAATCTCGCGCGCCGAGGCGTCGTACCAGTTGTCGACGCCCGAGAGCGGGACGGGCTCGCCTGCGCGCGGGTAGAGCTGGATCGGTGCCCCGGGCGACTGGTCGGGGAGGCCGGCCGTGATGCAGGCGTCCGATACGGCGAAGACACTGAACGCGGAGCTCGGAACGTGGAGCACGCGCTCGTCCGTGCGCCGGTCCCAGAGCTCGAGCTCGTTGTCGTCGGTGAAGAAGCAGAGCGTGTCGCCGTCGCTCGAGGCCTGGCCGAGGCGCGCGCGCGTCTCGACCGCCGCGCGCCATTTCGACGCCGGCAGCGACACCACGGCGCCGTCGTCGAGGGAGCGCCAGGCGCGGCCGTCGTAGCGCACGGGCGGGTTGGGGAGCGCCATCCCGAGCTGCCACAGCGGGCGCCCCGACGTGAGGCTGAAGCCGGCGATCGAGCTCAGGGCCGAGGTCACGACCACGTCGCCGGAGCTCGCCGCGGCCATGGCCGGCTCGGGCGTGCGGATCGTGCGCAGCATGGCGCCCGAGCCGACGTCGACCAGCGTCAGGCCGAGGTCGCCCACCGAGACGAGGCGGCCGTCATCGGTGAAGGTCGCGCTCAGCTGGCGCCCGAGGGGTGGGTCGAGCACGCGGAGCGGGCCGTCGGGCAGCGCGAGGAGGCGCGCGTGTGCGTCGTTGCCGTGGGCCACGGCGATCTCCTCGCCGCGCGGCGACACGGCGAGCCCCATCGCGGCGACGCCGCCGTCGAGGAGCGCCTCGCGCGTTCCGCCCTTCACGTCCCACAGGGACACCTGCCCGCTCGCCTGCGAGACGGCGAGCCGGGCACCGTCCGGGAGGAACGCGACGCCGGTCGGGATTTCGCCCTTTGCCAGCCGCGCTTCCCAGCGCACGATCCCCGTCTTCGCGTCCCAGACGTGCACGCCGCCGTCGATCGACGCCGCCGCGACGAGCGCGTCGTCCCGGCTCAGGTCCACGCCGAGCACGGAGGCGCCGGCGGTCAGCGTGCCGGCGGCGCTGCCCGTGGCGAGATCCCACAGGGCCACC
>JADLAB010000029.1 GCA_020848455.1 Polyangiaceae bacterium
CCATGCCCTTCCGCCTCCACGTCGTCGTCTTCGGCGCGCTCGGGGTCGCCTTCGGCCTCGCCGAGCTCGTCGCACCCATCGCGCTCATGCGCCTGTACGGCCTCGAGCTCGATGCCGGCGGCGCGGCTGTCGTGCGCCTCGCCGCGGCGCTCAACCTCGGCTTCGGGCTCACCGCGATCTTCGCGCGTCGCGTGAGCGACGCCGCGGGGCAGCGCGCGGTGCTGCTCGGCGGTCTCTCCTACGCCGTCGTCGCCCTCGCGGTGACCGCGCACGCCACCCTGTCCGGCGCGGTGGGCCCGATGATGTGGTCCAACCTGCTCATCTGCGTGCCGCTCGGGCTCAACGCCGGACGGCTGCTCCTCGCGGCCCGAGGCTGACGCTGCGCTACTGCCCCGTGAGGCTCCCGCCGTCGCCGCTGCCGTCGAGCACGGCGAGCAAGCGGCTGACGAACAAGGGCGCCACCTGCTGCGCGAAGGTGTCGGAAGGGTGCGAGTCGCCGGCGGCGTACGCCGGCACGAGGAAGTCCCCGCCCTCGGTCTCGAGCTCGAAGAAGTCCCAGACGAAGATGTTGTCGCCGGGCTCGTCCCACGTGTCCTTCACCCAGGTGAAGAACTGCCGCGCGCGCGCCCCCTGCTCCACGCTGCTCTCGGTGAGCAGGCGCGCCGCGCCCGTCCACACGAGAAAGCGCGTCTCCGGGTAGGCGTGCAGGGCGTCCTTGAGTGCCGCGTACTGCAGCGCGTAGTTCTCGATCGACTTCGTCTCGGAGGCGATGTCGGGACTGCCGGTGTCGGCCTCGATGTCGCTCACGGGGAAGCAGTGCTTGAAGACGATGACCCGGTGAGCCAGAGTGAGCTCGGCGAGCGACGGCTGCCCCTCCGCCGCCGCTTGCCCGCCGGCCTCGACCCACAGGTGCCAGTAGTCGTACGGGTAGTTCTGCCACGGGTAGGCGGAGCTCGGGTAGTCGGTCTGCTCGATGGCGTAGCTCGTGCCGTTCGCCGTGTTCGCCGCGTCGACGCCCTCGGGCACGCCGCCGCCCCAGATGACGCCGCCCGTGCTGTGATGCAGGTAGATGATGCCCGAGTCGGCGGGCAAGCTGCCCTCGACGTAGGCTCCGCTACCGCCCGTGTGCGTGCTCGTCGTGCTGGTCGTGCTCGTCGTGCCGCCGGTGCTCGTGGTCGCACCGGCGCCGCCCGTACCGCCCCCGCTGTCCGGGCTCGTGCAGCCGAGCGCGGCGAGCGCTCCAACCCCACCCACGAGAGCCACGAGCCCTGCCCAAGCCAAGCCTGCGTTCATCGCGTCACCTCGTCGTGAGGCCAAGCTACGCCTCGGCGACCGGCCCGTCGAGCTGCCCGAGCGCGTGAAGTGCTCGGAAACGCTGACAAATCATCCGTACCGCGACGTCATGCAGCGGCCGTCGGCGCGGGGCTCGCGCACGGCTCAGCCGAGCGTGGCGATCAGGGTCGCGACCGTGGCCGCGCGCGCGTGGGCACCGGCCTGGCGGTTCAGCCACAGGCCTTGCTTGAAGGCCTCGCGCGCCTCGTCGATGCGGTGCGCGCGGCGCAGCATGTCGCCGAGCAGCACCCAGTGACTCGGCTCGGAGCGGAGCGCGACGAGCGTGCGGAGCAGGCCGGCGGCCTTGCGGAGCTCGCCATGCCGCGCGAGGCGGCGGGCGCGGCGCCGCAGCGACCGCACGTGCTCCTGCGCTGCGTCGCCCGCGGGGTCGCTCGCGCACAGCCACGCAGGCTGCGAGGTCGGTGGACGACGCGAGCCACGACCAGACCGACGCGCTGCGCTCGGGTACATGCGTGCCTCCGGGGCGACGACGCCACGCACGGCGCGCAGGCATCGGGGATCGGAGGGAACACGAAGTCGGGCGGCAGGGCCAACAATGCGGCAGCCGCTGCCGCGTCCGGACCCAGGCGCGCCCATTCGCGCTATGCTGCCGGCACCATGTGGCGCATCGCTACGCTCGGGGCCGGGCTCGCGCTCGGCGCGGCGACCTTCGGCTGCGTGCCGCCCGCACCGGCCTCGCTCGCGCAGCTCCAGGTGCGCTCGTCGCTCGACCTCGCTTGCCCGGCGAACCTGCTGCAGCTCTTCAACATCGGCGCGCGCACCAAGGCGGTGACGGGCTGCGGCCGGCAGCTCGTCTACGTCGAGACCTGTCACGGTGAGCGCGAGTGCGCCTGGGTGCTCGACTCGCCGGGCGCGTTCGGGGCCGCGGCCGTCGCCCGCGCCGAGCCCACGAGCGCACCGCCCCTGGCGCCCCCGCCGCTCACCGCCGCGCCTCCTGCGGCGACGATCTGGGCACCGAGCACGGCGGCTGCGGCCGCGAGCACGGCGCCCGCCACCTCGCACCGGCGCGTGGAAGACTTCGGGTTCTGACCAGCCGGAGCGCGGATCCCACGCGGAGTGCACGCGCGTACGCGCCGCGAGACTTTCGCCCGAAAGGGCGAACGTCGAGGTCAGTCGAACTCTTCGAGCGAAGGCTCGCCCAGGGTGCCGCCCGAGTACGAGCCGCCGCCGCGGTTGCCGGCCTCGATCTCCTCGGGCGTCGGCGTCGGGATGTCGGGCGTCGTCTCGCCCTCGAGCATGTACGGCAGCGGACCGCAGTGCACCTGCGGGATCCCGATGTGCCGGTACCACTTGTAGAACGTGTCGGCGACCGCGTTGCACGTCCCGCCGCTGCCGCAGCGCGCGACGAACGCGGTCACGTCGCTGCGGTCCTTCACGCCGTACTGGCGGAACGAGACCTGCTGCGCGCGCCCGGGCTCGTAGCTCGGCACCATCTGCCAGAACTTGCGCACGGCCATGATGAAGCCGATCTTCTTCCAGACCTTCTTGCGCGTCGGCCCCGGCCAGTTCTCCTCGGTGAGCTCCTGATCGGGCGCGAGGCGCGCGCGCTTCCAGCACTGCAGGCGCCACTCGGTGCACGCGGGCGTGCCCTCGACCTTGGGCTTGGCGAGGCACGTCTTGTCGAGCTCGGCGCATTTCCGGGCCAGCGCCACGTCCGGCTCCTGCAGCCACCCGAGGATGGCGTAGGCGTTCTGGCAGCTCTCGGCGGTGTGCTTCACCGGTCCGTCGGCCTGCCCGTCGCGCGCGAGCGCCATGGGGAGCGCGAACGCGGCGACCGTGGCTGCTGCGAGGCAGAACCTCTTGCTCGTCGTCTTCATGAAAGCAGCCCGAGGATAGCGAAGTCCGGAGGCCAAGTCGAACACGGCGGGCGAAGCGCGCGCGTGGCCCTTCTCCGGGGCCGCGCCCCATGGAATGCTCCCGCCATGTCGATGAAGCGAGCCATCACCACCTCGGCGTGGCAACGCGACGAGCACGGCCCCTACAAGGCCGAGCTCCACGGCTGGACGCTCGAGGTCAGCTGGACGCCGGAGACGCCGGACGCGCGCGGCTTCTTCAAGTGGCACGCGACGCGCGACGAGCGGCGCCACGACGCGGCGGCCGAGTTCGAGGAGATGAACGACGCCATGCTGGCGGCCGAGGTGTTCGCCGAGCACGAGCCGCCGAAGCGCGCGGACGAGCCCGGCGCGAGCAGCGAGGAGCCGCAGGCCTGAGGCGCGGCGCGCCGGCAAAAAAAAACGACGCGCGTCCCGGACTCTTCGCCCGAGCCGCGCGCCGCGCGGTCATGACCGCTTTCCTTGGTCCGGTGGACCCGAGGTCATCGGAGGAGCGGACGAGCCGTCGCTCCGGGCCCTCTCGCCGGACGAGTCGCGTCCCGACGTGCGGTACGCACAAGAACCGGAGTCAGGACGTCGCCACCTCCGTAGAGAGGTCGTGCAAGTGCTTCATGTCGATTGTTCCCTCCTCCGGACTTGCCGGCGCCCAGGGGCGACAGGCCGGGTAGGAGCGGAGCGAGTGCACCACCCCATCGCGGCCTGCGCGGCAGCTGGGCGTTCGTGACGGGGGGACGCGAGTCCCCGCGTGGTTTCGCGCGCCGAGACGCACTCGGCGCGCATACGCGACGGAGGCCGTCCACGGCGTGGGCGAGCGCTGCCTTCGCAGAGCTCGCGCACCCCATGGCGCGGAAGCGGACCATTCCGGGGCGTGAGCCCAACCGCCGCAGCACCCTCGAACGATACGCTGCAGGATCGAAACGTCAAGGGAGCGGCAGCTTCACAGCCCGAGCCAGGGGCCGGGATCGAGCGTGCTCTTGCCCTTGCGGATCTCGAAGTAGAGCACCGGCGCGACGGGACCCACGCGCACGAGCCAGCCGACCGTCCCGCGCTCGGCCACGGACTCGCCGACCAGGGCCTCGCTGCGACCGAGCCCCGCGTAGACGCTGAAGTAGCCGTCGCCGTGGTCGACGATCACCGTGCGCCCGAAGTCGGCGTAGGTGTCGGAGAAGACCACCCGCCCCGGGAAGATCGCGCGCACGGTCGCGTCGCCGTCGGTCGCGAACTCGAGGCCCGGTCCGTTCGAGCTCGCGCGGCGCACGGCGCGCAGCGTGGCGCGGCCCCCGAGCGGGAAGGAGAGGCGGCCCCGCATGCTCGCGAAGCCCTCCCCCACGCCGGCCAGCGGCCCGTTGCCCGCCCCGTAGACCGCGACCGGCCCGGCGCCGGGCACGGAGGCTCCACCGCCGAAGGCGCGCTCGAAGGCGGCGCGGCGCTCGTCGGCCTCGCGCATCACGTCCTTGGCGCGCTCCATCGCGGCGCGGTGCACGTGCAGGGGCGCGCGCTCGGCGCGCACCTTCTTGAGCTCGTCACCGATCTCGACGGCGCGCTGACGCAGGCCGTCGCCCGCCTCGAGGTCGCGGCCGAGCGAGGTGCGCAGGCGCTCGACCTGGGTCGCGTAGTCGACGAGCGCGTCGAAGCCGCCGCCGACCGGCAAGAGGCCCGCGCGCACGAGCCGGTAGTAGGCGCGCCCCCGCGCCACGAGCCGGCGGCTCACCATGTCGCTCTCGGCGCCGAGCGCCGCGAGCTCCTCCTCGAGCTTGCGCTCGCGGGTGTCGAGATCGGAGAGCAGCCGCTCGAAGTCGCGCTCGTCGACCTCGGCGGCAGCGGCGCCGCGGCGGTCGCGCGCGGTCGTCGACCGGGCAGTGGACTCGCCGGGTACGTAGGCGCCGGCGCTGCCCGCCACGAGCACGGCCGCGAGCGGGGGCAAGAGGCGGCGCGCCGTGCGCCGGACCGCGCTCAAATCCGCACCGCCTTGCGCAGGCTGATCCACGCCGTCACCGCCCCGAGGAGCGCACCCGTCGTCACCATGCCGCCCACCACGGGCCACGGCAGGAACGACGGCGAAACGCCGAGCAGGTTCGCGAGCTGCGCGTCGAAGCCCCCGCGCACGATGGCGTAGAGCGAGCCGAGCAGCACGACGGCGACGGTGGCACCCGCCGCGCCCTGGGTCGCGCCCTCGACGATGAACGGCTTGCAGACGAAGCGCGTGGTGGCTCCCACGAGGCGCAGCACCTCGACCTCGAGGCGGCGCTTCTCGAGCAGCAGCCGCATGGTCGAGGCGACCACGCTCACGACCGCACCGAACACGACCAGCGCGAGGAAGAGGCTCGCCGTCACGCCGCCGTGCAAGAGGGAGGACAGCCGCTCGGTCCAGCGCTGGTAGGTGTCCACGGTCTCGACCGAAGCGAGCGCGCGAAGCTTGAGCGCCATCACGCTCACTTCCATGTCGTCGACGTCGTTGGCGAAGCTCACCTCGACGCTCGCAGGGAAGGCCTCGGGCGGGAGCGCAGCCAGGTTCTCGTCGCCACCGGCCAGCACCTCGCGCCGTGCCGCCTCGCGCGACACGAAGCGCACCTTCTCGATGCCGGGGGTGCTCTCGAGCGCCTTGACGAGCCCCTGCACCTCGTCGTTGCCGGCGCTGTCGCGCAGGTACACCGTGGCGCGACCGGCGTGCGACCAGCGGTCGCGCACCGCGGCGAGGTTGGTCACCACGAGCAGCGCCGCGGCGAGGCACACGAAGGCGACGGCGAGCGAGAACACGCTCAGGAACTGCAGGCGCCAGTTGCTGCGACCGGCACGCCACGTGCCGAGGAAGCGGTAGGTCTTGTGCGATTCGCCGCGATGCATGGTCTAACCGTTGGCGGCGCGCGCCGGGGCCGGAGCCGATGCGGCGCGCATCCCGCTCGTCTCGTCGGCGTTCCAGTCGAGCGCTTCGAGCCCGTCGACGGCGTCGGTCGCCTTGCCTTCCTCGAGCACGACGACGCGCCGCGGCCGCACGTCGAGCAGCGAGCGATCGTGGGTGGCGAAGATCACCGTGGTGCCCGCCTCGTGGATGTCCTCGATGAGACCGAGGGTGTCGATGGCGAGCTGCGGGTCGAGATTGCCGGTGGGCTCGTCGGCCAGGATGAGCGCGGGCTCCGCCACGATGGCGCGCGCCACGGCCACGCGCTGCTGCTCGCCCCCGGAGAGGCGGCACGCCGGGTCGCCACCGCGACCCGCGAGCCCGACGCGCTCGAGCACCTCGCCCACGCGGGTCCGCACGACGCGCGACGGCAGGCCGAGCACCTCGAGCGCGATCGCCACGTTCTCGAAGGCCGACCACTCGGGCACGAGCTTGAAGTCCTGGAACACGATGCCGATGTTGCGGCGTAGCGCGGGGACGGCCGAGGCCCGCAGGCGCGCCACGTCGCGCCCCATGAAGCGGATGTAGCCGTCGTCGGGGAGCTCGGCGCGGTAGAGCAGCCGCAGCAGGGTGCTCTTGCCGGAGCCCGACGGCCCGGTGATGAACACGAACTCGCCGCGCTCGATGGTGAGCGAGAGCGAGCGCAGCACGGGCTGGTCGGCCTGGTACGACTTCGAGACCTGCTCGCACACGATGATCGGCTTGTCCGCGGCCGACGCGTCGAAGCGCCGGCCGGGTCGCAAGTGCGAGCCCGCCGCTGCACGGCCGCTGCCGAGGCTGCGCTGACCGGATGCCATCGAGCTACGACCTACCAAGGGCGCGCCAGGCGGGAAACTTTTCGACAGCGCTCCGCGCAGGCCCGGCCCGGGCGCCCGGCTCGGCCCCGTCCCCGAGCGCGCCACGTGGTGCCCGGCGCGGCGAATTGAGCTAGGCTCTGCCGACCTTCGCCGAGCTGCGAAGCCCGGTGCTCACGCGCTCTTCCGCAGCGGTGGGCCCCCTGGAGGGTGACCGCGCGGCGGTCCAGCCGAGAGCCATGCCCGAGCCACACGAGCTAGCCAAGAGTGCCCGCGCGACCCTGTCCCAGGCCCTGCAGGCCCTTCAGGTCGCCGACGACGTGCCGGAGGAGCTGTTCGAGATCGCCGAGCCGGTGGCGCGCGCCATGGGCCTGCTGCACAAGATCGAGCGCGCCGGCGGCACGAAGATCGACGGCGCCGACGAGGCGCTCAAGCTCGTGCGCGACTCGCTCGACAAGCTCCAGGCGGTGACGGCGAGCCACCCGGCCGTGGACCAGGCGATGGAGGCCATCGCCGGCTCGCTCAGCAAGCTCTTCGCGCTGACGCGCGCCAAGCCGAGCCCCGTCGCCGCCGCCCCCGCCCCCGCTCCCGCACCCGCACCCGCACCCGCACCCGCACCCGCACCCGCACCCGCACCCGCCCCCGCCCCCGCACCCGCCCCCGCACCCGCTCCCGCACCCGCGCGCGCCCCAGAGCTGCGCCCGTCCACGCCCGTCCCGCTGATCTCTCCCATCCTGAGCGTCGGTGAGCCATCGGAGCCCGCCGCGGCGCGCGGCACGCTGCACACCGCCACGCCGGCGGGCCTCGCGGCCACGGCACCCACCAGCCATCCCATCTTCGCCGGAGCCGCCGGGCCCGCTCCGGCAGCGAGCGCCCCCGCGCACGGGCCGAGCGGCACACTGGCCCTCGCCGCGCAGAGGCTCGTCGCGGCGGCGCCCCCCGAGGCAGCCCAGCTCGGGACCACGATGCCCATCGTGCAGGCGCCAGACCGCGACGCCGCCGTCACCCGCGCCGAGGGCTCGAACCGCGAGGTCGCGGAGGCCGCCCGCGCGGCCGTGGCCGCGGTGCGTGCCGACGCCGCGAGGCTCGCCGCCGCACCGGCGCCCACGCCGGCCTTCGCGCCCGCGCCCACGCCGGCCTTCGCGCCCGCGCCCACGCCGGCCTTCGCGCCCGCGCCCACGCCCGCACGCGCCTCCGCCCCCGTCGCGACTCCCAGCGCTCCCGGCAAGGCTCGGGTCGACGTCGCGCTCGGCGCCCACAGTCCATCGAACTTCTACAAGGGTCTGAGCGGCAACGACGTCATCGAGCACGGCGGGATCTTCGTCGCCACCTACAAGATGCCGCGCGTGGGCACGCAGGTCGCGCTCCGCCTGCACCTGCCCGGCGATCTCGAGTTCGACGCCGACGCGGTCGTGCAGTGGACGCGCGAGGTCTCGAGCGGCGAGGCGGACCCGGGCTTCGGTGCCAAGTTCACGCACATCAGCGCCGAGGGGCGGCAGCTCGTGTACCGCTACACGCGCAACCGCGAGCCCATGTTCTACGACGACCTGTGATGGCGCGTCGGCGCGCTCCCGCGCCCGCGCGGCGCCGCGCCGCGAGCCGCGCCGCCGGCCCCGTCGCGGCGTGCGCCGTCGCGCTCGTGTGCCTGCTCGCGACGCGCGTGGCGCGCGCCGGGGACCCGGATCTCGACTGGTGGACCCTCGAGACCACGCATTTTCGCGTGCACTACGAGCGCGGGCTCGAGCCGGTGGCGCGTCGCATCGCGACCCTCGGCGAGACCATCCACCAGCGGCTCGTCGCTCCGCTCGGCTACGATCCGGACGGCGTGACGGAGGTCGTGCTCACCGACGACACCGACTCCGCCAACGGCTTCGCCACGAGCCTGCCCTTCAACTCGGTCCACCTCTTCGTGACGGCGCCGAGCGATCTGTCGGCGCTCGGCGATCACGACGACTGGCACCTCGGCCTGCTCACCCACGAGTACACCCACATTCTGCACGTGGACGACATCTCGGGCCTGCCGACGGTGGTCAACCGGCTGCTCGGCAAGCTCTGGGCACCGAACCAGATGCAACCGCGCTGGATCCTCGAGGGACTCGCGACGGTCGTCGAGACGCTCTACACGAGCGGCGGACGGGTGCGCTCGAACCTGTTCGACATGTATCTCCGCGCCGACGTGCTCGAGGACAACTTCGCGGGCCTCGACCAGATCTCCTCGAACGTGCAGCGCTGGCCGAACGGCAACCTCTTCTACCTCTACGGCTCGCGCTTCCTCGGGTGGATCCGGGACGTGTACGGGCCCGACACGCTGCGCGCGGTGGCCGTCGACTACGGCGAGTCGCCGATCCCGTGGGGCATCAACCGCTCGATCCGGCGCGCCACCGGCATGACCTACCCGGAGCTCTACGAGGGCTTCCACGAGCACCTCGCCCGCCGCTACGGCGCGCAGATCGCCGCGGCCGAGGCGCGCGGCCTGCGCGAGGGCACGCGCCTCACCTTCGACGGCCGCAATGCGTCGTACCCGGCCTTTGCGCCCGCCGCCGCACGCCGCGCCCTGGCACCGAGCGGAGCGGCGAGCCCCGACGGCTACGATCTGTTCTACTACCGCGACGACGGCTTCCACCCCGCGGGGCACCATCGCCTGCGCCTCGAGCGCAGCATCGAGGCCGGCACGCCCGGCCCGCTGCGCCCGAGCGGCGAGCCCGAGCTCGTGGCGCGCAGCGACGCCGACAGCCCCATCACCTTCTTGCGCGACGGCAGCCTCGTGTTCGCGGGCCTGCCGCCGTGGCGCAACCTCTACCGCCGGCCCGACCTCTTCGTGCTCGGACCCGGTGAGCGGACCGACAGCGCGCAGGAGAGCGCCCGGCGGCAGCTCACCGACGGGCTGCGCGCCATCGCCCCGAGCGCGAGCCCCGACGGGCGGCACCTCGCCTACACCGTGAACCACCAGGGGACGACGACCCTCGAGATGGCGACGCTCGACGCGTCCGGGGCGCTCGCGGAGCGGCGCCTGGTCGCAGCGCACGAGGCCTTCGACCAGGCCTACACGCCCGCCTTCTCGCCCGACGGCAAGCACCTCGCCTACAGCGCCTGGACCCGCGGCGGCTACCGCGACATCCGCATCGTGGACCTCGAGGCGCAAAGCTACGTCACGCTCGGCCGTGACCGGGCCCTCGACACCGGGCCGTGCTGGTCGCCCGACGGCGGCACGCTCTACTTCAGCAGCGACCGCTCGGGCATCTACAACGTGTACGCCTACGAGCTCGCGAGCCGCCGCTTGCGCCAGGTGACGAACGTGCGCACCGGGGCCTTCATGCCGGCGGTGAGCGGCGACGGGCGGCTGCTCGCCTACGTGGGGTACGGCGCGAAGGGCTACGACCTCTACCTCATGCCGCTCGACCCGACGCGCTTCCTCGAGCCGGCGCCGGTCGTGGACGTGCACCCGACGCCGCGCGAGGAGCCCGCGCCGGTGAGCTTCGAGCGCCACCGCTACGACCCGTGGCCGACCCTGCGGCCGCACAGCTTCGTGCCGTGGAACTTCGCCCCGGGGGCCTTCGGCGGGCTGGCCTGGACGGTCACCACGAGCATGTCGGACGTGGTCGGGCACCACGACCTCGGCCTGTCGCTCACCGTCGAAGGCAAGGCTCCCGGCCCGCAGGCTCAGATCGACTACACCTACCACCGCCTGCCGGTCGACCTCGGCGTGCGCCTAGGGTGGCGCTACGCGCGGCGCACGGACTACCGCATCGCGGACCAGAAGCCGCCCTACGTGGAGCGCAGCATCTCGGTGCGCCCCTCGGTGTCGCTGCCGATTCTGGGCGAGCTCGCCTCGCAGCGCGTGACCGCCTCGTACACCGCCTCGGTGCTCGACTCGGATCTGCCGGTGCGGAGCGTGTCGCCCGATCCCTACGCGAGCGCCACGGCGCTGCCCCCGCGCGGCTACTTCGGCGTCGCCAGCCTCGACTACGGCGTGTCCAGCGTCGAGCGGTCGCTCGACACGGCGGGGCCGACGCGCGGCATGTCCCTCGGCCTCGGCCTCGACTACGCGTCGGACGCCACCGGCGCGTTCGAGAGCCTCTACTCGTTCAGCTGGAACGGCACCGCGTACGTGCCGATGCCGTGGCCCGGGCACCACACGCTCGCGCTGCGCAGCGCAGGCGGCCTGTCCGCGGGCAGCTACTCGCGGCGCAGCGTGTTCTCGGTCGGCGGCTACGATCTCGAGCGCAACAGCCTGCTCGACGAGCTCACGAAGGGCGTCTTCAACGGCTCCTTCGCGCTGCGCGGCTACCCGGCGGGCGCGTACTCGGGGGCGATGTACACGCTCTCGAACCTCGAGTACCGCATGCCGCTCGTCGACCTCGACCACGGCGTCTCGACGCTGCCCGTGTTCCTGCGCCGCGTGAGCAGCAACCTGTTCCTCGACTACGGCGGCGCCTTCAACCAGATCGACTTCCACGGCGTGCGCTTCTTCCGCAAGGGCTCGATCATCGACGCGCCGATGCTGCACACCGCGGTCGGCGCCGAGCTGTGGCTCGAGACGACGCTGGCCTACGCGGTCGATCTGCAGTTCCGCGTGGGCTACGCCTACGGCTTCAGCAACGAGGCCTTCAGCCGCGGGCAGGTGTACTTCGTCGCATCGAGCCCCTTCTGAAGAAACACGCGGCGGACGCCCGGCCCGGAACTTGGCCCGCCCGCACCGGCCGGGTATGGCCGGTCGATGCACCCCTCACGATGCGCCTCGAGACTCCCGCGCGCGCTCGGTACCCGCGGCCGCGCGCCGCTCGCCGCAGCGACCGCCGTGCTCGCCATCGTCGCGGGGGGCTGCCTCGGGCCGCCGACCCCGTTCCAGCGCCTCGGCGACGTCGCCTACGAGACCAACACCGCGACGCGCTTCGGGCGCTTCGACGTCGCCGTGTCGCACGTGGCGAGCGAGGTCCAGGAGCAGTACGCCGCGCGCCACGGCAGCTGGGGCAACGAGCTGCGCGTGCTCGACGTGGAGCTCACCGGTGTGCGGCTGGTCGACCCCGACACCGCCGAGGTGTCGGTGGTCGTGCAGTGGCACCGGATCGACGAGACCCACATCCGCACGACCCAGCTCGCGCAGCGCTACCGGCGCGGCGGCGAGGACTGGCAGCTCTTCGAAGAGCGCCGCACCGCCGGGGCGCCCGGCCTGTTCCGGGCCGAGCGTCCGAAGAAGAAGGACGGCGAAGCGTCCCCGGACGGTGCGGGGGACGAGCTCCGCGAGCAGGCGCCCCCGGCGCAGCCGGGCGAGCCGGCGGTGACGAGCGGCCTCACGTTCTGAGCGTCGGGGCGCGCGACACGCCGCGCGCCCCGCGCGTCAGGCGCTCTCCACCGGCGCGGCGGCCGCCTTCTTCGAGCGGGTCTTCTTCGGCGCGGCGGCGGTCTTCTTGACGGCCTTGGCGCGCTTGGCGCGCTCCTTCTTGCTCGCCTGCGCACGGCGCTGCTTCATCTTGTTCGAGTTGCGTCGGTCACGCTTGCCCATGTGGCTCTTTCTCCGTCGTCCAGGATCGCGGGGCCGGGACTATGGACCAGGCGCCCGCGCGGTGGCAACTGCCCCCGCATCGGGCGCAGCGAATCCTGGCGTCCGAGGCGGGCGCTCGAGCGCGGTGTCACCGAGCTGGCGACGGCACCCGCGCCGTGCCGCCCCGCGGCGAAGTGCGCTATGCAGGGGCCGTGTTCTGGCGCAAGCATCTGGATCCGGAGCTGTTCGACGCCTTCGAGCGCCATGCCGGGCTCTCGGTGCAGGCGGCGGAGCTGCTCGTGGAGCTCTTCGCGGCCCACGGGCGCGACGCCGAGCTCGGCCGCGAGATCAGCGCTCTCGAGCACCGCGCCGACAAGATCACGCACGAGACCATCGCGCGCACCCAGAAGACCCGGCCCGCGCCGTACAAGCGCGCCGAGGTGCACCGGCTCATCAGCGCCCTCGACGACGTGCTCGATCAGATCGAGGCGGTGTCCCAGCGCTTCCTCCTGTTCGAGCTCGGCCGCGTGAACGACGGCTCCGAGGAAGGGGCGGTCGTGGGCAAGGTGGCCGGCGCCGTGCCCCGCGAGCTCGGGCTCGTGCTGCTCGACGCCACGCGCGCCCTGCACGAGGCCATGCGGCTCTTGCCCGAGCAGAAGCACGGCGACCGCCTGCTGCAGCTCTGCGTCGAGGTGAACCGGCTCGAGAACAAGGCCGACGCGCTCTACCGCGACGGCATCAAGCGCGCCTACAGCCCCGGCACCGATCCGCTGCTCGCGCTCAAGTGGCGCGACATCTACGACCACCTCGAGGCCGCCACCGACGCCTGCGAGGACGTCGCCAACGTCATCGAGGGCATCGTGCTGCGCTACGCCTGAGCCGGTGCGCTCAGGTCGTGACGCTGCCGCCCATGACTTCGTCGAGCGGCAGCTCGCGCGTCCGAACCTCGAGCCGGTAACGCGAGTTCATCGTCTCGATGTAGAAGATCTCGCCGCCGGCAAGCTTGAGGACGCGACGCACGGGCGTGGTGACGTACTCGTGCATGCCATCCGAGAACTCGATGACGATGACGGAGCCCTTGCGGGGAGCTCGGACGAGCCGACCCGAGATGGTCCGACCTCCCCGTCCGATCTTCCGGAGCACGACCTGCACGCCTCGATAGTAGCACGCAGCCTCGCGCCCGCACAGCGAACGATGCGCCACCCGGTGACGGGCTCGTGGGCAGCCGTGCGACGCGCCTCGCGCGCCGAGGTCGACACTCGCAAGTACTCGCTTTGACGTGTATTTTTGCGCGCCTGCGCAGCTCGGACGGCCGCGGCGGCGCCGTCCCACCGACCGCCGCCCGGGGTGCGGCCCTCAAGAGGGCGCGACCGGCTGCCCGCAGAGGTCGCGGGCGAAGGCCGGCATCTCGCCGGCGACCTCGCGCTCGCTCACGAGGCCGTCGAGGAACATGATCCAGGCCGAGAAGCTCCCGCGGTGGCGCGACGCGATCACCTGGAAGCCGGGTGGTGCCATGGCCGCTGGCAACGCCCACGCGTCCACGACGGGCACGCCCAGGAACGCGCCCACGTCGAGGACGCCGGGATGGGACACGACGAGCGAGCCCCGCTCGCCGCCGAAGGGCCGGCGGGCGAGCCAGCCGTAGAAGGGCTCGGGCAGGCGCCTCGAGAGCTCGGCCGCGGCCAGCATGCCGAGGTCGAGACGTCGGCGCACGATGTCGCGCTGGGCCTCCGCGAGCGCGGCGAGCCCGGTCGCTTCGTCGCCGAGCGCCTCGCGCTCGAGCGCGAGGAGCATCATGCTCACCTGGTTGCCGAAGAAGCGCCGGCCCCCGCGCGCCGGCTCGAGCGACAGCGGAATCGGGACGACATAGCGACGCGGCGCGAGCCCGCGGCGCGCGACGAGGCGGTCGAGCAGGCGCAGGGCCGCCCACGCGAGCACGCCGGTCTCCGCCAGGCGCGCGCGGGCGCGCAGGCCCGCGTCGAAGGTGCGCGTGGTGGCCGGATCGAGGTGCAACCGCAGGGCGCGCAGCCGGCCGAGCGGCGGCACGTGGAGCTCGAGCCACCAGGGCACGAGCGCCTCGGCGCGCCCGCCCGAGGCGGCGCGCGCGAGCCCGAAGGGGCTCACGACGGGCGGCGCGCGGAAGCCCATGGCATGGCGCGCGTAGGCGCGGGCGAGGTCCGTGCGCGCGCGGGCGGAGCGCGGCAGCAGCGACTCGGGTCGCAGGAACCGCTGCCCCGGCTCGGGCGGCGCCTCGAGCGCGCCCGGGGGCGCGCCCAGCCACGCGAGCAGACGGGCTGCCCCGCGTGCGTCGCACAGCGGGTGAAACCAGTGCAAGACGAGCAGGTCGCCCCTCCGGCCGCGCCGGTGCAGCAGCCGCCACGGGCGCGCGCCGTCGACCCCGTGCTCGAGCTGTGCGAGCAGCCACGCGCGGTCGTCGTCACCCGAGCCACGGGCGCTCACCTCGAGCGCGTCGGTGCGTGGGCCGAGAGCACGCCAGCACGGGTCGCCGATCGCGGCGCGACGCAGGCGCCAGCCGAGCTCCGGCAACAGCCAGCCCGCCTCGCGCACCCGCGCCGCGAGCGCCGCGGGCTCGAGCGCACCGCCGAGCTCGAGGCCGAGCACGCAGGCGTTCGCCCGCCCGGCGCGCCGCCGCATCTCCTGGTCGGCGCGCAGGTGGAAGACGTCGGTGCAGCCGAGCGGGGTGTCGGGCACGCCGCGGAGGTGCGTGGCCTCCGACACCTACCGCCCGAGCGACTCGGCGCGGTTCACGATGCGTGGCGTGAGGAAGATGACGAGCTCGCTGCGCGTGTCGCTCGAGCGGCGGCGCTGGAAGAGCACGCCGAGGATCGGGATGTCGCCGAGCAGCGGGACCTGGTCGAGGTTGCGACCGCTGTTGCGGGTGTAGATGCCGCCGATGACCGCCGTGTGGCCGTCCTGGACCAGCAGGTCGGTCTCGGCCTCGCGCTTCAGGATGGTGGGGTCGCCGCGCGCGCCGGTCTGGTTGAAGTCGGGCTCGTCGCGGTTGATCTTCACGTGCATCGAGACGCTGCCGTCGGCCGTGACGTGCGGCTTCACGTAGAGCTGGAGCTTGGCCTCCTGGAACACGGTCTGCACGCCCTGGGCGCTCACCTGCGAGAACGGGATGAGCGTTCCCTGGCTGATGCGCGCCTCGCTGTTGTCGAGCGTGAGGATGCGCGGACTCGAGACGATGCGCAGCATGCCGCTCGCCTCGGCGGCCGACAGACGCACCGACAGGTTGACGGCGCTGTCGATGGACCCGAGGGTGATGCCGAGCGCGCCGCCCTGACCGGTGCCGACCGTCGCCGGCAGGTTGACCGCGAAGTTCGGGTTGGGCACCGCGTTGCGGAAGGGCGACAGGCCCGCCGTGGGGGTCTGGGAGTCGCTCGCGCCGCCGACGAGGCCGATGTTCGAGGGGAAGGTGATGCCGGTCTCGTTGCCGGTGGCGGTGCCGAAGGTGGCGTCGCCGCCCCACTGGATGCCGACGTCGCGCTGGAAGCGGCTCGTGGCCTCGACGATGCGCGCCTCGATGAGCACCTGGGGCGTCTGCGTGTCGAGCGCGCGCGTCAGCTCCTCGATCTGGTTCAGGTTGCCCGCCACGTCGCGCACCACGAGCACGTTGGTGCGCTCGTCGACGGCGATGGACCCGCGCGGCGAGAGCAGGTCCTTGGCGCGATCTTGCAGCTCCGCGGCCTGCGCGTAGGACACCGGGATGAGCCGCGTCTCGATGGGGGCGAGCTCGAGCTCGCTCTTGCGGCGCGCCAGGGCGAGCTCGCGTTCCTTGTTGAGGTCCTCCATCAAGGCCACGCGGATGATGTTGCCCTGGCGCACCATGCCGAGCTTCTTGGCCTGCAGCACGGTGTCGAGCGCCTGGTCCCACGGCACGTTGCGCATGCGGATCGACACCGTGCCGTCCACGTTGTCGGCGGTCACGATGTTGACGTTGCCCACGTCGGCGATCATCCGCAGCACGTTGTGGATGTCGGCGTCCTTGAGGTCGAGGTCGATGCGCCGCCCCGTGAAGTTCCTGCGCGGCTGCATGGGCAGCTGGGGCAGCACGGCGCCCGCCTGGTTCGGCTCGCTCTGCCACGCCTCGTTGCCTGCCATGTCGATCCCGGGCTCCACCGCGACGACCTTGGTGCGCCGCGCCGCGCCGCCGTCGGAGGCGACGCCGCTCGAGCTCGACTGCGAGGACGGCGCGGCGCCGAACACCCAGTGCAGGGCGGTGCCGCGCCAGGACACGACGCCGCGCGCACCGGACGCGTGGTCGACGTCGATGCGCACTCGGCCCGGCTGGTCCGCGCGGCGGTAGCACGAGATCGCGCGCACCGCGCCGCCGAAGGCCGTGGTGTCGAGGGTGCGCGCCAGCACGTCGCTGAGCGCCACGTCCCGCAGCTCGACGATCGAGCGCCCGCCGTCCACCGGGACCTCGGTGTACGAGGCGCTCGCCGACAGCTCGATGATGACGCGATCCTCGGTCTTGCCGTGCTCGAAGCGCACGCCCGCCACGCGCGGCAGCGCGCTCGGGGCGCCGTCGGGGGGCGCGGCGAGCACCACGGTGGCGGGAGGCGCCGCGGCGTCGGCGCCGTCGCTCCCCGCGGCGGGCGCGGTCCGATCGGCGGGCTCGAGCCTCAGGCGCAGCCCGGAGGCGTCGGCCTCCACGCGGTAGCTCACCGTCCGCGAGAGCCGCACGAGGATGCGCGCGGAGGGACCGCTGCCCCCGTCGAAGCCCTGCACCAGCACGCCGCTGACCGGACCGACCGGGTCCACGATGGGCTCGAGCCCGGGGTCCACCGCGGCGTCGCGCACGTCGATGGCGAGGCTGAGGCCGCCCTCTGCGACGCGCAGCGCGTAGTCGGGCGCCCGCGTCGCGACGATCGCGAGCTCGGCGCCGCCACCCGCGGTGGCGTGCAGCGACGTCGCCGTGAACCGGCAGGTCGGAGCCGGCTGCGCGGACGCTGGCCGCGCCATGAGCGCCGTGGCGAGCAGGGTGCAGACGCAGAGGCAGCGGAGCACGGCCCCGGTGCACCATGTCCGCGCGTGGGAACGCAGCTTGAGGCAAACCATAGTCCGCCGCGATGGTAGGAGGACGGCGCGAGGCGGGCCAATTTCGCGGTGATCGCTGCCCGCGCCTGCCGCCACCGACCCGCCCGCGCCGGGGGGGGGGCGCGGCGCTCCGGCGAGATCAGCCGCCGGGTGGCGGCGCCTCGCGCACGGCGCTCAGGTACATGACGCGCGTGGCAGCCGGGATGTCGCGGCGCGACGGGTCTTCGCGGATGAAGACCACGTTGGCGGGAATCTCCGTCACCGGCTGGTCCGGATTCGTCATGTCGCGCACGAGCGACGAGGAGCGGATGCGGTCGATGCGCCAGTTGATCGCCACGTCCTCGGCGTTGGCACCGCCCGTCGACACGAGCTCGGCGCGGCCGACGTAGTCGCCGGTCTTCAGGACCCAGGCGTAGCCGGTGGGGTCGAGCAGCATGGCGCGGGCCGCGCTGCCGGTGACGACGCCCGTCAGCCGCAGCTGCTCGAGCGAGAACTGCCCGGCGTACACGGCGCGCTGAATGGTCGTCTTCGTCTTGGCCTGGCGCAGGAACAGGCGCACGAAGCTGCGGAAGGGATCGCGCGTGCCGTCGCTCTCGACGAAGTCCGCCTCGGTGAACTCGACCACCGGCAGCGGCGGAGCGCCGTCCGCTGCCGCGTCGCTGCGCGCCCCGCCGTCGGGCGGCGGCGCCTTCGGCTGCGGCTGCTGGGGCGCCTGCGTCCCCGCGGGTCCCGGGGACGCGCCGACCGGCGCCTGCACGGTGTCGTCACCGCCGCAGCCCCACACGAAGAGCCACGCGCACGCAGAGCACACGACGACGAGCCAGGGGAGGCGCGCGTGGGCGACGCGCGGCAAGCGGTGCGGTCGCGGCGTGGAGCTCACTTGGCCGCTCCTGCCGCAGGCGTCTTCGCGGGCGACGTCGCCGGCTGGCCGGGCGCGCCCTTCTTGCGCTTGCTTCTGCCGGCCTCGTCGCCCTTGAGCGCGCGAAAGGCCGTGGCCAGACACTTGACTTGCACCGTGACCGTCGCCTCCTGGGCCTCGGGCTGATCGGCAACCCCCTTCGGCCCCGCGTCGGCACCCTTCTCCTTGACGAGGGTGATGCGGATGTTCTCCATGTTGATGATGCGCTCGGTCTGGCCGACGCTGTTGAAGAACTTCGCAACCTGGTGGAACTTGCCCTCGATCGCGAGCTCCATCGGGAGCCGCACGTAGAAGTCCTCGAACTGCTCGTCGTTCGGCTTCCACGACGAGAGCTTGACGCCGCTCATGGTGGCGAGCGACTGCACCGTGGAGAGGAAGGAGGGCCACTCGGCCTCGTCCGGCAGGGACTTCTTCTGCTTGGCGAGCTTCTGCTCGCGCTGCTCCTTCTCCTCGCGGTCCTTCTGGTACTGGGCCTTCGAGACCTCCGCGTCGGCGAGCTGCGCCTTGAGCGCGGTGTGCTGATCCTCGGCCTGGGTGATGGCCGTCTCGACGTCACCGTAGAAGATGACGAAGTAGGCGGCGCCGACCAGCAGCAGGAACACGAGGCCGATGGCGAACTTGCCCGGCAGCGACAGGCCGGCGGAGGTGGCGCGGAGCTTGAGGCGTGCCATCAGTACCGCACCTTCACGGTCAGCGCGAACTTGACGACCTCGACCTTGGTCTGCTGGTCCGTCTCCTGCTGGCCCGGCATGAGCTGGACGTCGCCGAAGTACGGCGACAGGCGCAGGCGCTGCGCGAACTCGTACACGTCGTTGGCGTCCCGTGCCTGCCCTTCGAGGCGCACCTTGCGCTCGGTCTCGTCGTAGAGCGTGAGCCACACCCGGCGCGTGTCCCACGAGGGATTGAAGACGTCCTGCTCGTTGCGCCGCTTGCGCTCCGCGAGCTCTTCCGGATCGACGCTCGGGCCGCGGCCGCGCGTGAGCACGTGCGCCAGCTCCACCAGCACGCCGGTCGGCCCGCGGCGCGCGGAGATGAGGCGCGCCATGGCGTCCTCGCGAGCGCGCAGCTTGGCGAGCGCGTCCTTGACCTCGGCGTGGTCCTTGATGAGCGCCTGGATGTCGTTGATCTGCGACTGCAGGCGCGCGTTCTCACCCTGCTGCACGGCAAGCTTGTCGGTGCGCGTCTGGTGGAAGAAGAACAACCCCACGATCGACACCACCACGAGCAGCATGATGACGAGGAGCCAGGTCTGGCTCTTCTGCGGAGCCGCCGTGCGCTTCTCGCGCACCTGGGGCAGGAGGTTGACGCGAATCACCGGCGTTGCTCCTTGCTGCGCCGCATGGCCAGACCGAGCGCCACGCACAGCTGCGGGCCGCGCTGCCGCAGCAGGTCGGCGTTGACCTCCTTGGCCTCGATGCCGATGCGCTCGGTGGGTTGGATGACCTCGACCGACACGCGCGCGCGCCGCCCGATGGCCGCCCCGAGCTGCGGCAAGTTGGCGGTGCCGCCGGTCAGGTAGATGCGGCTGATGCGATCCTCGCCGCTCGTGGCCAGGAAGAAGTCGAGCGAGCGCTGGATCTCGGCGGCGATGGTGTCGCACACCGCCTCGAGCGTCTGGCTCACCTCGGCGGGCACCGGCGCGCCGGGTTGCGAGGCCTGCAGCTTCAGCTCCTCGGCCTGCTCCCACGAGGCACTCGCCTGGCGCGCGATCTGCTCGGTGAGGTAGTTGCCCCCGTTGGCGATGTCGCGCGTGAAGGCGCTGGCGCCGCGCGCCACGATGTTGATCGAGGACTGCGTCGCGCCGACGTTGATGATGGCAAACGTCTGGTCCGGGGGAAGCCCGCGGTTGTACTCGAACAGGTTCTGCACCGTGAACGCGTCGATGTCGACGACCAGGGGCTTCAGCTTCGCCTGCCGCGCGATGTTGACGTAGTCGTTGATCTCGTCGCGCTTGGCGGCCACGAGCAAGAGGTCCATCTGCCCCGCCTCCGGTCGGCGCCGCAGGATCTCGTAGTCGACGTTGACGTCCTTGATGTCGAAGGGGATGTGGTTCTCCGCCTCCCACTGGATCTGCTCGTCGAGCTCCTGGGTCGTCATGATGGGCACGGTGATCTTGCGACTGATCACCGACTGCCCGCTCACGCTGAGCGCCACGTCACGGTCGCGGAACTTGCCTTCCGAGAAGGCGCGCTGCAGCGCCTCCACCAGCGCGGAGGCGTTCATGACGTGGCGGTCGACGATGGTCTGCCGCTCGAGCGGCACGAAGCCGAGACGCACCAGCCCCAGGCCCTTGCGGGTCTCCTTGAGCTGACACACCTTGACCGAGGTCGCTCCGATGTCGACGCCGACCAAGGTTTTGCCTTCCGCCATGTGAAATCCTCGGGAGCGGTGAGCGACCGCCCGCGCCGCGCTCGGGCGCTCGAAGCGCGCACCGGAGCCGACCACCTGCCACGCGCGGAAGCGCGCGTGTTCCGGACAAGCTTGTCACCACACGAGTAGGGCGGGCAACAATCGGCCCGAGGTGACGCTCGCCGCCTGCTCGAGGGCGGCCCGCCGCCTGCTCGTGGGCGGCCCGGCGCGCGGCCCGCGGGGACCGTGCTCGGAACCCGCACGCCCGCGCGACGGAGTGGCGTTCCATCGGATGCCGGGCTACTGCGTCCAATCGAGCATGAGCTCCGCCGGTCCAGCTGCGCGGCGCCCCCGGTGGCGCCGCGGCATCGCGCTCCTGGCGCTCGGGGCCGCCCTCCTCGGGGGCGCGGTCGAGGCGTCGGCCGAGGAGATCGTGCACGTCGTCGGCAAGGGCAGCACCCTCGATGGGATCGCACGGCGCTACCACACGACGATCGCTGCCATCCTCCGCACGAACGATCTCGGCACGGGCAACCGGCTCGTGCCCGGCCAGAAGCTGCGCATCGAGATCGACCCCGCGCGCTTCACGGCGCGCGAGCGCGAGCAGCTCGAGCGGCGCACGGGCCGGGCGCGCAACGCCGCGGTCGCCGAGCGTACCAAGGCACGGGGCACCGGCAAGGCTGCGGCCGACGCACCGGCTCGCGGCAAGTCGGCCGGGGTGCCGGCGCGCGCCCCGCGCGACGCGGACGCGGGCTCGCGCGGCAGCACGCGCAATTCCGCGCGGGCCGATGCCTTCGCCGCCAAGCCGAAGCGGCCGGGCCACGTCTTGCTCGTGCGCGGCGAAGAGCAGTTCGCCGGCCAGCTCGTGAACGCCCGCGGCCACGTGGTGTCGCGCGCCGTGCCGAAGGTGGAGCACCTCCTGCGCGACGGGCGCTCGAACGAGGGCTCCCCCATCGATCATCGGCTCCTGTCGCTGCTCGGTCGGGTGAGCGACCACTTCGGGGGGCGCAAGCTCCTCGTCGTGAGCGGCTTCCGCGGCTACTCGCCCCGCCAGTTCACCCGCAACTCCCGCCACAACCACGGCAAGGCGGTCGACTTCCGCGTCGAGGGCGTGCCGAACGAGGTGCTCCGCGACTACTGCATGGGCTTCGAGAAGGTCGGGGTCGGGTACTACCCGAACAGCTCCTTCGTGCACCTCGACGTCCGCGAAGTGAAGGTGCACTGGACCGACTACTCGGGACCCGGGCAGGCCCCCCGCTACGCGCGACCTCGCCAGCCCGCTGCGGCGAGCCGGCCCGCGCTCGCCACGCCCGCCGCGAGCACCACGGACGACGGCGCGAACGAGGCGCGAGCCGACCTCGACGGCGCGGAGTAGGGTCTTCCGTGACCCCGATCCGCTCCAGCGGACCATCGAAAATTATCGGTGTTTTTCGTTTGTGGCCGGAACGGCGCCGCAACGGAGAGCATGTGGGGTCGCGAGATACCCCGGCATGACGCAACGCGTCCGACGCGCGCAAGCAGTGGGGCCACGCGCCCGCCGAGCCGCCCTCTCGGAGCGCTCCGCCCGCGCCCACCCCTCCGCCGCGGCCACGGCGGAGGCGCGGTAGCCAAGGCGCGAATCCGTCACCGGGCTGCGCGAGGGCACGGACGCCGCGAGATCCGAGGCGGGACGTCGGCGCGCGGCTCGCGCCGCGGTCGGCCCGACGCGCGGCGCGGCGCTCCGAGCGCGCCGGGCGCGAAATAAGCTATTGACAGGTAGCCGGAACTGTCGGATCGAAATCCACGGCGTGCATTTTTCTATTGACACGCCAGCGGGTACGTCGGGTGGAACCGCGCACGGGACCCCACCGAGCGCGGCGGTCAGTCGGTGTAGATGTCGTCGGGCCGCTTGGTCGGCTTGGGTGGCGGCACGTACGGCCGCGGCGGCGGTGCGGCGCTCGCGCTCTGGGTCGCCGTCGCGCTGGCCGTCGCGGAGGCCTCTTCGATGCTCACCTGCTTGCCCGCGAGGCGCACGCTCTCCGGGTCGCTGTCGGTGCCTTTGCGGCCGCCGACGGCGAGGTAGACGATGACGCCGATGAGGGCCACGGCGGCGATCCCGAGCGCCACGTAGAGCAGGGGCGAGGTGGCGCGTGGCGGGGCCACGACCGCGGGTACGGCGGCGACACCGCCCGGCGCGGCGGGCGGTGGGGCGAGGTTCATGCTCGCCGAGGGCAGCATCGCGAGATCGACGCGCTGCTCGCGGAACCACGGGCTCGGCCCGGTGCCCTCGGGAGGCACGCCGCCTGCATCGGCCGCCGCCGGCGCTGCCACGGGCGCCGCGCCCCCCGACGACCACGGCGAGGAGCCCGCGCCGCCGTCCGGCGCGGGCGCGCTCTCGACCGCCACCGCCGGATACGCAGGCCCGGGGGCGGGCGCCGAGGGCTCCGCCGGCGCGGGCGAGGGCTCGGCGGCGTGTGCAGGCGCTGCGGCCGGCGCGTAGGCCGGCGCAGCAGCGGCGATCGGCGCGGCGGGCGCCGGGACCTGCGCCTGGGGT
This sequence comes from Polyangiaceae bacterium, assembly GCA_020848455.1. Classification (GTDB taxonomy): domain Bacteria; phylum Myxococcota_A; class Polyangia; order Polyangiales; family Polyangiaceae; genus JACRDA01. Next base: position 23,226 of record JADLAB010000029.1, read on the forward strand.
GGTCGGGCGCCGCTGGCGAACGCCGCCGCCGCCTGCTCGAGCGAGGGCAGCGCCGCCGGAGCCACGTACGCGCTCGGCGCGGCGACGGGCGGGCTCGCGTACTGGGGTGCCACCGGCTGGGGCGTGGGCGCCCCGTAGGGCGTCGACGCCATCGGCTGCGTGTACGGCGAAGGGGCGAAGCCGGGCGCCGCGGCCGCCGCCTGCGCGGTGAAGCCACCCTGCGCCTGGGGCGCCGGTGCGGGCGGGTAGCCCGGAGCGCTCGGTGCCGGTCCCGCAGCGGGCGCGCCGCCGGGATAGGAGGGCTGCGGGGGCTGCGGGTAGCCAGCCTGCGGCGCGTGCTGGACGTAGGGAGAGCCGGGCGCTCCGTAGCCCGCCTGCGGCGCGGGTGCCGCGGCGGCCGGCTGCGCAGCGGGCCGCACGAACGGCAGGCCGAGGTCGAA
>JADLAB010000030.1 GCA_020848455.1 Polyangiaceae bacterium
CCTCGGCCGGCTGGCAGGGGACGGGGCAGTCGCTCGGCACGCTGCCGCCGGTGCCGCCCTGGCTCGAGCCGCCGGTCGTGAACAGGTTGCCGCCCGCGCCGCCGACGCCGCCCGTCGAGGTCGTGAGACCCGTGCCGCCGGTGCCGCTCAGGGTCTCGTCGGTGGAGCCGCAACCGCCCGCGATCTGCGCGGCGACCACGCTCGCGAGCGTCACGGCGCCGAGTCCCAGGAGCTTCCACATCTCGGTGCGTCGTGCCATTTCGCCAGGATACGGCAAAAGCCCCCGCCCGCGATACCGTGGCGGCGGTATCGTGGGACATGCGTCGAGCCCTCCCCGGCCGTTCCGTTGCCTGCGCCGCCTCCGTGGCGCTCGCGCTGCTCGTCGGCGCCCCGAGCGCGCGCGCCGCCACCCTCGAGGTCGGACCCGGCAAGCCCTACGCGCGCCCCTGCGACGCCATCGCGGCGGCCCAGGTGGGCGACGTCGTCGAGGTCGACGCCGCCGGCAACTACGACGGCGACACGTGCGCCTGGTCGACCGACGGCCTCACGGTGAGGGGCGTCCACGGGCGCGCGAGGATCGACGCGACCGGTGCCGCGCTCACGCAGCAGAAGGGCATCTTCGTCATCTACGCGCCGAGCGCCACCATCGAGAGCTTCGAGCTCTCGGGCGCCGCCATCTCGGCGGCGAACGGCAACAACGGCGCGGCCATCCGGCACCAGGGGCTGAACCTCACGGTCCGCGATTGCTTCCTCCACGACAACCAGAACGGCATCCTCGGCGGGCCGCTCGACAACGGTCAGCCGGCCGACGGCCAGGGCGAGGTGCTCGTCGAGCGCTCGGAGCTCTTCCACAACGGCGCGGGCGACGGCCAGTCGCACAACCTCTACCTGAACCACTACGCGCGCTTCACGCTCCAGTTCTCGTGGTCGCACGGCGCGGACGCCGGGCACCTCGTGAAGTCGCGCGCGCTCGAGTCGTTCGTCCTCTACAACCTCCTGTCCGACGACGGCTCGCCGAACGTGAGCTACGAGGTGAACCTCCCGGACGGCGGCACCGCGTACGTCATCGGCAACTCGATCGCGCAGGCGGTCGATCCGCAGGGCCTCGAGAACGGCGGCATCGTCGACTTCGGCTCCGAGTCGGTGCAGCCGGCGAGCCACCTCTACGTCGTCCACAACACGCTCGTGAACCGCCGCACGCAGGGCGCGACCTTCGTCCATGTGGCAGCGGGCGTCACGACGCCGGCGGTGGTGCGCGGCAACGTCTTCGTCGGGCCGGGCACCCTGTGCTCGCAGCCGACCGCCGTGCTCGACCACAACTTCACGGCAGGCGATCCGCTCCTCGCGGACGAGGCCGCCGACGACTTCCATCTCCTGCCGGGCTCACCCTGCGTCGACGCCGGCGTCGATCCCGGCACCGGAGACGGCCGACCGCTCCTGCCCGTCTACCAGTACGTCCACCCGGCCTCCTACGAGTCGCGCCACGCCGTCGGGGCCCTCGACCTTGGAGCGTTCGAGCTCGGCGGCGGAGGTGGGGCGGGAGGCGCCGGGGCCGGTGGCTCCGGCACGGGCGGGAGCGGCGCGTCCGCCGGCGCCGGCGGGAGTGGCGCCGGCGCGGGTCAAGGCGCGGCCGCCCCGGCGGACGGAGCCGAGTCGACGGCCGAGGCGGGGGGCTGTGGCTGCCGGCTCGCCCCCGGCGGCGGCCCTGCGCCCGCGCTCGCGACCTGCCTCGGGCTCCTGCTCGGCGCGGCGTGGCTCCGCCGCCGCCGACCGGCGGCATGAACGAACGCTTGCCGCGTGGGGCCGGGCCGGGGTAGGCGAAGCGCATGTCCGTCGTCGACGAGCTGCGCACCGCGATCACCAAGGCCCTGCCCGGAGCCGAGGTCGAGGTCGCCGGGGGAGGAGGGGGCCACTTCAGCCTGCGCGTGGTGTCCGGTGCCTTCGCCGGTCTCGGCACGCTCGAGCGCCACCGCCTCGTGCTCGGCGCGATCAAGCACCTGATGGCTGGCGACGGCGCGCCCGTCCACGCCGTCGACTCCCTCGAGACCCGCACCCCCTGATCGGTGCCGCGGCCGAGCGCGCGCACCCGCACGAGGAGCTACCGAAGATGCCGTGGATTCGCGCGAAGCTGCGGGGGCAGACCGTGCTCGCCCGCGCCGACGCCGCCGGGGCGCTCGCCGCCGAGTCGGGTCGGGTCGAGATCCGCTACCGCAAGGACGACGGGCGGATGTACCGCGCGATGGCCGGGAACCTCGTCGTCGAGGACGCGACGCTCCTGCCGGACGACCACTGCGCCCCCGCCGAGGCGGTCGAGGCGAAGAAGCCCGACGGCGCCGCGGCCAAGGGCGGCGCCGGGCGCGGCAACGGGCGGGCAGGCGGCGCACGAGCCGCGGCCGCGGCGTCGCGGGAGCCCCCGCCGACGGCGCCGGCCGACGGAGAGGTGCTCGCCTACGCGGACGGGGCGTGCAGCGGCAACCCCGGCCCGGCGGGGCTCGGCGTGGTCGTGACCGATGGCAAGGAGTGGGTCGAGCTCTCCGAGTACCTCGGCATCGGCACGAACAACATCGCCGAGCTGCGCGCGGTGATGCGCGCCCTCGACGAGATCGGCGACCGGCCGGCCTCGATCCACACCGACTCGAGCTACACCATCGGCGTCGCGCAGCGCGGCTGGAAGGCGAAGGCGAACCAGGAGCTCGTGGCCGAGCTCCGGGCCCGGCTCGCCCAGAACCGGCGGGTGCGGCTCGTGTACGTGCCGGGGCACGCGGGCGTGTCCCTGAACGAGCGCGCCGACGCCCTGGCGCGCGACGCCATCAGCCACCGCGCCTCGCGGCGCAGCGCCGTGCCGGCCGCGCGCCGGCTGAGCCCCGTCCGTTGACGCCCGTGCGACCGCGGCTGCCCTCGCGCGCCCTCGCGCTCGCCGCGGGTCTCGGCGTGGCGGCGACCTGCGCGCCCCGCGGCTCGACGCCGCCGCCACCGCCGCCGCCACTCGGCGCGCCGCCGTCGCCCGCCTGCGCGCGCGTCGCGGCCGAACGCCCGTCCGTCGCGGCGCTCCTCGCCGCGGGCCAGCTCGACCGCACGCTGCGCGCGCTCGACGCCCTCGACCAGGCGTGCCCGGAGGCGGCGCCCGAGTCGTGGGCGACACGGTTGCGCGCCCTCGGCGAGCTCGGCGCCTGCGAGCCGGCGCGTGCGCTCGCCTCCGTCGTGGTGGTCGCGGTGGTGGCGCCTCCCGAGGCGCGCCAGGCGGCCGAGCAGGTGCGCGCGCTCTGCGCTGCACCGGGCGCGCCCGCGCCGCCGGACGAGGCGACGTGGCGCGCGCTGCTGCTCGCGGGCCGCGAGGCGCGCGCCGCCGGCCGCGAGCCCGAGGCCCAGCGCCACTTCGACCGCGCGCTCGTCGAGATCGAGCGCCTGACGGGCGAGCGCCCGCGCGCGGTCGTCGCCCCCGAGCTCCGCGCCGACGCCTGGCGGCGCCTCGGGGAGCACACGGTCGGCCTCGCGTCGGCGCGCCTGCCCTCCGGCGCGGAGCTCTTCGGCGTCGCCTTCCTCGACCGGGCGGGCCTGCCGCTGCGCTTCGTGCCCGTCGCGGGCCCCCGGCCCTACGAGGCCCGCTTCGAGCTCGCGGGGGGTGCCGTGCTCCTCGCGCACGACGGCGTGTCGGAGCTCGATCCGGAGAGCGGGCTCGTGCGACGGACCCTCGCCCCGATGGGGTCGAGCGTCCACGCGAGCCCCGACGGCCGGCGCCTCGCCGTGTGGACGCGCGACCAGGCGACCGTCGCCGTGCTCGACCGCGCGACCGGCGCGACCCTGCGGACCGTCGCCTCGGCCGGGCCGGTCCTCGCGTGGAGCCCCGACGGCGCGCGCCTCGCGGCGGTGGTCTCGGCGCCGGCCCCCGCGCCCGAGCGCATCGTCGTCATCGAGGTGGCGACGGGGCGCGAGCTCGCGAGCGCGCCCGTCCCCGCGGCGACCGCACGGACGGCGGAGCTCGGCGTGTCGGTGAGCTCGCTCGCCTTCGACCCGAGCGGCAGCCGCGTGGCCGTCGGCCTCGAGAACGTCGAGCACGCGGCCATCCGCCTGCACGACGTCGGTGGCCGTGTGGGCGTGCTCGAGGTCGCGACCGGGGGGCTGCGCGTGACGGACCTCGAGAGGCGTCCCGACGCCGTGAGCTACTCGCTCGACGGGCGCCAGCTCGGGCTCGTGTGCGGCGGCGACCACTGGTCCCTGCCGGGCAAGCTCGTCTGGGTCGCGGCCAAGGATCTCCGGGTCGCCGGCGACGTGAGCCTCGCGCTCGGCGAGACGGCGAGCTTCGCCGCGGACGGCAGCGTGCTGACGACCTTCGAGGGCCGGCCGCTGCGCGTGGTGCACGGGCCGGGCGCGTCCTTGCCCGCGCTCGCCGCCGCGCCGGTCTCGGCCGCGAGCGCCCGCTCGCTCGCGGTCGTGGGCGCGGTCGCGCGCGTGTTCTCTCTCCGCGGCGAGGCGGCGCGCGAGCTCGGCGCGGGCTGCCCGGACGCGGTCGAGGCGGTGGCCCTCGCCGCGGACGACTCCGTGCTCGCGTTCGCGTGCGCCGACCACGCGGTGCAGCTCTGGGACGTGCGCCGCGCGGCGCCGCTCGCGCGCCTGCCGCAGCCGCAGCCGGTCCTCGGCCTCGCGCTCGACGCGGCCGGCGGCTGGGTCGTCGTCTCGCTCGCGGGCGACAGTGTGCGCCGCTTCGCTGTCGCGACCGGTGCTGCGGCCGGCGAGCTCCGCGGCAGCGGCCGGGCCCTCGCGGTCGCACCCGACGGCGCGCTCGCGCTCGTGCAGCGCTTCCCCGCGCCGGGGCTCGTGCTCTGGCCGCCGGGCGCCTCGTCCGTGGCGAGCTCCGTGGCGCTGCCGTCGGCGGCCGGGGACGCGGCCGCGGTCGCCTTCCGGCCCGACGGCGCCGAGCTCGCGATCGGCACGGCCCAGGGGCGCGTGCTCGTGCTCGACCGCGCCTCGAGCGCCGTGCGCGCGCTCGACCCGCCGCCCGGCAGTGCCGCGCGCGGTGCGATCGCGGGCCTCGCCTGGCGCGCCGCTCCGGGGCCCCTCGTCGCGCTCGGCGCGGACGGGCTCGGGGCCTGGGATCCGGCCTCCGGCCGAGCGCTCGGGGGCCGACCGCTCGCGGCGCGCGGCGCGCTCCTGCTCGACGCGACCTCCGACCTCTTCGCGGTTCGGGCCGAGGACGGCGTGCACCTCGGCCGGCTCGGCGAGCCGGGCGAGCGGCTCGTCGTGCGCGTCGTCCGCCCGGGGCTCGCGGTCGCCGACGACGGTCGCGGCGCGCTCGAGCTCTTGCACCCCGAGGCGCGGGCGGCGCTCGTCTGCCTCGCCGGCACGCGGCTCTGGCCGCTCGAGGTGTGCGAGGAATCGAGCCTCGCGCCGGGGCTCGTCGCGCGCGCGCTCGCGCCCTGACGCGCCAGCTGATTCGGCGCTACGCTGACGGTCATGAGCCAGACCGGCGCCACCCCTCGACTCGGTCTCGCGGTCTCCTTCGCCGCGTTCGCCGCGTTCGCCGCGCTCGCCGCCGGGGCGTGCAGTGGCAAGGTCGACGACGCCGTGCCGGATGCGGGCTCGACCACGACGAGCACGACGTCGTCGGGGCCGAGCTGCCCGGCCGAGGTCCCGGACGGCTACGTGTTCTGCGACCCGGGGCCGGGGACGTGCGCGTACGAGCTCGCCTGCCAGAGCGGCCCGGTGACGTTGACCTTCGAGTGCACGACCGGCGCGTGGCACATCGACGAGATCCCGTGCCAGCCGCTCCACGACTCGTGTCCGGGTACGCACTTCCATTGCACCGGCACCTGGTATCACGGCTGGAACACCGACCCGCCCGCGCCCTGTCCTGCGACCGAGCCCGCGCCCGGCACACCCTGCAGCACCGGCTACCTCGGCGGCGTGTGGGAGCAGTGCGGCTACTACTGCGCAGACCAGCCGAACGTGTGGACGGTCGTCACCTGCACCGGTCCCGGCGCGGGCGAGAACACCTGGCAGTCCG
>JADLAB010000031.1 GCA_020848455.1 Polyangiaceae bacterium
CCGAGCTGCGGCGGCTCGCGCGAGCGGTCGACCAGGAAGAAGCGGGTGTACGAGTAGTTGATGTCGAGCTGCGCGCTGTCGACGGCGCCCACGTGGCGCATCAGCTCGGCGAGGCGGGTCGCCGTGATGGCATCGCCCCAGCCGAAGTAGAGGATGCGACCCGTGGGGTCGACGCCGAGCGCCGAGCGGCGCACCTCGCGATTGCCCTCCTGCGAGGCGCCCCAGAGGCGCGTGGCGTGCTCGGACGGCAGGCGTGGGTTCACGACGCCCTGCTCGACGAGGCAAGGAGGAGTCTGCCGGTAGCTCGCCATCTGCGCGACCTCCCCCTCGAGCACGGGGTGCGAGCGCACGCGCACGCGCCCGTCCGGGTAGAGAGCCACGGTGCACGCGTCGACCGCGGGCGTCGCGAACGCCGTACCGCCCACCATCGCGCCGAAGCGTCCGTGGCGGAACATGAAGCCACCGTTGAAGATGGCGAGCGCGCGGGCGCGCTCGCCCTCGGGCACGATCCCGTAGCCGCCCGGCGGCGGCACGACGCTCCCCCACAGATCGCCCTTGGGCTCCTCCGTGCCCGGCACCCAGTGGAGCGCGACGCGCTCGAGGTCGAGCGCGACGACGACGGCCGTGACGTACCAGCGCGTGGCGTCGGGGTGGAAGGTCGTCATGACCATGCGCGCCTCCGCCAGGCTCGCGCCCTGCGGCAGCGGCGACCAGGTGCCGTCGTCCGGCTTGGCCGTCGGTGGGAAGATCGGCGGCACGGAGGCCGGCGGGAAGGTCGCGCGCGGTCGCTCGGGCGGCGGCTCCGGCACGGAGGCGGTCCCGGACGACGCCGCGGGTGCAGCGGATGCGAGCGGGCCCGGAGCCGGCGCCGGCTCGCCCCGCGGAGGGGCCGTGGCGCGCGGCGGGGGCACCGGCAGCGGCGCCGGCGGGGTGCGACACGCCGCCCCCGCCCCGACCGCGAGGGCGACGAGCGCTGCACCGCCGGCCGCACGCGCCGAGGGAAAGGCCGCGACCACGGTCATCGCACGCATCGCCGGCATCCTGGATCATCCCGGTCGTCGCGTCGACCGGACGCACGCCGAAGTTTGAGCTGCGCCGCCGGACGGGGAACACTAGCCTCGTGCACCACGGACCGGGGACGTACCTCGCGGCGCTCGCGCTCTTGGCGGCGGCGTGCGCGCCGGTGCGCCCGCGGCGGGCGGGGTCCGACGACGGCTGGAGCACGACCCCGCCGCCGGGGCGCCCGAGCGACGCGAGCCCGGAGGACGCGCGGGCCTCCGCCCTGCCTCGCGCCCTTCCCGCCGGCGAGCGCCCCGCGTGGGAGCGCGCGCCCGAGCTCGCCTCGCTCGAGGAGGTCGCCGTGCCAGGCCCTTCGGAGCACCTCGGTGGCGGCTCGGTGCGGCGCGTGCTCGTGAACGAGACCGCAGCACGCTACGCCCACCTCGCCGGGTCCGGCGCGATGCCGGCGGGCGCGCTCGTCGTGCAGCGGCAGCACAGGCCCGGGGAGGCGACACCCGACGCCACCTTCGTCATGGCGAAGCGCGAGCCGGGCTTCGCGCCCGCGGCGGGTGACTGGGAGTACGTCGTGCTCGACGCCCTCGGCCGCGTCGAGCTCCGCGGCTCGCCTGCGAGCTGCGTGCGCTGCCACCTCGAGGCGCCGTACGACTCGCTGTTCGGTCCGGGCTACTGAGCCTGGGTCTCGCCCGAGCGCGAACGCTCCAGACTGAAGCCCAGGCTCGCGCCGCCGTCCCCTGCGCGGCGGGCCGGGCGCGCGCTGCCAGCTTGACAGTGGCCCCCGCCCGCCACGGCGACCTGGGTGCCGTGCCCGAGCGAGGTGCGCAGGGCCGCCGGCGCTCGCGGCGCTCGCGCGCTCGGCCACCCGCGCTTTCCCGAAGAAGAACCAGGACCTGGGACCGAGTGCCGAGCCGGGCACCGGGTCCGCAATCTTTTCAGGATCGGGACCGACCCGCGACACGGCTGCCCCACCCGCTCCCGCGAGGTCGCGAGGGCCGGCGGGCGGAAGGGCAACAAGCCTGCGGAATCCATGCTGTTCCGAGTCGAGATGCCAATTTGGCACGCACCGTGCTTTGAGGGAATACGCGTCGGCGAGGCTGCGGTGGGCTGCAGCCGCTTCCTCTTCTTCTCGATGGTTCGCCGACGCTCCTTGGCTTGGTCACGGCCTTACTCGATGGCTTCGGAGCGCGCTGCGCTCGGTGGGCTTGGCTTAGATCTTCTTCTTCTTCTCTTGGACTGACGCGAGCTTTTCTTCGAGTGCTTGAGCTTCGCTTGTCGGCTTCCGCGCTTTCGGGAGTCGCTTCTTTCGCCGAATGCATGCTTGGGCGGGCTGATACACGCGGCGCCGGTGGGCGGTGACCGCGTGTTTCCTTTTTGTCGCTCAGGGTCGCTCAGGGTCGCTCAGGGTCGCTCCGAGTCGCTCCGCCACCATGCCCCTTGACTCGGCGCGCGTTGCCGCCTACACGAGCGGGCCTCGCGGATGCGCCCATAGCTCAGCTGGATAGAGCATCGGCCTACGAAGCCGGGGGTCGTACGTTCGAATCGTACTGGGCGCGCCACTGACACCGTCGCCTCCTCGTGACGGCCGCAGGGGGTCGCGGCGCCGCGGCGCCGCAAACGGCCTGCCCACCAGGCCGCCCATCGACTACCATCGAGGGCGCATGGGTCGAGCGAGCCGCACGTGGTGGACGCGCGCCGGTGCCGCGCTGCTCGCGCTCGGCCTCGCCCTCGTCGGCGGTCGCGCGGTCCTCGCCACGGCGGCGACGGAGGCGGCCGACGACGGGCCCGCCGCACCGGCACGCGACGAGGCGCGCGCTCGCGACGACAGCGGGCCGGCGCAAAGCGCACCGGCCGTCGGCGAGCCAGCGCCGGCCGCACCTGCCACGAGCCCGCAGCTCGCGCCCCTCGCAGCGGATGCCGGCGCCGCGGCGGTGGTCGCTCCCCCCGCCGCGACCGCCCCGGTGCACCTCAAGCTGCGCTCGGTGCGCGACGGCGAGCGCATCGAGCTCCGCGGGCCGGAGCTGCCGCCCGCCGAGGGCGCCGCGGCCACGTCCGGCAGGCCCCTCGCTCCGCCGCCGCCCTGGTCGCTCTCGGGCGAGGAGACCGCTCGCGCCAGTGCCTTTTTCCGCTCCGTCCACGGCGGGGCCGTCGAGGTCGACGCCCGCCTGCTCACCGTGCTCGCGCGCATCGGCGCGGCCGTCGGCGGCCGGGAGATCGCGCTCGTGAGCGGCTACCGCGAGGCCGGCGGGACGACGGGCCGCGGCAGCTACCACGTGAGCGGCATGGCCGCGGACATCGCCATCGACGGCAAGACGCCCTTCGCGGTGTACCTGCTGGCGCGCGCCGCGGGCGCGACCGGCGTCGGGCTCTACGCTGGCTTCGTGCACGTCGACGTGCGCTCCAAGCCGTACTTCTGGAGCGGCGGCGGCGGCGGGGCGCCACGGCCGGCGAGCGTCGCGCCACGCGACGGCGCGAAGTGAGCGGCCCGGACCAGGCGGCGGACGCCGCGTTCATGCGCGAGGCGCTCGACGAGGCGCGCGCCGCCGCGTCCGTCGGCGACGTCCCGGTCGGCGCCGTGGTGCTCGACGACGGCGGCCGCGTCGTCGCGCGCGGCCGCAACCGGCGCGAGGTGCTCGGCGATCCGACCGCGCACGCCGAGATCGAGGCGCTGCGCGGCGCGGCCGGCGCGCGCGGCACCTGGCGCCTCGACGGCGCCACCTTGTACGTGACGCTCGAGCCGTGCCTGATGTGCGCCGGTGCGCTGCTCCAGGCGCGCGTCGCCCGGGTCGTGTTCGGCTGCGCGGACGACAAGTCGGGCGCGCTCGAGTCGCTGTTCGTGGTGGGCCGCGACCCGCGCCTCCTGCACCGCTTCGCGGTGACGGGCGGCGTGCTCGGCGGCGAGTGCGCCGAGGTCCTGCGGGCCTTCTTCGCGCTGCGCCGGCGCTCGCCCGCACGCTGAGCTCACGGGCGCGGCCGCGGCCGGCGCCAGAGGACCAGTCCGGCGAGGAGCAGCGTCAGCAGGCCCAGTCCCCCGAGCGCAGGCCACGGGTGGGTGGCGCTCCACAAGAGCGCGCGGGTGACGAGGCTGCCCTCCGGCGGCGGGCCGAGCGAGCCCGAGAGCACGAGCGACTCGGCCAGCGGTGCGCACGGACCGCCCCCGTCCCGCTCCGTGCAGGCGACCGTGCAGAGCACGACGGTCCGGTGCGGAGCGGCGAAGCCGAGTGCGTGGCGCCCGAGCGCGTGACGACCGGGCGCCGCCAGCTCGAAGGGCTGCGTCACGACGGCGTCGGCCTCGGAGACCGGCCCCGGCACGGTGGTCGCGAAGCCGGCGAGCCGGCGCGCGACGGCCGTCGCGCCGTCGAGCACCGCGCGCTCGAGCCCCGGTGCCCAGCGCGTCGGCGGCGCGTGCACGCACACGAGCTCCGCGCGCGCCCCGCCTGCGAGCTGCCAGGCCCGGGCGAGCCCGAGCTCCGCGCCCGGCGCCACGGACAGATCCACCGGCGTCGGCTCGGCCGCGCGCGCGTCGGCGGGCAGGGACAGCGAGACCGCGACCTCGGTCTCCGCGCCGAGCGCGACCTCGAGCTTCACGGTGCGGGCTCCCGGCGCGACCGCGTCAGGGGTGCCCGGACGCGCGGCTCACAAGAGCTCGAGCTCGGCGCGCAGCGCCGACAGCTCCGCGCGGAGCCCGAGCAGACCCTGGCGCATGGCCTCGGCATGCCGCGACGTCGGATCGTCGTCGTCGACCGGCTCCACGCCCTCGCCCCGCAGCTTGCGTTTCGCGCCGGCGACCGTGTAGCGGTGCCCGTACAGGAGCTCCTTGACCTTCAGCAGCGTGTCGACGTCGCGGCGCGAGTAGATGCGCTGCCCCTTGCGGGACTTCTCGGGACGGACGCTGCGGAACTCCGTCTCCCAGTAGCGCAGCACGTGGGGCTCGACCCCGACGATGGCCGCAACCTCGCCGATGCGGAAGTAGAGCTTGTCGGGCAGCTGGGCCACGGGCTCAGATCACTCCGGCGTGGCTTCCCCGGCGTTCAGCGCCTGCTTCAGCAGCTGGCTCGGCTTGAAAGTGAGCACGCGACGCGAGCTTATCACGATGGGATCGCCGGTCTGCGGGTTGCGCCCCTGGCGCTCGCGCTTGTCGCGCAGCACGAAGTTGCCGAAGCCCGAGATCTTGATGTGCTCGCCGCGACCGAGCGTCTCCTTCATGAGCTCGAAGATGAGATCGACCAGATCCGCCGACTCCTTCTTCGAGAAGCCGCCCAGCTTCTGGTAGACGGCCTGCACGAGCTCGAACTTGGTCGTGCGCCTCTCTTTGGTATCGTTCGCCATGCGCCGCTTCACGCTCCGGGCTGGTATCGACGCGATACCATAGAGGCTTCCCTCCACGAGATCCAGCGTCGCGCGTCCCTGCCCACGCGCCGGACGAGCGCGCCCGCCCGTGGTGGCCTCAGGCCGCGAGCTCGGTGACCGAGTCGGCCCGTCGTGCGGCCACTGCCGCCGGCGACGCCGAGGCGGGCGCGACCGCGGCCGGGCCCTCCGCCCCCCGCACGCGCCGCCGCGCGCGCGCCTCGCCGAGCATCAGGGCCGCCACGAACAGGTAGCCGCACGCGACCAGCAGCGCAAAGGGTGTGGCGAGGTAGTGGCCGCGCGCCACCGAGGCGACCGTGGTGGCGAGCGACAGGAGCCCGAGCCCGAGCTCCGCCACGGGCAGGCCGAGACGGGCGCGGTAGCGACCCCCGGCGTCCCCGCGCTTCGGCGTGCGCACGAACTCTCCGCCCCGCTGGCGGGCGCCCTCGAGGACGGCCCGGCCGAGGTGGGGCGCGAGCCCCGCCCCGAGCGCGATGATGACGGGCAGCAGCGCGAGGGCCTTGCGCCGCGGCCGCCCCTGCGCGGACTCGGCGTGCATGTAGAAGCCCGCGAGCGAGCCGAGCGGCACCACGCACACCGGCAGATCGACCAGCATGAGACCGCCGAGCCCGCCGCCCTCGAAGAACAGCATCATCGGCAGGAGCAGCAACGAGAGCAGCAGCATGAGCGGGTAGGCGCAGTGCGGCGTGAGGTGGAAGAAGGCCTCGACCTTCTGCCCGAGGCCGACCGGGGCCCGCCACACGCGGCCGAGCAGCTTCCTCGCGGTCTGCACGGTACCCTTCGCCCAGCGGTGCTGCTGGGCGCGCACCGCCGCGATCTCCTCGGGCAGCTCCGCCGGCGCGGTCACGTCGGGGCGGTAGATGCAGCGCCAGCCCCGAAGCTGCGCGCGGTACGACAGATCCAGGTCCTCGGTCAGGGTGTCGTGCTGCCAGCCGCCGGCGTCCTCGATCGCGGCGCGGCGCCAGATGCCGGCCGTGCCCGAGAAGTTGAAGTAGAGACCGGAGCCGAAGCGCGCGCGGTTCTCGCAGAGGTGGTGGCTGTCGAGCATGAGCGCCTGCACGCGCGTGAGCAGCGAGGCCGTGCGGTTCAGGTGCGTCCAGCGGGCCTGCACCATGCCGACGCGCGCGTCGCGGAAGTGACCCACGAGCGCGCGCAGGAAGTCGGGCTCGGGCAGGAAGTCGGCGTCGAAGATCGCGACGAGCTCGCCCGTGGCGCGCTCGAGGCCCGCCGCGAGCGCGCCGGCCTTGTAGCCCCGCCGGTCGGTTCGGTGCAGCCACGTGGCGCGCACCCCGGACGCGCGCAGGGCGTCGACCTCGGCGCACGTGATGGCGGCCGTGTCGTCCGTCGAGTCGTCGAGCACCTGGATCTCGAGCCGGTCGCGCGGGTAGTCGAGCGCGGCCACCCTGCGCACGAGGCGCGCGGCGACCGTCGACTCGTTGAAGATCGGCAGCTGCACGGTGACGTGCGGCAGCTCGTCGTC
>JADLAB010000032.1 GCA_020848455.1 Polyangiaceae bacterium
CCGCGCCGGAAGAGCAGGCTCTGCCGAACGGCGTGGCCTGAAGTCTCGGGCTGGGTCCTCGCAGTCACGCACCCAGTGTGCTGCCTTCAGGCGACCGGCGGCAGACGCGGTCCGTGCAGCGGATACAAGAGCACCTCCATCTCGTCGCGGCTCTGTTGGACGTAGCCGATGTCATCGAGGATGACGGCGTCGAAGCCGTCGATGCTGCGCCTCGACCTTCCGCGCGATTGTCTGTGAGGCAAGCGCCGCGGAGGGCCAGGTGCGGCCAGGTGCGGCCAGCTGCGGGGATGGCCCGCCGGCGACGCGGTGCGCGCGCCTTCTCGTGCTGGTGCTCAGGCCGAGCCGAGAACGACGCCCAGGCTCACTCGACGGCGAGCGCGAGCGGCCCGGCACTCGCCGACGTCTTGACCCACAGAAAGTGCGCCGCGGCGTCGACGTAATGGCCCGAGGGCGCCGCGTCGAAGGCGCTCCGGGAGGCGTGCACGGGCAGGGGCGCGGCCCCGACGGTCACGGCGCTCGGGGCGACGTCGGCGCGCAGCCGCACGACGAGCGGCAGCAGGGAGCGCGAGAGACCGAGCTCGGCGCCCGTCGCCGTCGCTTGCGCGGTCACGTGGGTGACACCGCCATCGGGGTCGTGGAGCGCGAAGGAGGAGGCGCTCGCCGACGGCCACACGAGCAGGGTCAGGTGCCCCGCCGAGGCCGCGTCGCCGAGCCCGGTGAGCGGGCTCGCGACGTCGGCGGGCACGATCGCGCCCTCGCGCACGAAGAGCGGGATGCGCTCGCGCGCCGTGGCGTCGTAGGCCGGGAGGGTCTGGCCGCCCGGCAGCGGTGCGCCGGCCGGGTCCCAGAAGTCGTAGTAGGAGCCGCCCGCGGGCAGGGCGACGTCGCGGGTGCCGGTCGCGTCGAGGAGCGGGGCCACGAGGAAGGCGTCGCCGAGGTGATAGCGGTAGTCGCCGACGGCGCTCGCGGCGTCGCCGACGGGGCGCAGGATGCCGGGGCCACCCGCGTGGGCCTCCTCGGCCAGGCTGTAGACGAAGGGCACGAGCTCGTGGTGCAGGGTCGCCCAGTAGCGGTAGAGCGCCACGGTCTCGGCCGCGTGGTCGGGCACGGTCCAGGGGGTGATGTTGGCGCGACCGTGGAGCTGCATGAACGGCATGAGCGCGCCGAGCGCCGTCCAGCGCGCGAAGACGAGCGTGTCGAAGGGGATCTCGATCGACAGATCCTGATCGTCGCGGTCGAGGTAGCCGCCGATGTCCGAGCCGACGACGGCGTAGCCGGCGGCGGCCGAGCGAAAGACGTGATCGAGCGCGTCGGCGAGCCCGACCCAGTCGCGGCGGTTGTCCCCCACCCAGCCGACGGGCGCGTGCTCGGGCCGCGCGAAGAAGCGGCCCGCGAACTCGTAGGACTTGTCGTACGGCCGCACCATCGTCACGAAGTCGTCGCTGCCCCGTGCGGCGGCGCCATAGGCGAAGAAATCGCGATAGTAGGCCTCGGAGTAGGCCTGGTGCGCGACCGGGCCGGCCTCGGTCGCGACCGGGTCGCTCCGCACGTACGAATCGCCGAAATCGAGCTTGAAGCCGGAGACGCCCATTTCGAAGAGCGGATCTTGCAGCCGGTGCCAGAACGCGGTGGCGAGCGGGTCGAAGAAGTCGAGCGCCCCGCCGACCCCCTTCCACCAGCCATAGGGCTGGGCGTCGTCGACGAAGAACCCGCAGGCGGCTGCCGGGGCGTAGTTCGGGGCCGGCCCCTGGTAGGCGTCGCCGCCCGGCTCGAGGTCGAAGGACGAGGTGTTGATCATCTGCGTCGTCCAGAGGACGACGCGGATGTTCGCCGCGCCGAGCTCGGCCACGAGGCCCGCGAAGTCGGGGTAGCGCGTGGGGCTCGGGACGAAGGTGTTGTACTGGGTCTCCCAGGGGCTATCGAGCACGACCACGCCGACCGGAATGTCGCGCTCGGCGAAGCCGGCGACGAAGGCGCGGGTGTCGTCGGCCGTGGAAATGTCCTTCGAGATCCAGGGCTCGAAGGCCCAGCGCGGGGTGTGGATCGGCGGGGGCGGGGCGAGATCGAGCGGCCGCACCTCGCCACAGGGGGCCGGCTCGGGCGCGGTCTCGTCGGCGGGGCCACAGCCCGCGCCGAGGACGAGCGCAGCGCAGGCGGCGCGCCGCACGGGCCTCGCGCGCCTCACGGCCGTCGCGGGCTGCACGGGCCTCGTGCGCCTCACGGGACCGCGATCCCGGCGAGCTCGGGCTTGCCGAGCATCAGGTTCAGGTTCTGGACGGCCTGGGTCGCGGCGCCCTTCAGCAGGTTGTCGAGCGTGGCGACGACGACCGCGTGTCGTCCGGAGACCGCAAAGCCGCCGAGCGTGACGTGGTGGCGCTCGACCGCCGCGCGCGGCTCGGGCACGTCGCGCGTGACCGTGACGAGCGGCTCGCCCCGATAGGCCTCGCGGTACAGGGCCTCGAGCTCCGCCGCGGAGGTGGGCTCGCGGAGCTCGAGCGAGACCGTGACGACGATGCCGCGGAAGAACGGCGCCACGTGCGGCACGAAGCGCACCTCGTGACCGAGGTGCCGGCAGAGCTCGCGCTCGTGCGCGTGGTCGACGAGGGCGTAGGGCACGAGGTTGTCGCGCAGGCGCGCGGGGTCGTTGCGCGCCGAGGGCGTCGTGCCGGCGCCGCTGTAGCCCGAGACGCCGAAGGCGCTCGGCGGCCCCGCGAGCCTTCCGACGAGCGGCGCCAAGGCGAGGAACGCGGCGGTCGCGTAGCAGCCCGGGTTGGCGACGCGGCGCGCCCCGGCGAGACGCGCGCGCAGCCGCTCGGGCGAGCCGTAGAGCCAGCCGTCGTCGCCGCGGTGGTCGCTCGACAGATCGAGGATCGGCACGTCGGGTCGCAGGGCGGTGAGCGCCGCGACCCACGCGGGCGCGTGGTCGTTCGGCAGGGCGAGCACCCAGGCGTCGACCTCGCGCGCTGCGGCCTCGGCGGGTGCGAGATCCTCGAAGCGGAGCGCCGGATCGAAGTCGGGCAGCGCGCCCGTGCCCGAGAAGGGCGGCGCGCGGTAGGCTGCGGCGACGTGCGCGCCGACCGACGCGCCCGCGGCCGAACGCGACAGGGCGACGGCGACCGCGAGCTCGGGGTGGCCGCCGAGCAGGCGCAGGAGCTCGAGGCCGACGTAGCCGCGTGCGCCGACGACGCCGACCGTGAGCTCCGTCACGCGCCCTCCGGTAGCGGCGCGGGCGGGCCCCCCTCGGCGGCGCGCCGCGCGGTCTCGGCCACGGCGGGCGGGGGCACGGTCGCCCCGTCGGTCGCCTCCGGATCGTCGCTGCCGTGCTCCTTCAGCGACGGCGGCAAGCCGAGCGCCGTGTCGATGCAGAGCTTGATGTCGTCGAAGGAGCGCATCCCGTACCAGAACACGACCCAGCGGTCGGTGCGGAAGCTGCCGTCGGAGTTCTGGAAGTACCAGGGGTTGATGGGGTTGCGCACCTGCGAGCGCCAGAAGAGGCACTCGTTCTCGCGGCGCATGCGCGCCCAGAGCGAGCTGCCGAAGCCCTCGCCCTGCGCGCGGGTCGTGACGGCGAACTTGTCGAGGTAGGGCAGGCCGGCCTCGCGCGTGAGGATCGCGGTCGCGCGGTAGGCCTCGGTCACGTAGACGCGAAAGCAGCTCTTCTTCTGGAAGTAGTCGGGCGTGAGGCGCCGGCCGAAGCAGGTCTCGAGCAGGGCGCGGAGGCGCTCGCGGTCGAGCGCGTCGAAGCTCGTGAAGAGCTCCACCTTCTCGCCGCGCTGCACGAGCGTGCCGGCACCGCCGTAGGTGAAGAGCTCGCGCGCCAGGTGCTCGGGCGACGTGACCGACACGGAGGAGCCGCGAGGCAAGGCGAGGCAGAGCTCGCGCACGCGGCCGAGGCGCTCCCGGCTCTGCGGCTCGAGCGTGCCCTCGACCATGAGCGGCTCGTAGTCCTCGGCCAGGTTGACGGCGCTCAGCACCTCGCCGCGGATGTCGCGCAGGCCGCCCTGGGCGGTCAGGAACACCACCTTGTAGGGCTCGACCGCGCAGGCGAGCGCGTGGGTGGCGTCGGCCGCCGTCAGGCCGAGGATCTGGCCGCCCGCGGTCGCGCCGAGGCTCGACACGATCGGCAGCTGCCCCGAGCGGATGCTGGCGGAGACCGCGGTCAGATCGACGCCGACGACGGTCCCGGTCATGCCGAGCCGGCCCTCGTGCGCGAGGGCGGCGCGAAACACGCCGCTCGTCACGGGTCGGGCGCGGCAGCCCTGCGCCTCGAGCGCCTCGACCAGGCGCAGGTTCTCGTGCTGGGCGCTGCGGCACAGCTCGTCGAGCCCTTCCGGCGACAGGGGCTGATCCTCGGCGGCGCCGCCGACGCCCGGGCGGCTCGGCGCCCCCTCGATGGCGGGCGGCTGGCCGTGGACGACGATCGGGCAGAGGCCGACCTCCTGCAGGAAGCCGAGGGCGGCGGCGAGCACCTCGAGGTTGCCCTGCATGATGCTGCCGCCGACCTTGATGACCGCGAACTTCTGCGAGTCGCCGCTCGAGAAGCGCCGCAGGTACTGCTCGAGCTCCTTCTTGCTCGCGATGTTGGAGAGCAGCTTGACGATGGTGTCGCGCGTCTGGGCCATGGGCGTCGGGCGAGCTCCTCTACGGCTGCGGCGCGAGCAGCGCCAGCAGGATCGCCTTCTGCACGTGGAGGCGATTCTCGGCCTCGTCGATGGCCATGGAGGCGGGCGAGTCGAGCACGCCGTCGGTGACCTTCACGTTGCGCCGCACCGGCAGGCAGTGGCTGAAGAGGGCGTTCGGCGTGAGCGCCATCTTGGCCTCGTCGACGATGAAGTGGCGGTACTGCTGCCGGATGGGCAGCTCCTCTTCCCAGTGACCGAAGTAGGGCAGCGCCCCCCAGCTCTTGGCGTACACGACGTCGGCGCCGCGGTACGCCGCCTCGATGTCGTGGCTCACGGTCAAGCTGCCGCCCGAGGCCGCGGCCGCGGCGCGCCCGGCCTGGAGGTAGCGCTCGTCGAGCAGGTACTCGGGCGTGGGGCAGAGCAGGGTCACGTCCATGCCGAACTTCGTCGCGATGAGGAGCGCGGAGTTCGCGACGGCGGTGTTGAGCGGCTTCGGGTGGTACGTCCAGGTGAGGACGAAGCGCTTCTTGTCGGGCGCGCCGAGCCGCTCCTGGATGGCGAGCATCAGCGCCAGCTCCTGGCACGGGTGGGTGATGGTCTCCATGTTGACGACCGGCACGGTGGCGTGCGCGGCGAAGGCCTTGATGACCCGATCCTCGCGATCCACGCTCCAGTCGCGGAACTTGGGGAAGGCGCGCACGGCGATGAGGTCCGCGTAACGCGACAGCACGCGTGCCACCTCCGTCACGTGCTCCTCCTCGTCGCCGTCCATCACCGCGCCCGGCTCGAAGGCAATGGGCCAGGCCCCGCGGCCGGGCTCGAGCACGACGGCGTGGGCGCCGAGATCGGCGGCGCCGATCTCGAACGAGGTGCGCGTGCGCAGCGACGGGTTGAAGAACACGAGCGCGATCGAGCGCCCCTCGAGATCGCGGCTGCGCGGCGTGCGCTTGAGCCGACGAGCGTCGTCGAGCAGGGCCTCGAGCTCGGTCCGCGACCAGTCCTCGGTAGTCAGGAAATGACGCATGGGAGCCCCGAGTCTTATCGCACGAGCGGGGCCGGTGTCACCCCCGCGCCCGAGGTCCCGGTCCGCGCCGCGCGGGGCTCGTGACGAACTCGTGACGCCGGACCGCACGGGCGCGTGGCTACGCTCGCGCGCGACCATGGCCACGAAACCCGCGTCCCTGCCGCTCGCGCTCTACACCTACGCGGAGCTCCTCGGACTCGCGGTGGGGTTCCTGCCCGTGATGGCGCTGTCGCGCGTGCGCCACCGGGGCGACCTCACGCGCCGCATCCCGGGCCGGTGGATGCGCCGCTTCGGCCGCACGGCCTCGCGCCTCACCCCGGTGTGGGATTTCTCGTGGGAGGGCACGCCGCCCGCCGACATCGGGCACGCGGCCTACGTGGTCGTGTCGAACCACGAGTCGAACGCCGATCCGTTCCTGCTCACGCTCTTGCCCTGGGACATGCGCTGGGTCGCGAAGGAAGAGGTCTTCAAGCTGCCGCTGCTCGGCTTGCTGATGCACGCCGGCGGCGACATCGAGCTCCGCCGCGGCGACCGCGGCAGCATCGGGGCGATGTACGACGCGTGCCTCGCGACCCTGCGCGGTGGCCTGTCGGTGATGATGTTCCCCGAGGGCACGCGCTCGCGCAACGGCGCGCTCCTGCCGTTCAAGGACGGCGCCTTCCGGCTCGCGATCGCGGCGCAGGTGCCCGTGCTGATGCTGGCCCTCGCCGGCACGCGCGACTGCATGAAGAAGGGCGCGCTCGGCCTCGGCCGAGCCCGGGCCAAGGTGCGCGTGCTCGAGTCGCTCCCGACGGCCGGCCTGACCGAGGCGGACGTGCCGGCGCTGCGCGAGCGGGCGCGCGCGCGCATCGGCGCGGCGGCGCAGGAGCTCCGGCGCGAGCTCTCGTAGCGTGCCCGTGGCCGCCACGTGGTGCCGGCCGTCGGTCTTCGCTAGGATGGCGGTGCGCACCGCGGGGCCGTGCGCATCGAAGCACGCACATGGAGCTCTCCGCCGGCAGCATGCTCGACGAGCGACTCCGCCTCGTGGAGCCGATCCACCGCGGGGACGCGGCGAGCGTGTGGCTCGCGAGCGACGTCACGGACGGCAACGTCGTGGCCGTCAAGCTCATCTCGCCGGAGCAGCTGGTCGGCGATCCGGTCGCCCTCGAGCGCTTCGCACGCGAGGGGGTGGCGACGGCGCGGGTGGCGAGCCGCCACGTGGTGCGGGTGCTGCGCCACGGCTCGAGCCGCGCGGGCATCCCCTACATCGTCATGGAGCGCCTGCTCGGCGAGAGCCTCGCGGCGCGCCTCGTGCGCGAGGGGCGGCTCGCGCCCGAGGCGGTCGCCGTGCTCGTCACGGAGCTCGGTCGCGGCCTGGCCGACATCCACGCCGAGGGCATCGTGCACCGCGATCTCCAGCCGAGCAACGTGGTCTGCAGCGACGAGGGCGGCACGCACGTGTGGAAGCTGCTCGACTTCGGCGTCGCCAAGGTGACGCGCCGGGCGAGCGCCGGAGACGCGTCGGCACGCGAGGATCTCACGCTGCCCGGCAAGCTCATCGGCTCGCCCGTCTACCTGAGCCCGGAGCAGGTCTCGGCTCGGCCGGTCACGCCGATGCTCGATCTGTGGGGCCTCGCCGTCATCGCCTACCAGGCGCTCACGGGCAAGCTCCCGTTCGACGGCGACGCGCCCGCCAGGGTGTTCACCGCGATCCTGCAGACGCGCCACGCGCCGCCGTCCACGCTCGTGCCGGAGCTGCCGCCGGAGGTCGACGCCTTCTTCCTGCGGGCGTTCCACCGCGATCCGGCCCAGCGCTTCGCGTCGGGGCCGGAGCTCGCGGCAGCCTTCGGAGAGGCGCTCGCCCCGCTCGCGCGGGCGCGCGCCGCGGCCGCGGCGGCGGAGCTCGCGACCGCGGCGGAGCGCTCGGGTCGGCGTCCGGGCGGCCGCGCGCCGGACCGGGCGGCGCGCGGCGGGCGTTCGCCCGTGATCGCCGTGCTCTGCGCGGTGGCGGTGGGCGGAGCGCTCGGCCTGCTCGGGCTCGTGCTCTACCGGCGCGCGCTGCCGGTCGAGCCCGGCGCGGCAGCCCCCGGCACGTCCGACGCGACGACCGCGGCGACGCGCTGATCGGGCCGCGGACGCGCGCCACGGTTGCGCTCGGTGGGGCACCTCCCCCAAGATGGCGCATGGCCTACGCGCTGCGCGACGCGCGCATCCTCTCCGTCGGCGCCCTGGTCCTCGGCGGGCTCGGCGCGCAGAGCTGCAGCCGGGCGGACCTCCTCTTGCTCGGCCCACGTCCCACGGTGTGCGGCGATCACGTGATCACCGGCAACGAGGAGTGCGACGACGGCGACCTCGACAGCGGGGACGCCTGCACCCGCGCGTGCCGCTACGCGCGCTGCGGCGACGGGATCCTCTTCGGCGGCGTGGAGGGCTGCGACGATGGCAATCGCAGCGACGGCGACGGCTGCGAGGGCAACTGCAGCCTGCCGACCTGTGGCAACGGCATCGTCGACGCGGGCGAGGTGTGCGACGACGGCAACGGCGACGACGGCGACGACTGCCCGGGCAACTGCTTTCCGGCCCAGTGCGGCGACGGCTTCACGCACGTCGGCGTCGAGCAATGCGACTTCGGGCCGGCGAACCAGGACCGGCCGGCCTTCCTCCTGACCCAGCAGGCGTACGCGCGGTCGGTGGGGACCGTCACTCGGGACGTGCCCGCGCACGCGTTCTACGATTACCATTCCGCGAGCGCCCACACCGGCTTCGAGGAGCTGCTCGCCAGCCGCTTCTACCTCTATCGCGAGCGGCCGCTCGGCGGCGGCGTCGGCGTCCTCAGCCTCGTCGTCCACCACGGTATCGACGTCGACTCGACCGGACAGGCGCAGCCCCCGAGCGACGTGTCGATGCAGTTGCTCTACCTGCCGGCGGGCGTCGGGGTGACCCTGAGCGACGATGACGACGACGAGCTCCACATGCTCGGCGCCGACGCGGCCGAGGGTGCGTGGCACTTCAAGGGCAACACCGACGGCGGCGTGCTCGGCGCCCTGCCCTACCCGGCCTCGTGGTCGATCGATCTCGTGCCGGGCTTCTCCGCGGGCGTGACGAGCTGGCGCTACGTCGACGTCGACACGCCCGCCGAGCCGCTCGAGCTCGGCGCGCGGGCCACCCTCACGGCGTTCGAGACCCCCTCGGCGTGCCGCACCGACTGCACGATCCCGCGCTGCGGCGACGGCATCCTCGACGGCGGCGAGGTGTGCGACGACGGCAATGCCGCCCCGGGCGACGGCTGCGCCGGGGACTGCAAGAGCTACGACTGAGCGGCCCGGAGCGTCACGGGGCCGGCCGATGCCACGCGAGAGCGCCACGCCCGCGCCCGCGCCTGCGCCTGCGCCTGCGCCGCTCGGCGCGCACCCGCGCCACGAGGAGGCGCTCGCGCTCTTCGACGCCGGGCACTTCTTCGCCGCGCACGAGGCCTGGGAGGAGCTGTGGCGCGCGGCGCGCGCGACGCGGCGCGGGGCGGGTACGACGGCGCCAGCGGCGGACGAGCAACTGCTGCACGCGCTCGTCAAGCTCGCCGCGGCGGGCGTGAAGGTCGGCGAACGGAAGCTCCCGGCCGCGCAGCACCACGCGCGCGCCGCCCGCGCCCTCCTCGCCGCGCTCGCGCCGGACACCATCGTCCGCGCCGGCCTCGCGCGCGCGCGCCTCCTCGCGGTCGCGGATGCCCTCGCGCGCGGCGAGCTCGCCGCACTCGGCACGGCCGAGCCGGGCACCTAGCAAGCAGTGCGAGTTGGGGTTGGGGCCCATGCGGCGCCGCGACGCGCGCCCCGGACACCGGGCGACCCCTTCACGAGGCGGCCGCGTGCCACGGGCTCTCGGCCGCGAGCAGGGCCGTGCGCCGCACGGCCAGGAGCGCGAGGCTCGCGGCCACCGCCTGCCGGGCGTCGCAGCGCAGGCTGGGGCCGGGCGGCTGTGCCAGGCGCGTCGGCAGTCCGAAGGTAGCCGACGCCGCGCGCTCGAGCCCGACGGCGGTCGCACCGCCGCCCGTGAGCACCAGGCTCGCGGCGGCGCGTAGATCGATGTCGCGCCGCAGCGTCGTGCAGTAGCGCTCGCACGCGTGCCCGAGCGCCGCCACGAGCTCGCGACCGGACACGAGGCGCCGCTCGCCCGCATCGGTCCAGGCCTGCAGCGGCTCTTCGGGGCGCACCGCGGCGGCGCACAGCTTGAGCCGCTCCGCCTCGCCGCGCGTGACGCCGAGCTCCGCGGCGAGCGCGCGCGTGATGAAGTCGCCGCCGAGCGGGGTGCTCGCGGCATGGCGGAGCGACCCCGCCACGACGGCGGTGGTGCTCACGGAGCCACCGACGTCGAGCAGCGCCACGCCGCACCGGCGCTCGCGCTCGTCGAGCACGAGCTCCGCGAGCGCGCTCGGCGCGAGCATCACGTCCTCGAGGGCGAGCCCGGCGCGCGCGACCGCCCCGACCGCGCCGCGCAGCTCGCGCCAGCTCACGGTCACCGTCTCGACACTGAGCGGTCGCCGCACGGGCGACCGAGCGCCGCCGCCGGCCCAGCGCTCGTACGCGTGCATGACCATGCGGGAACCGGGCGCCGCGACCCGACAGCGGTGCGCCGGATCGGCCTCGGGGACGGCGGGCACGTCGCGCCACTGGCCGGCGTCGTCACTGCCCCGCGCGCCACGCGCCGTCACCTCGGTGCGCAGGCTCGTCCCGAGCGCGAGCCACGCACTGGCCGGACGGACGCCCGTCGTCCGCTCGAGCGCCCCGACGGCCTCGTGGATCGCACCGACGGCATGGGCGGCGTCGGTGCCGACCTCGAGCGCCGCCCGTGACACCGTGACGGCGCCGAGGAGCGCGACGCGCGGCGCGCCCCGGCTCGGGGCGCCGAGACCGGCGAGCGCGGCGCACACCTTGGTCGAGCCGATGTCGATACCGAGCGCGAGCTCCCGCGGAGGCGTGGCCATGGCCAGGCGGTGCCACGACCCGCCCGCCCCGGCCAAGTTTCCACGCCGGCACGCGCGGTCAGGGGGGCGCCTGGATCCAGAGCTCGACGTTGCGGTCCGCGGCCTGCCCGCGACCGTCGTCGCACCACCCGGCGGTGAAGTCGACGAGGCCGAGGTGGCGCCCCTCGGCCGCGACCGGATCGCCCTCGGTCGCGTAGTCGAGCGTCGTGGCGCGGAGCATCACCCAGCCGTCGTCCTGGTCCCAGATCTCCACGATGCGGGCCTGGTGCGGGTAGTCCGCGACGGCGCTCGTCATCACCTCCCACCAGGCGTGGCCGCCGGCGGGCGCGATCTCGCGCACGCGGTGCTCGTGCGAGTGCCCGACCATGCTGTAGAGCACGTTCGGGTAGGCCCCCACGAGGCTCGCGTAGGCGTCGGAGAGCACGGCGTCGGGCTGCTCGCTGCCGCCGAGGCCGACGCCGTTCGACAGCGAGCCGACCGCGTGGTGCGAGGCGAGCACGACCCACTTACCCTCCGCCTGCGCCGCGTCGAGCGCCGGTACGAGGAAGGCGTCGACGTCGCCCTGGCGGACGAGGCCCTCCGAGCCACCGCTCTCGGCACCGGTGTCGAGCACCACGAAGCGGAGCGGCGTGCCGGGCACGTCGAAGGTGTAGTAGGCCTTGCCGCTCGCCACCTGCGCGGTGCCGATGCCGTGACCGTCGCCGTCCGCGGCGATGCGCGCCATGAGCGCGGGCCGCTCGAGCAGCGCGCGGGCCGCGTCGGGCACGACCGGCCCCTTGAAGAGGGGACCGCCCGGGCGGGACCAGTCGCGGGTGCCGCCGGCGGAGGAGTCGCCCGTGGCCTCGGCGCTGAGGAGGTCGCTCACGGGGATGTTGCCCTGCTTCAGCACGTCGTGGTTGCCGGTCACCCAGTACCAGGGCACCGCGAGCCCGTCGGCCACGAAGGGGTCCTTGGGGTCGTTGTCCGCCCCGGCGACCGGGTCGTCGTCCGCGCCCGTGTCGCACTCGACGCGCGGGTCGCCGCCGAGGATCGCCATGACCCAGTCGAGCTCGATGCCCTCGGCGTTGTCGGCGTTGTCGCCGCCGAGCAGCACGAAGTCGAGCGGCGCCGCCTCGTGGACCGCGTTGACGGTGCGCACCATGGCGTTGACGATGCGACAGCCGTGCCCCTCCTGCGGGCGGAAGGCGGCGTTCGTGATCTCGGGCGCGTCGAAGAGCGCGAGCCGCGCGGGCGACTCGTCGTCCGCGAGCTGGAAGTCGGCGAGGTGCGCGAAGCGCACGAGCAGCCGCGCGTTGGGGCCGGGGGCGGGGGGCGTCGTGCCCGGCGGCGCCACCGTGACGTGCGCCTCGCCGGGCCCGAGGTCGAAGTCGCCGTAGCCCTCGGCGAGCAGCGCGGCGAGCGCGACGGGCTCGTAGGGCCTGCGACTCTCGGGCGGGACGCTCACCGCGTGGCCAGGGACGAGGGTGAGCTCGTCGCCGAGTGGCGCCGCGGACAGCGGCGGCAGCGGTGTGGGGGTGTAGGGCACGGGACCGCCGCCGCCCGGGTCGTCGTCGGGCGAGCCGCAGCCGAGTGCGCCGACGCCGCAGACCGCGAGCACCGAGACGAACGAGCGCCACCTCATCCCGGAGGCTTGCCACCTCGCGACCCGCACCGCAACCCGGACGCGCCGGGCGCTCGGTCAGTCGTCCTTGGCGAGCTTCTTGCGCAGCTCCTTCATCTTCTTGCGGTCGTCGGCCGAGGGCTCGGGGAACGCGAGCGGCAGCGCCCGGAGCGTACGCACGACGACGTCGGCCACGGCCCACCGCGCGTACTCCTTGTCGTCGGCCGGAATGGCGTACCACGGCGCCCATTTCGTCGAGGTCGCCGCGAGCGAGGCCTCGTAGGCCTTCAGATACTCCGGGTAGAGCCAGCTCTCCTCGACGTCGCGCACCGAGAACTTCCAGTTCTTCTCGGCCGTGTCGATGCGTGACACGAAGCGCCGCTTCTGCTCGGCGCGCGACACGTTGAGCCAGAACTTGAGGACGACCGTGCCATTCTGTACGAGGTGCTTCTCGTGGTTGCGAATCGATTCGTAGCGATCGGTCCATACGGTCTTGAAATCGATGGGCTTCGGCAACTGCGAGCCCGCGAGGTACTCCGGGTGTACGCGCACCACGAGGACGTCCTCGTAATAGCTGCGATTGAAGATGCCGATGCGACCGCGCTCCGGCAGGGCGCGCGAGGTGCGCCACAGAAAGTCGTGGTCCAGCTCCTCGGCCGAGGGCTTCTTGAAGCTGAAGACCTGGAAGCCCGCCGGGTTGACGCCCGAGGTCACCGCGCGGACCACGCCGTCCTTGCCCGCGGCGTCGAGCGCCTGGAACACGAGCAGCAGCGAGTAGCTGTCCGTCGCATAGAGCGCCGCCTGGAGCTCGGCGAGCTCCTCGACCAGCTTCTTCAGCTTCTTCTTGCCCCAGCTCTTGCCGTCGCCCGCGGGTGGAGTCGTGGACACGGACGCGACCTTGAAGGAACCATCGAAGGGAACGAGGTGCGGGCTTTGGGTGGGCTTCAACGGGGTGCTCCTCGGGCATGTGCAGACAACCGACAACAAACGTGACAAGGAATGGCGGCGCGCGACAAGCACACATGGCGTTTACAATTCGTGACAATTGTAACGCCGGCCATTACCCCCACGTACCGGGGCGACTGTGCCACGAAACGCTCGGCCGCGGCGGAAAATCGTCAGAATCCAGGCATTTGCGCGATGCCCCGGCGGTGACCAAAAAAAGATCTTGTGACCGGGCCGTTTGTGTCATGCTCCGCTTCGTCAAACGCGGCGGCGCCCACTACGAGGCGCCATGAGAATCCCGCGACTGGCAATGCTCGGAAACGGAAGAGGAGTGAAGATGAAGACCAAGATCCTGGTGGCTCTGCTCGCGGCGGCGGCTTTCGGCATGACGGCGTGCGACAAGAAGGAAGGCGGCGACGCCACGGGCTCCGGGTCCGCCAAGGCGGCCGCATCGGGCGGTGGCGACAAGGCTGCCGGCGGCGGCGGCACCCTGAAGGAGTGCGACGACGCGCGCGCGGCGATCAAGGCCTGCAAGGGCCCCGCGGCCGAGGCTGGCAAGGCTGGCTGGGAGCAGGGCGTTGCGGCAGCGGAAGAGGCCTACAAGGCCAACGCGAGCGGCCCGGGCGCCACGATGGCGGCGGACGCGGCGAAGCAGGCCTGCAAGGCCGTTGCGGACAGCCTCAAGGCTGCCTGCCAGTGACCGCATGAGTCGCGCACCCTCGAACCGAGGGCGCGCGACGGCATGACACGCGCCGGGCGCGGCGCGCCTCCTGGAGTGCGGCGCTCGGTGCGATGTCGGGTTTCTTACTTGGTGCGGCTCGCTGCGACCTGCGAGCGCCGGCGCCGCTCGGGCGATCGGGTCCCTCGGACCCGAGGCCGGGCAGCAAACCAGACGACAGGGAGCAACAAGCGAACATGAAGACTGTGAAGATTGCGTTGGTTCTCGTCGGTGTCCTCGCCGCGGGCTGCGGTGAGGGCGGCGGCGGGAGCTCGACGAGCTCGACGGGGTCCAAGAAGGCTACGACGAGCAGCAAGCCGACCACGAGCTCGGCGGCGGCGCCGAGCGCGAGTGCGACGGCGACGGAGACGGCCTCGGCAGCGCCGAGCGGCAGCGCCTCGGCAGCGCCGAGCGGCAGCGCGGCAGCGTCCGGTTCGGCGGCGGCGAGCGGCACCGCGGCGCCGAAGTGAGCCGAGCGGCGCGACGCGCCGCGAATCGGTAACGTAGCGCAGCCTCGCGGGCCAGCCGGCCTGCGAGGCTGGGGTCATTTGGGGGCCGACGCTGCCGGGGCCTCGGCGGCGGGAGCCGCGGACACCTGGTTGCGCCCGTGCAGCTTCGCGTCGTACATGGCCGCGTCGGCCCGCTTCTCGAAGTCCTCCGGGCTCTCGCGGCCATCCCACGTGGCGACGCCCACCGACACGGTGACGGGGGCGAAGACTCCGCCACCGAGGTCGAACGGCTCGCGCGCGATGCGCTCGCGAATGCGCTCACCGACCGCAGCGGCGCGCTCGGGCGGCGCCCCCGGCATGATGAGGACGAACTCGTCGCCGCCGCGGCGCACGAGCTTGTCGTGCTCGCGCGTGGCCTGGCGCACGCGGTCCGCGAACGCGCGCAGCACGGCGTCGCCGGCGGCGTGGCCGTAGCCGTCGTTCACGCGCTTGAACTGGTCGAGGTCCATGAGCAGCATCGACAGGGGCCCCGGCGAGTCGTCGCCGGCGCCGCGGGTGCGGTCCATCTCGCCCTGCAGCCCGGGCATGAGGAAGGCCTGGTTGAAGGCCATCGTGTGGGGGTCGGTGATGGCGAGACGCGCGAGGCGCGCCTTCTCGATCGGGGGCACGGCGCAGTTGGCGAGCAGGCTGGCGAGCGCCTCGTCGTCGGCCGAGAAGCGCTGCGGGTCGGGGTGCGACGCCGCGAGCACACCGATGACCTCGCCGGCCGACCACAGCGGGACCGCCAGCATCGAGGCGATGTGAAAGCCCTGCGCCGGCAGCGCGACGAAGCGCGGGTCGCGCGTCACCTCGTCGATGCGCACGAGCTCGCGGTGATCGACGACCCAGCCCGCCACGCCCTCGCCGAGCCGGAAGCTCTGGGGCTTGTTGTCGCGACCGGTGCCCGAGCGCGCCCCGCACAGGAGCTCGGTGCAGGTGTGGTCGAGCACCCGGATCGAGGCATGGTCGCCGGGCAAGAGGCGCAGGGCTGCGTCGGTCACGAGGCGCAGCGCCGCCGGGAGCGAGCGCTCGTCGGTGAGCCGCCGCGTGAGCTCGAGCAGCACGTGCAGGGCCGCTGCCGCATCCACGCGTCCAGAGTCCAGACGCCGGGCCCGCGCGTCAAGCTCCCCGTGGGTGGGGTCGCCCGAGGCGAGGGGGGCGCGGCGCGGCGCGGCGTGGGCCCCAACCCCATCTCGCACTGCGGCGCGGGCGGCCGGTGTCGAGCGGGCGGCGACTCCAGCGCCCGCGTCCTCGCGCTCGACATCGGGGCCCTCCCACGCCGCGCCGCGCCGCGCCCCCCTCGCCTCGGGCTCATGGGTTGAGTTCGGAGCGGGGGCTCGCGTGCGGGCTTGGGCTCCCGTGCGGCTTGGGGGCTTGGGCTCCCGTGCGGGCTTGGGGGCGCGGGCTCCCGTGCGGGCGTGATCCGCGGGTGACAGGTCGGCGTCGTTGCTGCGATGATGGAATGCGATGGGCGGGGGCGAGCTCGTGTTTGCAGCCACGCTGCGCACCAACATCAAGGGGGCGCGCGACGCGATGGTCGAGCTCTGCGCGCTCCTCTCCGAGGACATGGGTCGCGTGGTGACGCCCCTGTCGGCGCTGGCTCCCTCCGCGCTCGCGGACGCGCTCGCGAGCGGCGCGGCTCACTTCGGCTGGGTGAGCCCCACCCTGGTGCTGATGGCCCAGGGGCTGGCGACGGTGGTGCCGCTCCTGTCGAGCGTGCGCGGCGGCGTCGCCGAGTACCACACCGTGCTGTTCACGGCGCCGGCGTCACCGCTCACCGGGCTCGAACAGCTACGCGGCGTGCGCGCCGCGTGGGTCGCGCCCACGAGCGCGTCGGGCTACCTCGTCATCCGCAAGACCCTCGCGCGCCAGGGCGTCGATCTCGCCAGGGCGTTCGCGAGCGAGGTCTTCCTCGATTCGCACGGGGCGGTCGGCGAGGCCGTGCTCGCGGGCCGCGCGGACGTCGGCGCCACCTACGTGGAGTTCGCGCGCGGTGACACGAGCGGCCGCATCGGCAGCGCCGGCTGGGTCGACGACAGCCCGGGCGCCGAAGCGCGCATCTTGTGCGTGGGCGGCCCGATCCCGGCCGACATGATCGTCGCGCATCCCGCCGTCCCCCTGCGCGAGCGCTACGCGTTCGCCGCCGGCCTGTGCCGCCTCGCGCACGACCCGGTCGGCAGCGGTCCGCTGCGCACCGTGATCGGCGCGGATGACTTCCGCCCGGTGAGCCACGAAGCGCTCGCCGAGCTCGACAGGCTCATGAAACCGAGCCCGAACACGACGTGACGCTGCTCGCGAGCCCGATGACGGGAGCGTGAGCGGGAGCTGCACGGCTACGAGGCTACCGCGCGCCTCACGCGCCCTCGAGCGCGGCGAGCCGCCCCTCGACGACCGCCCGCTCGGCATCGGACAGGTCGGTCGCCGCGAGCCGCTCGCGCACGACCGGTACGGACACCATGCCGAGTCGCACGGCCGCGGCGATGAAGCGCGCGTCCTTGTCCCGGCCCGCCACCGCCTTCGAGACGACGAGGTCGTGGACCTCGAGGCAGAGACCGGTGGCCCCTCGGGTGCGCGCGCTCCGCACCGGGACGAGCCGCTCCTTCCAGCCCCGGGGGAGGGTGGCCGTCTCCTCGCCCACACCCTGCGCGTAGTACCCGAAGGTGTCGTGAAACGGCGACAGCTCCCCGATGCTGCCGTCGATGAGATCGGCGAGCTCTGGATGGTTCTTCGGGTAGAGGTCCGCCTCGACGGACACGAGGAGCTCGGGGGCCGCGTCGGGGAACTGACCGAGCACCGCCTGACTGCCGATGACCACGATCTCGTCGTCGTCGGCGATGGTGGCCGCCGCGCCGATGAGGTGCTCGAGCTGGCGCCGCGTCATGGCGCGGTGCCCCGGGACTGCACGCTTTCGCCGACGCTGCGCCAGATACGCCACCGCTCGCGCGCATCGAGCGCGCCGGCGAACGGGCTTACCTGACGCAAAGCGCGCGCGTGCTCACCGGGAGCGACCAGCAGCAGGCAGAGCTCTTCGAGATCCCGTGCGAGCCAGGCCTGCCATGCCTCGACGTAGGGCGCAGCGACGAGGGGGGAGCCCCGCCAGCCCGCCACGCGCTCGCGGGCACGCGCCCAGAGCCGCGCGCCCTCCGCACCGGCGCGGAGCTTGGCCGCCACCGCGCGGTGCAAGGCGAGGCTCCGTTCCTCGGCGAGATCGTGCCGCGTCACGGTCACCGGCCGAGTGTAGCGCAACGGCGCGCGCGCAGCGCTCCCTCCGGACGGCGCCGGCACGGGACCCTGCGGACCCGCGCCGGCGCGCGCGCGGGAATCAGAGCTTGCCGGCGAGCAGGTTCTTCGTGACCGCGGCGCCGTAGAGCTTGACGGTGCGCCACAGGGGGTCGAAGTCGAGCGTGCTCGAGAACGTGTCGGCGAAGCCGAAGGGCAGCATGAAGGGGATGAAGCCGCGGGCGTACTCGAGCGCCCAGCTGTTCTCCTTCAGCCGGTAGGCCTTGGCGCGGCCGCGCGGCAGCACCGTGCACTCGCCCGGCCGCGTGATCGTCGGGGCGGTCTCGCCCTCGGCGAAGCACCAGTGCTCGCCCTGCAGCATCATGAAGTAGTCCTCGGCGGCGAAGCGCCCGGAGTGCCCGGTCGTGCCGAGCGGCGTGCCGAAGATGATCACGTACTCGGTGATCGAGGCGTGCAGGACCAGCATGGCGCCCATGGCGCCGCCCGCGTTGTTGAAGACCCACTCCTGCGCCGGCGCCACGTGCTTGCCGTGGCGGCGACCGAGCTCGGCGCGGATGGCGTCGATCTGGGCGTCGATGGGCTGGCCCACGACGGACCGGGCGATGGACTGCAGCTCTTCCGGATCGAAGATGTACCCCACGGCGTTCTCCCCTGCCGCGGCCGGGCCAGCGAGGCCGGACGCGGGCGGGCTGTCTAGCACGCGTGGGCGCACCGGGGCCAGCTCGCGCCGACCCTGGCTGGCGCTATGCTCCGGCGCATGTCGCGCGCCATCCGCATCGACGAGACCGGGGGCCCCGAGGTGTTGCGTCTCGCGGAGGTGGACGTGCCGGCGCCCGGACCGGGTCAGGCGCTCGTGCGGCACACCGCGATCGGCGTGAACTACATCGACACCTACCACCGCAGCGGGCTCTACCCGCTGCCGGGCCTGCCCCACGGGATCGGCGTCGAGGCGGCCGGCGTGGTCGAGGCCGTCGGCGCGGGGGTGGTCGGGCTCGAGGTCGGCGCGCGCGTGGCCTATGCCGGCGGCACCCCGGGCGCCTACGCGGAGCGCTGCGTCGTCGCCGCCGACAAGCTCGTACCGCTGCCGGACGGCATCGGCGACGAGCTCGCGGCGGCGATGCTGCTGAAGGGAATGACGGTCGAGTACCTCGTCACGCGCTGCTTTCGCGTGGAGCCAGGCATGACCGTCCTGTGGCACGCGGCCGCGGGCGGCGTCGGTCTCATCGCCTGCCAGTGGCTGAAGGCGCTCGGCGCGACGGTGATCGGCACCGTGGGGAGCGACGCCAAGGCGGAGGTAGCCCTGGCCCACGGCTGCGACCACGCGATCGTGTACACGCGCGAGGACTTCGCGGCGCGCGTGCGCGAGCTCACGCTCGGTCGGGGCGTGCCGGTCGTGTACGACGCGGTCGGGCGCACCACCTTCCGGGGCTCGCTCGACAGCCTCGCGCGTCGCGGGATGCTGGTCGGCTTCGGCAACGCCTCGGGCAAGCCGGAGCCCTTCGACGTGCTCGAGCTGTCGCGGCGCGGCTCGCTCTACCTGACGCGCCCGACGCTGTTCGACTACACGGCGACGCGGGGCGAGCTCCTGGCGAGCGCCACCGCCCTCTTCGAGCGGGTCGGTGCCGGCCTCGGCATCGAGATCTCCCTGCGCGTGCCGCTCGCCGAGGCGGCCGAGGCGCACCGGGCGCTCGAGCGTCGCGAGACGGTGGGGTCGGTCGTGCTCGTGCCGTGACCGCGGCTCGTGGGCGGCCCGCGCCGGCGCGGGGGCCGGGCGGTGGCTTTCGTCGGCAGGCAAGCTCTCGCCCTTGGCACGCGCCTCGGGAGGACGCATGGTGTCCGACATGGCCGAGCGCGCGCCCGTCGTCCCCGCGAAACCACGCACCCTGCCCCCGATCGCCCGCGAGGTGAAGGCCCAGGCGATGATCCTGGGCTCGCTCGTCGGGCTCATGTGGGTCCTCGAGATCGTCGACCAGGTGGCCTTCGGCGAGGGCATGGACGCGCTCGGCGTGCACCCGCGCAGCCTGCGCGGCCTCTACGGCATCGTGTTCGCGCCGTTCCTGCACGTGGGCTTCGCGCACCTCGTGGCCAACACGGTGCCGCTCGTCGTGCTCGGCATCTTCATCATGCTGCGCCGCAAGCGCGATCTGTTGTACGTGTCGCTCGCCGCGGCGCTCGTCGGCGGGGTCGGGGTGTGGCTCGTGGGCGCGTCGCACAGCGTGCACCTCGGCGCGAGCGTGCTCGTCTTCGGCTATCTCGGGTACATGCTCTCGCGGGGCATCTTCGAGCGCAGCTTCTGGCCCATCGTGGGAAGCCTCGTCGTGGGGCTGCTCTACGGCGGCGCGATCTTCGGCGTGCTGCCCGGCCAGCCCGGGATCTCGTGGGAGGGTCACCTGTTCGGGTTCGCCGGAGGCGTGCTCGCGGCCTGGGTGCTGACGCAGCAGGCGAAGGTCGCCGCGCGCGCCAAGGTCGGTGCCGCGGGCGCCGCCGTGCGCCGGCCGGCGCGCTGACGGCGCGCGGTCACGGCCCGGCGGCCCACCAGGCGGGCCCCGGCGCGTGCGCCAGGCCCGAGCTGAGCGCGAACGCGGCGGCGGCGCTCTCGGTCGGCTCGTCGCGCAGCAGGAACAGGCCGGGACCGAGGTCCTCGGGATCGTAGCTCGGCACGTAGCCCACCCGGCGCAGGCGGGCGACGATGCCCGGCAGCGCGTCGAGGGTCGCGTCGGCCTGGATGTGGAAGAGCACGACCGCGCCCGGGCGCACGCCGGCCAGCACCCGGCCCTCGATCTCGTCGGCCGTGGCGCCCTCCCAGTCGCGCGTATCGACGTGCCACAGGAAGAGCCGGTAGCCGAGCTCCGCGGCCACGCGCGCCACGCGCTCGTCGTAGCCGCGCATGGGCGGGCGCAGGAGCGCGCAGCCTCCGTCGTGACCGTGCCCGGCGGCGATCTCGCGCCGGAGCTCGGCGTCGCCGAGGCGGCGCAGATCGCGGTGCGTCTCGGTGTGGTTGCAGACGAGGTGCCCGTCGCCCCGGGCGCGGGCGAGCCACTCGGGGCGCGCACGCGTCCAGTCGCTCGTCGGAAACAGGATCGCGCGCACGCGCTCCCGCGCGAGCACGTCGAGCAGCTTCGCGGCCTGTCGCCCGCGACCGGGACCGTCGTCGAAGGAGAGCACGACGTTGGCACCACCGCCCGGCTCGATCGCGTCCTCGCCGGGAACGGGCACGCGAAGCTCGAAGGTGGCGGGCTCGACCGGCACGCCCCGCCCCGTCA
>JADLAB010000033.1 GCA_020848455.1 Polyangiaceae bacterium
ATGCCCGTTCGTGAAGACACCCACACGCAGGAGGCAGCGCTCGGTCAGCCGACCACGCTCGACGTCCGTGCCGCCAGCCTCGAGGTGGTGAGCGGCCCCGACGCCGGGCGCAGCGCCCGGCTCGATCGACCGCTGTTCGTGATCGGCAGCGGCGAGACCGCGGACCTGCGGCTCGGCGACGGCACCGTGTCGCGGGAGCACGTGCACCTGTCGCTCTCGGTCGCGGGCCTGCACGTCCGCGACCAGGGGAGCAAGAACGGCACCTGGCTCGGCAGCGTGCGCGTCAGCGAGGCGCTGCTCACGGCCGACGCGACGCTCTCGCTCGGCTCGACCAGCATCGCCGTGCACATCGAGGCGGCGTCGCTCGGCCTGCCGCTCAGCGCGAGCCAGAGCTTCGGCGCGGCCATCGGCGTGTCGGCGCCGATGCGGCACCTGTTCTCGATCCTCGAGCGCGCCGCGCCCTCCGACGCCACCGTGCTGCTCGAGGGCGAGAGCGGCGTCGGCAAGGAGGTGCTGGCGCGCGCCGTCCACGAGCACTCGCTGCGGGCCACCGGGCCCTTCGTGACGGTCGACTGCGGCGCGATCCCGGCCGGCCTCGTGGAGCCCGAGCTGTTCGGCCACGAGCGCGGCGCGTTCACCGGCGCGGTCGACGCGCGCGTCGGGATGTTCGAGCAGGCCGACGGCGGCACGCTGTTCCTCGACGAGATCGGCGAGCTGCCGCTCGATCTCCAGCCGAAGCTCCTGCGCGTGCTCGAGACGCACGCGGTGCATCCGGTGGGCGGCAAGGGCGACCGCCCCGTCGACGTGCGGATCGTGGCGGCCACCAATCGCCGCCTGGCCGAGGCGGCGCGCCGCGGCGAGTTCCGGCAGGATCTCTTCTATCGCCTGGCCGTCGTGCGCGCGACGATCCCGCCGCTGCGCGACCGACCCGAGGACGTTCTGCCCATCGCCTCGATGATGCTGCGGCGCGTGGCCCGCGACCCGCGCGTCGAGATCCCGCCGGATCTGGCGGCCATGCTGCGCTCCTACTCGTGGCCCGGCAACGTGCGCGAGCTGCGCAACGTCATCGAGCGCTACAACCTGTTCGGCGCGCGGACGGCGGCCACCCTCTTCGACGGCGCGCCCGACGCCGGGGCGGACGAGACCTTCGCGAGCCTGCCCTACGGCGACGCGCGGCGCGCGGCCCTCGAGCGCTTCGAGGAGCGCTACTTCCCCGCCGTGCTCGAGCGCGCGGGCGGGGTCGTGTCGCGCGCGGCCGAGCACGCGAAGGTGGCGCGACCGAGCTTCTATCGCATGCTCGAGCGGGTGCGCGCCCGGCGCGCGGCGGGCTGAGCCTCGAGCCACGCGCCCGACGGCCTTGGCCGCGCTGCTCTCTCACTTGCGCAGCAGCGTGTCGCGCACGATCCACCACAGGATGCGCGGCTTGTGAGCCGCCTGCGACAGCGCGTAGGGCAGCCAGGCGTTGCCGTAGGCGACGTAGAAGCGCACGGGCGTGCCCTGGCTGCGGGCCTCGGCGAGGGCCTGGCGCGACGGCAGGCCCGTGAGCAGCTCGAGGCTGCAGGGTGTCCCGCGCTCCCGCAGGCGGCGCAGCGACTCGCGACCGAGCTCGAGATCGTGGGTCGCCACCCCCACGTGGCGAGCTCGGCCGCCGAGTCGGTCGACGACGGCGAGAAAGCCCGCGCGGGGGTCGATGGGCGGCCCCTCGAGGTCGGGCCACTGCCCCTTGACCACCCGCACGGAGAGGCCCATCTCGACCGCACGGTCCGCGTCGGCGACGCTGCGCCGCCACACACCGGGCAGGGTGCAGCCGAAGTCGTCGTGGCGTGCCGCCGCGCCGGCGATGAGCGCGAAGGTGCGCTCGGCGCCCGTCGGCCCGAGCGAGTCGAAGTGGACGCGGTGCCCGGTGGCGTGCGCGCGCTCGACGACCTCGCCGAGCAGCGCCGCGTCGAAGCCGAAGGCGTCGGGCTTGACGGACAGGTAGCAGTCGAAGGACTGGTCCGCGGCGACGCCGAGCGACGCCATGGCCTCGAGCGACGCGAGGTAGACGTCGATCACCTGGCGCGGCGACTCGCCGGCCCCGTCCCAGAACCCGAGCGTGCTGGCGAGATCGCGCTGCCACAGCTCGCGACACACCCGCACGCCGTCGGAGAGCTCCGGCCCGGCGATGTAGGCGCGCGCCGCCCGAGCGGCGACCGGCTGCCACAGCGGCCGCAGGACCTTCTCGACCGCGGCGCTCACGACCGCACCCCCATTCGCTCGCCGACGTCGTGGGCCGCTCGCTCGCCGGCGTCGAGCGCCAGAGCAGCCATGCCCGCCCAGCCGTAGGGGTAGACACGCACGGACACGCAGGCCCGCTCGGCGTCGGTCCACGTCCGGGTCCACGCCTCCACGCTGCCGAGGAACTCGTAGTGCGACAGGCCGCGCTCCGCGGCGTAGCGGATCGTCTCGGCCACGAGCAGGCTGCCCGGCGAGCAGCGCGCGAACTCGTCGCGATAGCCGATCTTGAGCAGCCAGTAACCGTGGTCCCACTCGACCGCCAGCTGCGTGGCCGCCGCGCGTTCGTCGATGCGCAGGAAGGCGACGCGCAGCTTCCCCTCGCGGGCGGCGGCGAGCGCGTAGCGCCGGTAGAACAGGCCGCGCCGGC
>JADLAB010000034.1 GCA_020848455.1 Polyangiaceae bacterium
CACGCACGAAAGGAGCGTAGCACAGCCGCCGCACCCGCCCCGAGCACCCTTGCCTCGGCGCAGGCGTGGCGGTACCCGTAACGGCCATGAAGACGCGCATCACCGAGCTCTTCGGCATCGAGCACCCGATCGTCCAGGGCGGCATGCACTACGTGGGGCTCGCGCCGCTCGCGGCCGCCGTGTCGAACGCCGGGGCGCTCGGCATCATCACGGCCCTCACCCTCGGCACGCCCGACGCGCTCGCCAAGGAGATCGCCCGCTGCCGCGAGCTGACCGACAAGCCCTTCGGCGTGAACCTGACGTTCCTGCCCGCCTTCATCGCGCCGCCCTACGGCGAGTACATCGCCGCCATCATCGCGGGCGGCGTGAAGATCGTCGAGACCGCGGGGCGCAACCCCGAGGAGCACATGCCGGCCCTCCGGGCCGCGGGCATCAAGGTGATCCACAAGTGCACCTCGGTGCGCCACGCCTTGAAGGCCGAGAAGATCGGCTGCGACGCCGTCAGCGTGGACGGCTTCGAGTGCGGCGGTCACCCGGGCGAGGACGACATCCCGAACATGATCCTCCTGCCGCGCGCGGCCGAGGAGCTGCGCATCCCGTTCGTCGCCTCCGGCGGCATGGCCGACGGCCGCAGCCTCGTCGCCGCGCTCGCGCTCGGCGCCGAGGGCATGAACATGGGCACGCGCTTCATCGCCACCGTCGAGGCACCCGTGCACGACAACGTGAAGCAGGCCATCGTCGCCGCCTCCGAGCTCGACACGCGCCTCATCATGCGCCCCTTGCGCAACACCGAGCGCGTGCTCAAGAACTCGGCCGTCGACCGCCTGCTCGAGACCGAGCGCGCGAAGGGCGCGGCGCTCAGCATCGGCGACATCATGGCCGAGGTGGCGGGCATCTACCCGAAGGTGATGGTCGACGGCGAGGTCGGCGCGGGCGCGTGGTCCTGCGGCATGGTGGCCGGCCTCATCCACGACATCCCGACCTGCCGCGCGCTCATCGACCGGATCATGAGCGAGGCCCACGCGCTCATCACGAAGCGCCTGCCGGGCCTGCTCGCGCGCTGAGGCCGCGGGCGGCCCGGCTCGCGCCGAGCCGCCAGGCTGCAAGAGCCGCCCATTCCGATCCCAGCGGGACCGGACCTGCGTGCGCCCGGCTACTTCGTCGCCGAGACGCCGGTCACCTTGGCGTTGCCGCTCGTGTGCACCTTGCCGCTCACCTTCGCGCCGTTGGCGGTCACGTGCGCGTT
This sequence comes from Polyangiaceae bacterium, assembly GCA_020848455.1. GTDB lineage: Bacteria > Myxococcota_A > Polyangia > Polyangiales > Polyangiaceae > JACRDA01. Next base: position 1,247 of record JADLAB010000034.1, read on the forward strand.
GCCGCTCGCCTCGATCGCGGTGTCGCTCGCCTTGAGCTCGCCGCCGTCGAGGGTGACGGCCGCGTTGCCGGAGGCGGCGATCCCCTTGTCGGTGGTGATCGTGCAGCCCTTGAACGTGACCTTGCAGTTGCCCGCGGCCTCGATCGCCGGGCCCGCCGCGATGTTCGCGGTGACGCCGGTGATGACCGCGTTGTCGTTGCCGCCGCACTTGTACGGCGCCTTGCCGTCCCACCCACCCGTACCCGTCGCGCCCCCGTCGCAGCCGACCGCCTTGAGCGCCTCCAGGGCGCCCTTGCAGCCCTGAATGACGCCGTCCCTGGCCATCGGGACCGACAGACCATTCTTCCAGTTGTCACGGTTCGCCGTGATGGCCGACATGCCCGGCTTGTCCTTGCACGCGGGCGAAGCTGCCTTCTCGAGGGCTTCGTCGCACTCGGGAGCGCCGACCGAGTCCGTCGCGCCCGCGCTCGCACTCGCACTCGCACTCGCGCTCGCGCTCGCGCTCGCCGGGGCGTCGGCGCCCGTCGCGCCACCGCCGCAGCCGACCGCCTTGAGCGTCTCCATCGCCGCCTTGCAGGCCCGAATGGTGGCGTCCTTGGTCGTCGCGTTGGCCAAGCCATTCTTCCAGTTGTCGCGGTTCGCCGTGATGGCCGACATGCCCGGCTTGTCCTTGCACTCGGGCCGAGCTGCCTTCTCGAGGACCTCGTCGCACTCGGGAGCGCTCACCGCTTCACCGGACCCACCAGCCGGCTTGCCTTCGGGCTTCGCCTCGGTCTTGGCCTCATTGGTTGCGGTGCCGCCCCCTCCGCCCTGGTCGCAACCAGCGAAAGCGAGCAGCAGCGTCCCGGCCGTGAACAGCGCCATCGTCGTCTTCGTCATGTTCGATAGCCTCGAAGAAGTGGTTCGGATGCGCGGTTGCGGTCCGACGCGTCGACAGGGAAGGCGGTGTCCAGGCCCAAGCTTCCCCAAGGCCCACCGTGCCCGCCCTCGATCGCGCCGAGCCTACGACAACCGATTCACGCGGGCAACGGCTGGTCGACGGCCTCGTGGCGGGCCAGCGCTCGTCGTTCCCGCGTCGGCGTCCTTCGCTCCGAGCGATGGACGAACCGCACGCGCTCCCGTACGCCAGGATGAGGGCGGCCACGCGCGACCCCCAGCGAGCGGAGACGCGGTGGGCCCTCATGGGCCGGAGAGCGCGCCACCTCGTTCCCCATTCAGCCACGCCGCGCCTCCCGGTCGATGCCGCGCGCGCCCTCGATCGAGGCGCGCTCTTCCGCGGCCCCACCCGGCCACCCCGGCGCGCGCCGCCCGCGCCACGGCATCACGGCCTCGAGCTGGCGCGCCACGGCAAGCACCTCGCCGTCCGCATCGCGACGGCCTGCGAGCTGCACGCCAATGGGATGACCCGCGGCCGTGAGGCCGGCGGGAACGGTCGCGGCGGGCTGGCCCGTGACGTTGAAGAGGGCCGTGAAGGCACCGAGGGCAGCGGCGGCGGCAAAGGTATCGGCGGGCTCGGGGCGCTCGAGCGAACCGATGAGGGGCGGCGTGACGCCCACCGTCGGTGATAGCCAGAGATCGGCGTCGCCGAACCAGGTGCGGAGGCGCCGATCGAGCTCGTCGTGGCGCGCCTCGACCGCCGCGCGCTCGAGCGACGGGCGCGCGCTCGAGAGCCAGCGCGGCACCGGCCCGAGCAGGCGGCGGCTCGGGACCGGGACCGAGCCGACGAGCCATTGCCAGAGCGGCAGGAACTCGGCGAGCGTGCCGACCGGGGGCGAGCCCTCCTCGACGTCGTGGCCGAGGGCCTCGAGCTCCTTGGCGGTGCGAAGGACGGCCGCGCGCACCTCGGGCTCGGGCTGGCAGAGCGGCGACTCGAGCACGACCCGGACGCGCAGGCGCTTCTTCGGCTCGCGCGCCTGCGCGGCGAAGGGTCGCCTGCCCGGCGCCCCCCGGCGCGGCGGCGCGGCCATCACGTCGAGCAGCGCCGCCGCGTCGTCGACGCCGTGCGCGATGGGTCCGCTCACCGAGAGGCTGCGCGGCTCGTCGCGGCCGTAGGCGTCGGGCACGAGACCGCGCGAAGGCTTGAAGCCGAAGAGGTGGCAGAACGCGGACGGGATGCGGATCGAGCCCGCGCCGTCGCTGCCCTGCGCGATGGGCAGGAGGCCGGCGGCGACGGCCGCCGCGGAGCCCCCGCTCGAGCCGCCGGGCGTGCGCGCCGTGTCCCAGGGGTTGCGGGTCGGCGCGTGGATCGGCGGCTCGGTCACGGGCAGGGCGCCGAGCTCGCTCGTCGCGAGCTTGCCGAGGATGACGAACCCGCCCGCGCGAATGCGCGCCGTCACGCGGTCGTCGAAGGGCGTCCACAGCCAGGCGAGCGCGCGCGAGCCGAAGCGCGTGAACGAGCCGCGCACCAGGTTGAGGTCCTTGATGCCGATGGGCACGCCCGCGAACGGGCCCGCAGGCCCGCGCCGCCGATCGATGCGCCGCGCCGTGCACAGGGCCGAGCGCGCGAGCAGCTCGACGAACGCCGCGTAGCGCCCGTCGTGGGCGGCGATGCGGCGGAGGTAGAGCCGGGTCAGCTCCTCGGCCGAGAGCTGGCGCGTCCGCACCCACTCCGCCTGCTCGAGGGCAGTCGCTGCAAGGATCTCTGTGTCGCTCATCCGGATCTCCGCTGGGGACGAGAGCATACACGACGCCGCGCGGCGCCGGCGCGGCGCGACGCCGGCGCCACCGGCAAGTCTGGCCGCGTCCGTCCCGTGGCCGTTGAGCTCGCTCCGTCCTGCGGATACGCTCGGGCGATGACGCCGGCACGGGCCCAGGTGGTCCCGGGGCGACCGGCCCCGCAGGAGAGTCCGTGAGACCCATGCGCCTCCGCGACGCGCTCGTCCTGGCAGGATCACGGGAGCTCGGCCGCCTCGCGGCGCTCGCGCTCGCGGCCGGTCTCCTGGCCTGCGGCTCGCCCGCGCCGCCCGTGTGCGAGCCGGGGGGACCGCCGGCCCCCACGCCCGTCGCCACCTGTCCCGCGTGCCCGCGCTGCGAGGCGTGCACGACGGCGCCGGCGGCGTGGCCGAGTCCCGCGCCGGCTCCGACGCCCGCGCCGGCTCCGACGCCCGCGCCGCCGCACTCGGCGCCGCCTCCCGCCACGACCTCGGGCCAGCGACCGCCGTCGGCGCCCGAGCCGTCGTACTCGGTGATCATGCCGACGTCGCTGCCGTGGCCGTCGATCCCGTTCCCGGAGCGGTGAGCGGCCGGGCAGCCCCGAAGGGGTCCTGCGGAGCGGCGCGCGCGAGCACGCGCAGGCGCGCGTCGCCGAGGCAGAGGGCGGCCGCGTCGAGGCCAGCGACGGACTGGCGCAGGAGCTTGCCGACGGCGCTCACGCTGACGCCGCAGGCGCGCGCGACCGAGCGCCGTTCGCGCCAGCCGGCGTGCACGGCGAGGTGAACGAAGAGGCGGCGCGTCTGCGACGCGTGACGGATGTCCGCGACGTACGCCCGCGAAGCGGCGGCCGCGGCGGTCGCGATCACCGAGAGCGGCTCGTCTGCGAGGAGCCTGGGCCCAGCGGCGACCGGAGGGTGCGTGCCGGCGACGTGCACGGACGGATCCGCGGACACGTAGCGGTGGAACCAGGCGGCGAGGCCTGCGACGGGCCGGCCGAGCACGGCCGCGAGCCGCTCCTGCGTCACCCAAGGGTCGGCGATCGCGCCGACGGCGTCGCGATGGGTCGACCACGGCCACGCGAGCGGGTCGGCAGCGAGCCCGGCGCGACACGGGTTCAGCGCGACGTAGCGGACCTGCCGCAGCGCGTGGTGGGCGTCGGGCACCTGCGCCGGGGGCGGCACCGTCTCCCAGCGCACCTCTGCGCAGAGGCCCTTGCTCCGGCGCAGGCCGCTCAGCACGCGTACGAGCGACAGGCGGGCGGCGTCGGATCCGGCCGCGAGCGACACGACATGCAGATGGTCCGGCATGAGCACCGCGCCGAGCGCGGCCGGCAACGCCAGGCGCAGCCCACGCCACAAGCGCGGTGCGATCGCGTCGTCGTCGAGCGGCGGCCCGCCCGAGACGCGCGCGACCGCGTGGAAGCAGAGAGCGGCCATGCCGACGGCGCAGCACGGAGCGTGCCGCGCATGTGGCGCATGTAGATTACGGCCTTGCGGCGCTGACGCCCGGCGGCCGTCGGCGCCCGCCGGCGGGGCCGCCAGATCTCGAGAGCGTGGCGCCTGGGCCAACGCGCCGCGGGCCGGGGGGTCATCCCGGAATTTCTCCCCAAAACCGGGAGAATTTCGGGGATGACCCACCCATCCCGCGTTTTGCTCCCGCTTTTTGGGAGAATTTCGGGGATGACCCCCCCGCGGGGCCGCGGGTGCGGGCGCGGGCGCGGGCGCGGGGGCGCGTGCGGGTGCGGGTGCGGGTGCGGGTGCGGGTGCGGGCGCGGGCGCGGGGGCGGGGGCGCGTGCGAGTGCGCGTGCGGGGGCGCGTGCGGGCGCGGGCGAGTGAGAGTGAGCGTGAGAGTGCGGGGGCGGGAAAGGTGCGGCCGGGTCCGAAAATGGCCAGACAGCGGGCGGCGCGCGCCCTAGATCGGGCGCGTGAGTCTCGATGCCGACGCCTGCTACCGCGCGCTCGCCGCGCGCGACGCCCGTTTCGACGGCGTCTTCTTCGTCGGCGTCACGACGACGGGCATCTACTGCCGGCCCGTGTGCCGGGCGCGCACGCCGGGCCGCGCGCGCTGCCGCTTCTTCCGGCTCGGGGCCGAGGCGGAGCACGCCGGGTACCGCGCCTGCTTCCGCTGCCGGCCGGAGCTCGCGCCGGGCTCGGCCTCCGTCGACGCCCGCTCGCGGCTCGTCGCGCGCGCCGTCGCCCGCATCGATGCGGGCGCGCTCAACGAGGCGTCGCTCGCCGCGGAGCTCGGCGTCACGGCGCGCCATCTGCGACGGGCGCTCGGTGACGAGCTCGGGCTCTCGCCCGTCGCGCTCGCGCAGTCGCGCCGCCTCGCGCTCGCGAAGGCGCTGCTCTGCGACAGCGCGCTCGACGTCGCCGGGGTGGCCTTCGCGAGCGGCTTCGGCAGCGTGCGGCGCCTGAACGCGCTCTTTCGCGCGCGCTTCGGTCGGAGCCCGAGCTCGGTGCGGCGCGAGCGCGCGGGCCGGGCGGGCCGGGCGCACGACACCGGGCCGGGCGCCACGCCGCGCGCCGGGCTCGACGCCGTCACCGTGAAGCTCGGCTACCGGCCTCCCTTCGCGTGGGGCGAGCTCCTCGCGTTCTTGCGCCCGCGGGCGCTCGCGGGCGTGGAGCTCGTGACCGCCGAGCGCTACCTGCGCACGGTCGCGCTCGCGGGGCACCGGGGCGCCCTCGAGGTGCGCGACGTGCCCGCCGCCCACGCCGTCGAGGTGACCGTCGGCGCGGAGCTCGCGCCCGTGCTCAGGGCCGTCGTGGCACGCGTGCGGCGCATGTTCGATCTCGACGCCGATCCCTCGGCCGTCGACGCGCACCTCGCGCGCGACCCCTTGCTCCGCGCGGGCGTGCGGCGCGTGCCGGGCCTGCGCGTGCCCGGGGCATTCGATCCGTTCGAGATGGCGCTGCGCGCCGTGCTCGGCCAGCAGGTGAGCGTGGCGGGCGCGACCACGCTCGCGGGCCGGCTCGTCGCGCGCTTCGGTGCGCCGCTCGACACGGGCCGATCCGAGCTCGCGCGCACCTTCCCCTCGGCGGCGACGCTCGCGGCCGTGCCGGTCGAGGAGCTCGCGGCGCTCGGGCTGCCCGCCTCGCGGGCGCGCACGCTCGCGGCGGTCGCGCGCGCCTGCGCCGCGGGGCAGCTGCCGCTCGAGGACCCGAGCGCGCACGAGGCGTGGACGCGCGCGCTCGCGGCCATCCCGGGCATCGGCCCCTGGACGACGGCGTACCTCGCGCTCAGGCTCGGCGTGCCGGATGCGTTCCCCGAGACGGACCTCGGGCTCCGGCGCGCGCTCGGGCCCGACGCCGCGGGGGTGCGCACCGCGAGCGCGCGCTGGCGACCGTGGCGGGCCTACGCGGCCCTGCATCTCTGGCGCGACCAAGGACCGACCTCGTTGCGGCCGAGGCAGCGCAGGCGCACCGACAAGGAGGAGACACCGTGACCATCTGGACGACGACCACGCCGAGCCCGCTCGGCCCCATCACGCTCGCGAAGAGCGCGCTCGGCCTCTGTGGCCTCCACCTCCCGGGCGAGGCCCCGACCGCGGCCGCGGCCCGGAGCTCGTGGCGCCGCGACGACGCCGCCTTCGCAGACGAGCGCGCCCTGCTCGACGCCTACTTCGCGGGCGAGCCCGCGCGCTTCGCGCCGCTCGCGCCGGCGGGCACGCCCTTCCAGCTCGAGGTGTGGCGGGCGCTCGGCGCGATCCCGTTCGGCGCGACGATCTCGTACGGCGAGCTCGCGCGGCGGCTCGGTCGCGCCGGCTCGGCACGCGCCGTCGGGGCCGCGAACGCACGCAACCCGATCGCCATCGCGATCCCGTGTCACCGCGTCGTCGGTCACGACGGGCGGCTCGTCGGCTACGCCGGGGGGGTGGCGGCGAAGCGCTGGCTGCTCGAGCACGAGCGCGCGGTCGCCGCGACGGGCGCGCTCCTCGAGCACGAGCGCCGCGCCGCACGGCAGGTCGCATGACGGACGACGAGGTGACGGAGCTCCCCTCCGCGGCACGGCTCGACGAGGCCGTCGCGAGCTACCGCGAGCGCGGCTTCGCGCGCCTCGGCAAGTGCGTGTCGCCCGCCCTGCTCGCCGAGATGCGCGCGCGCGTGGACGCCATGATGCGGGGAGAGCTGCGCTACGAGGGCCTCTTCTTCCAGCGCGACACCGACACGGGTCGCTACGAGGATCTCGGCTACGGGCACGGCTGGGTCGGTCCGACGCTTTCCTACCGCAAGCTCGAGAAGCTCGAGCGCGACCCCGTGTTCCTGGCCTTCATCCAGGCGCCGCTCTTCCGCGAGGTGACGCGCCGGCTCATCGGCCCCGCGGTGACGCTCTACCGCGCGGTCGTCTTCAACAAGGCCGCCGAGACGGGCGGCAGCGACACCCCGTGGCACCAGGACGGCGGGCGCTTCTGGGGCCTCGACCGCGACCCCGGCCTGCAGGCCTGGACCGCCCTCGACGACGCCCCCGTCGACGGCGGGTGCCTCGAGGTCCTCGAGGGCTCGCACAGGCTGGGCCTGGCGACCCCGCTCGGCGGCGTCGTGCCGGCCCGCCTGCTCGAGGAGGCCGACGCCGAGGCGCGCGCCCTGCCGCTCCCGGCCGAGGCCGGCGAGGTGATCCTGCTCCACAACTACGCCTGGCACCGCACCCGGCGCGGCCGCGTCGGGCACGCGCGCCGCGCGCTCACGGTGTGCTACCTCGACGCCGCGACGCGCTGCCTGCGCAGGAAGCACGCCCCGCGCACCTTCCTGCGCGTCTTCTAGCTCGCCGGAGACAGGAGCCGGAGCGCGGCTCGCGCGCACGGTGCGCTTTTCGCGCGCGACCGCATCTTCGTGGTCGGCCGGGCGGAATGTTCGCGCGGGGGCGTGCGTTGACCCGGGCCAGGGGAAGGAGGGCACGGGATGGACGCGCGCAGGATCCGAGCGATTGCACACGCCTACGGCGTCCGTTACGAGGTCTTCGTGGCCGAGGAGCTCGACGCCTCCGGGGGCTTCGAGCCCGTGGGCTACGAGATCGAGCTGAGTGCCCTCGCCCGGCCGGTGCTCTGCGCCTGGTACGGCACGGCGGGCGCCGGTGCGCGCCTCGGTGACGTCCTGCGCGACCTCGCGGCACACCTGCCTTCCGAGCCGTGCCCTTGCGTCGTGTGCAACCCCGGCCCCATCGCGACCGTGCTCGAGCGCGACGCCCTGGTCGAGGCGCGGCTGCGCGTGGGCCTCTACCGGCACGCGCACGTGCTCGGCCACCACACGCCCCACGCGGAGCCCTGCGTGAGCGCCGCGCGCGCCGAGCTCGAGGCGCTCGGGGCCGTGCCGCGCATCGGCCCGCGGCGCGCCGTGCGGAGCGACCGCCACCCGTTCCTCGCGACCGCGTGACGCCTCCGGGCGCCTGGGCGGCCCGCGACCGGCGCCCGTACTGCCCGACGGCCCGTCGCGCCCACGCGCCCGACCGACCTTGACGGCCCGCGCAGGCGACAGTGGGATCGCCCCATGGCGAAGCTCCTGCCGCATTCGTGGGCCGTACCTCCGATCTTCCGCGAGCGCCTGGGCAGCCAGGGCGGGCGTCAGCGGACCATGGTCGCCGACGGCCACCTGCTCCTCGTCCTGCACGAGCCGCCCGAGCCCGGCGTGCCCGAGCGCAAGCACCGGCTCTTCTGGCGCTCGCCCGAGGGCAGCTGGCAGGCGACCGTGAAGCCCGCGGGGCTCGGCGCCGTGTACGCCCACCTCGACGCCTTCACGCGCGCCGTCGACGGGCTCGAGGCGCGGCTCGCCACGGCCCGCGCGGCCGCCGAGTACTTCGCGGTGCTGCAGGCGGCGACGCCCCTCGTGCGCACGGCGCGCCACCTGTGGCGTGCGATGCAGGACGCGCGCGAGGGCGTCCCGAAGGACCACGACCTCATCGTGCTCCGCGACAAGGCCGACGACGTGCAGCGCGCAGCGGAGCTCGTGCACGAGCACGCCGAGGACGGCCTCGCCTTCGCGCTCGCCAACGCCGCCGAGGAGCAGGCGCGCCAGGGCGCCGACATCGCGCGGGCGAGCCACCGGCTCAACCTCCTGGCCGCGATGTTCTTCCCGGTGACCGCCATCGCCACCATCTTCGGCATGCAGCTCGACCACGGCTTCGGGCAGAGCGGCGCGCCCTTCGTGTTCTGGGGCGTCGTCGCCGCCGCCTTCGTCCTCGGCCTCGGCCTCCGGGCGAGCCTCGCGCCCCGCACGTGACCCTCGCGCGCCCGGCCGGGGCTTGGTACCTCTCGGAGGCGCGCTCACGCGCCGCCCGCACGAGGGGAATCATGGCCACCTGGAGCATCGAAGCCATCCGCGAGACCGGCGTTCCCGCCGTGCTCGGCAAGCTCGCGCCGCGCCTGTTCGGCGCGATGATCCGCCTGCGCGAGCGCGAGGTCGGGCTGGGGCGGCGCCTGGGCGATCTGCTCGGCCTGGCGTCCGCGGACGAGCTCCGCCGGACGCGCGCCGACCTCGACCGGCTCCTCGGCAAGCTCCGCCGTCTCGAGCGACGCCTCGAGCAGGTCGAGGCGGGGCGACCGTGAGGCCGCGCAACATCCTCTTCATCACGACCGATCAGCAGCGCTACGAGGCGCTCGGCTGCAACGGGGGCCGCGTGGCGCGCACGCCGGTGGCGGACGGGCTCGCGCGCGACGGCATCCGCTACGAGCGCGCGCACACCCAGAACGTCGTGTGCATGCCGTCCCGCGCCACCATGATCACGGGCCAGTACCCGCGCACGCACGGCGTCGTCGCGAACGGCATCGCCTTGCCCGAGGACGCGCCGAACGTCATGCGCTACCTCAAGCGCCACGCCGGCTACCGCACGGCGCTCCTCGGCAAGGCGCACTTCCAGCCCGTGCTCGATCTCGGGCTCCGCTTCCGCCAGAACCGCCTCGCGGCCGAACGCTCGTTCGGGCCGTGGCTCGACTTCGACCACCTCGAGCTCGCCGTGCACGGGCCGGTGGGCGCGACCCATTACGGCCGCTGGCTCGCCGAGCACCATCCGGAGGATCGGCGCGGTTTCGCCGTCGTGCTCACCGCCACGGGCGGCGGCGACACGGGCGCCCCCGAGGTCGCGCACAACCCGATCCCGCGCGCGCGCTACCACACCGACTGGGTCGTCGACCGCACGATGGCGTGGCTCGACGCGCGCGAGGACGACGAGCCCTGGTTCGTGTGGATGAGCTTCCCGGACCCGCACCACCCGTGGGACCCGCCCGCCTCGGAGCTCGGGCGCGTGCCGTGGCGCGACCTCGAGCTGCCGCCGGGCCGGCCGCGCTCGCGCGCAGCCGTCGAGCGCGTCCTCGCCGACAAGCCCGCGCACTGGCTCGCCTGGTACCAGGGCCGCTACCGCAACCCGGAGGGCGGCCCCGCGACGTTCCGGCCGGCGAGCCTCGGCGACGATCAGCTCCGCGAGATCACGGCGATGATCCACATCGAGAACGAGCTCATCGACGAGGCGACCGGGCGCGTGCTCGCGCGCCTCGTCGAGCTCGGGCTCGACCGCCACACGGACGTCTTCTTCACGACCGACCACGGCGATCTACAGGGCGACCTCGGGCTGCTCTACAAGGGGCCGTACCACGTGGACGGCCTCATGCGCGTGCCGCTCCTGTGGCGCCCCGCACCCGCGGCCGGCCTCGCGCCCGCGGTCGTCAAGGAGCCGGTCGGGCTCGTCGATCTCGCGCCCACCTTCTGCACCGTGGCGGGCCTGCCCGTGCCGGACTTCATGGAGGGCGCGCCCCTGCCCGTCGCACCCGGCTCGGGTCGCGAGCGCGTCATCACCGAGTGGGACAGTCAGTTCCGCGACGTCGGGATGCACCTGCGGACCCTGTACCGCGACGACTGGCTCGTGACGATCTACCTGCCGAGCACGCGCGACGAGGGCGGGCACTTCCCCGTGCTCGAGGCCGTGTGGCCGAAGGGCGACATTCCCCGCTACGACGGCACCGAGGGCGAGCTCTACGACCTCCGCCACGACCCGCACGCCTGGCGCAACCTGTGGAACGACCCCGCGCACCGGCGCCGGCGCGACGAGCTCGTCGCCGATCTGCGCGCGAGCCTGCGGCCCGGGCGGCCCGACCCGCTGCCGGTCGCAAGCCCGGTGTGAGCCGGCGGCCGGTGCTACCATCGGGCGCCGATGACGAGCGCGAAGCCATCCAGGCAAGGTCGCGCCTCGCGGATCGAGCCGCTCACGCGGCTCGCCACCGGGGGCATGGCCGACATCTGGCTGGCGCGCGAGCTCGGTGCGGCCGGCCTCGAGCGCTTCGTGGTGGTCAAGCGCCTCCTGCCGCACCTGGCACGCGAGCCCGAGATCGTCGCCATGTTCCTGTCCGAGGCGCGCTTCGTGGCGCGCCTCGCGCACCCCAACGTGGTGCAGATCCACGACCTCGGACAGGACGACGAGGGTTACTTCCTCGTGATGGAGTACGTCGCGGGCTGCTCGGTGCGCGAGCTCGTGCTCGCGGCGGCCGCGGCGCACGCCAAGCTGCCACTGCCCGCGGCGCTCAGCATCCTCGAGCAGGCCTGCCGCGGCGCGCACGCCGCGCACGAGCTCTGTGACCCGACGGGCCAGCCGCTCGGGCTGGTGCACCGGGACATCTCGCCCCACAACCTCATGATCGCGCCGAGCGGCGACGTGAAGCTGCTCGACTTCGGCATCGCCAAGGCGACCGCGGCCTCCGAGGCCACTCGCACGGGCACGCTGAAGGGCAAGCACGGCTACATGTCGCCCGAGCAGTGCAGCGCCGCGCGCGTCGATCGCCGCAGCGACGTGTTCGCCCTCGGGATCGTGGGCTGGGAGCTGCTCACGGGCGAGCGCCTGTTCAAGCGCAACTCCGACTTCGCGACCATGAACGCGATCGTGAGCGGCGACGTCCGACCGGCGACCGCGGTGCGGAGCGATCTGCCGGCCGTGTTCGACCCCGTGCTCGCCCGGGCGCTCGCGCTCGAGACGGAGGCCCGCTGGCAGACGGCCGACGCCTTGCGCCGCGCGCTCGAGGCGGCGGCCGACGCGTGCGGGGTTCGCCCGTCACGCGACGCGCTCGCCGCCAGCCTCACCGAGCTGCTCGGCGCGCGGCTCGACGAGCGCGAGCGCGCGCTCCGGGACGCCGCGAGGTCGGGCGCGCAGCCGGACCCGCTGGCCCTGCGCGAGGTGCTCGTGCCCTCCGAGACCTCGGAGGGCCGGCCGGCCGAGAGCACGTCCACCGTCGGCTCCGACGACATCGCGACCGTCGTTCAACCGCGCGCGCGGGGCGCGCGCGCCGAGACGCCGGTCGAGGACGACGAGCCGCGCGCGACGGCGACGGTGACGCCGTGGGCATCCGGCGCGGACGCCACGCCGCGCGCATCCCCTCGCTCGGCCGCGACCCGGGTCGAGACTCCCGTGACCGAGAGGTCGCCCGAGGCCCCGCGCCCCACGCGGCGCCGCTTGTGGCTCGCGGCCGTGCTCGCCGTCGCGGTGGCCGGCCTCGTCATCGCGATCGTGAGCGTGACGGGGACGCGGCGCGACGAGCCGGCCGCGCGGCACGGAGCCCCGGCGGCCGCTTCGTCCCAGCTGCCCCCCGCCGGCCCGCCGCTCCGCTTCGTGGTCGCGCCCACCGTCAAGGCCGAGGTGATCGAGAGCGAGCTCGGGCCCTTCCTCGGCTGGCTCGGTCGGACGCTCGATCGGCCGATCGAGCTCGCCATCGCGGACAGCTACGAGCACACGGGCGAGCTGCTCGCGTCGGACCGCGCGGACTTCGGGTTGTTGCCGCCGCTGTTGCTGGTCGCCACCCTGGCGCGCGAGCCGCGCCTGCAGCCGCTCGCGGTGCGCCTGTTCGACGGTTCGCGCGCCAGCGACGGCTACCTCTTGATCCGCGACGACGCGTCGCTCGCGGCGGCCTCGGATCTGCGCGGCCGCTCGATCTGCTACGTCGACCGCACGTCGACCACCGGCTACCTCCTGCCCCGGATCTGGATGCGCCAGGCCGGCCTCGATCCCGACAAGGACGTCGCGGCCGTCGTCAGCGGCGACCACCTGGCCGCCATGCGCGATCTCGGCGCGCGCAAGTGCGACGCCGCGGCGGTGTACTCGGGCGCCTACCTGACGGCGAGCAAGGACGGGATCGCCGTCGGCAGGCTGCGCGTGATGGCGATCACGGGCCACGTGCCGCAGGACGCCATGGTCGCGGCGCCGGGCCTGCCCGCCGCGGAGGTGAAGCGGCTGCGCGACGCGCTGCTCGGCTTCGAGCCACAGCGCGACATCGACGCCGGCCGCATCGGCGAGATGCTCGGCATCAGCGGCTTCGCGGAGTACCAGGCCACCGAGTTCGACACCATTCGCAAGGCCGCTGAGCACGAGGGCCTGCTCGCGCGCCCGAGGTAGCGGGTGGTGCCTCACCGCCCAGGCGTGACCTCGGCTATCGTGGGGCGAGGAGGGAGCATGCGACACCTGCACTTCGCAGCTGCAATCGGCGCGGCCTCGGTCGGGCTCTCGGTGGGCTGCGCGCGGCCGCCCTGCACGGTCGGGACCGACGGGTGCCCGCCGGCGCCGGGGCCGACCACGGCGCTCGCGCACGCGCCCGCGGTGCCCGGGAGCGTGACCATCGCGGGTGCGCCGTCGACGCTCGCATCCGTCGCGAGCGCGGTGCCGCCCGCGACGACGGCCTCGACGCCGGTGCCTGCGCCGCCACACGCGCCCGTGCGCGAGCTGCCGGTCCGGGCGCCCTCCACCGAGGCCGCGTGCTCGGTCGAGAGCGCCGACTGGGACGTCGAGCTCGCCTTCGAGCCCGACGGAGCGCCGTTCGGCGAGGCGCTCGGCGCGCAGCTGCGTCTCGAGCTGTCGCAGTCCGGCCACACCGTCTTCGCGCACGTCGACGGGCCCGGCGCCCGGCTCGCGGCGTGGGCGCCCAGGGCGAACGTCTACCTCGCGAGGCCGCGGGCCGTCGGCCGCCTCGTCTACCCGCGAGCGGGGACGGCGCTCGTGTGGGAGGGCGCCGGGCGGAAGGACGCGGTCCGCGTCTCCGTCGACGTGAGCGGCGTGCTCGCCGAGCCCACCGTGGTGCGCGAGGAGCTCCCGTGCGTCGCGCTCACGCCGAGACCGGGCGAGTTCGACGTGCGCGCGGGGTTCCCGCCCGCCCTCCCCATCGAGAACAAGATCCTCGCGGACCGGACGCCGCTGTCGGACAGGCCCGGGGGTCCGACGCTGGCGCGCGCGGGCGAGGGGGCCTTCGAGATCGTGGCGCAGCGCGCGGGCGCGACGCAGATCTTGTTCGTCACGATGGATTGGCTCGTCGCCGGCTGGGCGCCGAGCAACGCCCTGTCGGAGGGCGAGACGGGCTTCGGGCTCTCGGGCAGGGGTGAAGGGGGCCGCATGGCGGTGCCCTGGGTGGCCACGCCGAGCGAGCGACCGACCTGCAACGGCGAGGTGCCGCTCTTCGTCGAGGTGGCGGGACGCCGCGCCCGGATCGGCACGACGCTCGCAGGGAACATCATCCTCCTCGGCGACGGCGCGCTCGACCCGCCGCGCGCCGACGGCTTCGTGCCGGTCGTGCTCCCGGTGCGGCGCTGGCTCGCGCTCGCCCCCGGCGCGCAGCTGCTCGCGCGGCTCGCCGAGCTCGAGGCGTGCTGGCGCTGAGCTTCGATCGCGCCGGCACGCCGGTCGCGCGCTCGTGCTAACGGTGGAGCATGTGCGCGGTCGGGCTCCCGTGGCGCGCCGCGTACCTCGTCGGGCTCGCGGCGCTCGTGAGCTGCGTGGAGCGCCAGGGCGGCAGCGAACGTGACCCCGTGTCGAGCGGGGCGCACGCGGCCACCGAGACCGCGACGCCGTCGACGTCCGCGGCGAGCCGGCCCTGCGAGACCCTCGCCGGCCGGCGGCTCGACGCGCTCGATGCGAGCGACGCGGACGGCTGCAGCTACGGACCGATTGGCCCCGTCGCCTGCGACCGCTACCTCACCTTCGAGGCCGCGCCGTCCGGGCTCCGCTTCCGCTTCGAAGACGACCGCGACCGCGTCCACGTGGCGGGCACCTGTGCCTGCGAGGCCGCGTTGCTTCGCTGCACGGTCGAGCCTCCCGCGCCCGGCTTCGAGGCGCCGATCGAGGCGCGCTGGAGCGCGACCCGCCGCGTGCTCCTCTGGCGTCGGTCGCCCTATGGCGAGCGGCCCTCGCACGGAGCTGCCGAACGGCTCCAATGACGCCTCGGGCACGGTGGTGCTCGCCGACAAGCCGGCCGCCGTCCTCGCGGGCAATCGCTTTTATCGCTTCCAGCCCCAGCCCGAGCCGGGCAGCGAATCCACGCACCAGCAGGTGCCCCCGGTGTCGGCGCTCGGCAGCGCCTACCTCGCCGCACCCTACGCGACGCGCCGCGCCGACCTCGCACCCGAGACCATTCACTATCGCCTCGTCGGAGCATTCGACGGCACGGCGCTCGTGTTCGATCCGCCCGTGGCCGGAGCGCCCACGGCCGTGGGCGAGGGCGAGGTCGTCGACTTCGTGAGCGCGGAGCCGTTCCTCGTGACGAGCCAGGACGCCGACCACCCCTTCCTCATGGCCCAGATCATGGACAGCGCCTACTTCATCGGCGTCGGCCAGCTGCGCCCCGGCGCCGTCGCGCCCGGCTGGGACCAGATGCTCGGCGACGAGGAGTTCGTGGTGATGCTGCCCCCGGCGCAGTTTCTCCAGCACTACGTGTTCTTCACCGACCCGAGCTATCCCACCACGAACCTGGTCGTCACGCGCGCGCGGGGCGCGAGCGGCTTCGCCGACGTGACCCTCGACTGCATCGGAACGGTGGGCGGCTGGCAGCCCGTCGGCGCGAGCGGGCTCTACCAGGTGACCAGCGTCGATCTCGTGCGCGCGAACGTCCCCGTGGGCAGCTGCACCAATGGCCGGCACACGGCCGAGAGCGACGCGCCGTTCGGCGTGGTCGTGTGGGGCCTCGACAGCTACTCGTCGTACGCCTACCCGGCCGGCGGCAACGCCGCACAGCTCACGGACGCCGTGGTGCAGCCCATTCCGCACTGACGTGCGGCTGTCCGGCCTGCCCCGGCGGAATCAGTACCCGCGGAGCTCGCTCGCGCGGTGGACGCGGGCGATGGCCTGCACGAAGGCGGCCGTGCGCCAGTCGACGCGGTGCGCCTGGCGCGTCGCCACGAGGCCGGCGAAGGCCTGGCGCATGGTCTTGTCGAGCTCGGCGCGCACGCGCTCGGCCTCCCAGTAGAAGTGCTGGATGTTCTGCACCCACTCGAAGTAGCTCACCGTGACGCCGCCCGCGTTGGCGTAGATGTCGGGCAGAACCGCGATCCCGCGCGCCCCGAGCACCTCGTCGCCCTCGGGCGTCGTCGGTGCGTTCGCCCCCTCGACGACGAGCCCGGCGCGGAGCTCCTTGGCGACGTCGGCGTCGATGACCCCGCCGAGCGCGGCCGGGACGAGCACGTCGCAGGGCTGCAGCAGCAGCTCCTTCGGTGGGATGGACGGCCCGCCCCAGCCGGCGAGCGAGCGCTCCCGCGCCGCATGGGCGAGCGCGCCCGGCACGTCGAGGCCGGCCGGATCGTGGAAGGCGCCCGTGTGGTCGCCGATGCCGACCACCTTGCCTCCGAGCTCGTGGACGATGCGCGCGGTGTGGCTGCCGACGTTGCCGAAGCCCTGCACGACGAAGGTCGTGCCGGCGAGGCCCCGGCCGACGGAACGGAGGTACGCCTCGGTCGCGATGACGACCCCGCGCCCCGTCGCCTCGTCGCGCCCGAGCGAGCCGAAGAGCTCGACCGGCTTGCCCGTGACGACGCCCGGGTGAAAGCCGTGCGAGCGCGCGTACTCGTCCATGAGCCAGGCCATCACCTGGGCGTTCGTGTTCACGTCCGGCGCCGGGATGTCCTTGTCGTCGCCGATGAGGTCCTGGATGCCCTGGGTGAAGCGCCGCGTGAGCCGCTCGAGCTCGCGCATGCCGAGCTTGCCCGGATCGACCGCGATGCCGCCCTTGGCGCCGCCGAAGGGCACGCCCACGACCGCGGTCTTCCAGGTCATGAGCGAGGCGAGCGCGCGCACCTCGTCGATGTCGACGCTCGGGTGGAAGCGCAGCCCGCCCTTGTAGGGCCCGCGGCTGTTGTCGTGCTGGACGCGGTAGCCGATGAACGTGGCGACGCTGCCGTCGTCCATGCGGACGTTGCACTCGACGCGCAGCTCGCGCGCGGGCGTCTCGAGCAGCTTCTGGTCGTCGCTGCCGAGCGCGAGCACCCTGGCGGCACGACCGAAATAGCGGCTGACGTCGGCAAAGGCGTGCGACATGGCGAGATCCTCCCGGA
>JADLAB010000035.1 GCA_020848455.1 Polyangiaceae bacterium
GCGACCGCCGCGGGGTGCGCGCCGTGCTCGCCTCCGCGGTCCTGCTGCTCGTCGCCGGGACGATGACCGTCCTCGTGCTCGCGCCGTGGCGGAACGCCGAGCCCAAGGGCACGGCGACCGGCGGCGCAACGGGCGAGACGACGGCCGAGGTGGCCGCCCCGGGCGCGCTCGCGACGGCCGCCCCCGCGGCGACGGCGGCCCCGAGCGCGGAGCCCGGTTCGGACGCCGAGCCGACCGCGGAGCCGAGCGCGAGCGCCTCCGCGAGCGCGGCGCCAGTCCCGCCGGGCTGGAGCGGCAGGCCCCGGCCCAGGGCGAGCGCCGCGAAGGGCGAGATGCCGCTCCCGAAGACTCCCGGGTTCTGAGGCGGCCGAGGCCGCGCGTGGCAAGCGAAGGTCGTAGGTTGAAGAGCCCCCGTCCCCTCGACGTCTCCCTGCGCACGACCTGGCGGAGCGTGCGGTACCTGGTGCCGCTCGGTGTCGCCGTGACGGGTGCGTGCACGGCGCTCGTCGACCACGCGCTCGACAGCAAGCCGGAGCTCGCCGGCACGGGCGGCAGCGCGGGGCAGTGCCAGGTGCCTTCCGACTGTGCCGCGCCGGTCAACGAGTGCGTGACCCCCGTGTGCATCGAGGGGCTGTGCGCGCTCCACGCGACCGTGGCGGACCAGAGCTGTGCGGCAGGCGCCGGCGTGTGCGACGGGCTCGGGCAGTGCGTGCAGGCGAACGGCACGCCGTGCGTCACCGGCAACCAGTGCCAGAGCGGGAGCTGCGCCGACGCGCTCTGCTGCGACGCCGCGTGCGACGGCACCTGCGAGCGCTGCGACGGCGCGACGCCGGGGACGTGCGAGCCCGTCCCCGCCGGTCTCGACCCCGACGGCAACTGCGCCGGTGGCGTCTGCAACGGACAGGGCACCTGCAGCAGCGGCGAGCACGTGTGGAGCCGCCTCTTCGGCGACGGGGCCGACGGACAGGCCGGGCTCGCGATCGCGGTCGACGGCGGCGGCAGCGTCACGGTGGCGGGCCGCTACGCGGGCACCCTGCCCGTCGACCCTGGCGGCCCGCTCCCGGACGGGGGTGGAGGCAAGACGAACGCCTTCCTCGCGCGCCTCGACGCGAGCGGCGGCCACGTGTGGAGCGCCGGCTACGGTTCGGCGGACGACGAGGAGGCGCGCGCGGTCGCCGTGAACGCGGCGGGTGAGGCGTGCTTCGGGGGCTCGGCCCGGAGCGCCGTCTACATCGCGGGCGGCTGGCTCGTGCCCGCCGGTGCCGAGGACGCGTTCTTCGGCCAGGTCGGCGCCGCGGGCACCGAGAACTGGGGCGCCTTCGCCGGCGACGGCAGCGCCCAGGCGCTCGCGGCCGCGGCGCTCACGCCGGGCGGCGACATCCTGCTCGGCGGCACCTTCCGCGGAGCCCTCACGATCGCCGGCATGCCGCTCGTGGCGGCGGTGTCCGACGGCGTGGTCGCGCGGCTCACGGTGCTCGGCGACTCCGTGTGGGCCGTCGCGCTCGGGTCCACGACCGGGGCCGAGGTGCTCGGCGTGGCTAGCGACACGGCGGGCGAGGCCCTCGTGACGGGCTCGTTCACGGGCGTGCTGACCCTCGGGGCCGACGTGCTCACGGCGCAGGGCGGGGCCGACCTCTTCGTGGCGCGCCTCGATGCGGCGGGCGCGCCGGTCTGGGCCCGGAGCTTCGGCGCCGCGGGCGACCAGGTGGGGCGCGCCATCGCGGTCGCGCCGAGCGGCGACGTGGTCGTCGTGGGCACGAACGACGGCAGCCTCGACTTCGGCTCCGGCGCGCTCACGAGCGCCGGTGGCCGCGACGGCTTCGTGGCGGTGCTCGACGCGAGCGGCGCGGAGCGCTGGAGCCGTGGCCTCGGCGCGCAGGGGGACGACACGGTCGAGGGTGTCGCGGTTCGCGCCAACGACTCGCTCGTCGTCGTCGGCAGCTTCGAGGGCTCCGTCGACTTCGGCGGCGGCACGCTCGCGAGCGCCGGCGGCGCCGATGCGTTCGTGCTCGCCCTCGCAGACGACGGAGCCCACCACTTCAGCCACGCCTACGGCTCCGCGGGCGACGACGCGGCCCACGCCGTCGCGGTCGATGCCGGCGGGCGGAGCTTCGTCACGGGCGAGGTGAGCGGCACCGTCGACTTCGGAGGCGGCGCGCTCACGAGCTCGGGCGGGAGCGACGTCTTCGTGCTCGCGCTCGGCCCCTGACCGGCCCCCACGCGACGCCGACGAGCGCCGGATCCAGGCACGGTCCGGGACGCGCCGCACGCCTGGCTGGCGGCGCGAGGAGGTTCCGGTCTAGCCTGGGCTTCGAGTGTCGATGTTCCCGCTCACCCGTCCCCTCGCCTGCCTCGCCGCTCTGTGGCTGCTCTGCGCCGGCGCTCGGCCGGCGCACGCCGAGAACCCCGCCGACGTCGCGGCCGCGCGCGAGCTCTTCCAGGAGGGGACGGCGGCGGCCGAGGCGGGGCGCTGGGAGGAAGCGGTCGATCGCTTCACCCGCTCGCTCGCGCTGAAGCAGGCCCCGCTCACCGTCTACAGCCTCGGGGTCGCGCAGAGGAAGACGGGCCGGCTCGCGTGGGCGCTCGAGAACTTCCGCGCCTTCCTCGCGGAGCCCGCCACGCCGACGACCGAGCCCTACCGACCGGCCGCCACCGAGGCCGTGGCCGAGCTCGACCGGCGCGTCGCCTACGTGGCGATCGCCTTCGTGCCGCCGCGGCCCTCGGGGCTCGTCGTGACCCTCGACGGCGAGCCGGTCCCGCTCGTGGCCCTCGACCGCCCGCGCCTCGTCGATCCGGGCGACCACGTGCTCGAGGCAGACGCGACCGGCTACGACGCGGCGCGCACCGCATTCAAGGTTCTCGAGGGCGAGACGGCGGACGTGGAGCTCGTGCTCCCGCCGACGAGCCGCGTCGATCCGAGCCCGTGGCTCGGCGCGAGCCTCTTCGCCGTCGGCGGCTCGGCGGCGGTCGTGGGCGTGGCGCTCGGCCTGGCGGGCGTGAGTCAGGCGTCCTCCGCCCCGACTCGCGACGGTCCCGAGGCGACGGCGGCCCGCAACAAGGCGATCGCCGGCGACGTGACCGCGGGCATCGGCGTGGCGGTGGCCACGACCGGCCTCATCGTTCTGCTCGCCGACCTCGTCGGCGACGACGAGGACGAGCCGCCCGCGGCCTCGAGCGCAGCCGTGCGGCCGTGGAGCGGGGGCGGGGCGAACGGGCTCGAGATCCGGTTCTAGAAGGAAACTCGGCTCCAGCGCGACGTGGCAACAGGCTTCTGGCTCCAGGCTTCAGGCCCAGAATCCGGAGCGCGGGTCCCACGCGGAGTGCACGCACGTAGGCGCCGGCGGAGGCGCCGTTTCGTCCGACGCGGGTCGGGCGCAGCCCGGTGCCGGAACTGACTCGACTTCCGCCCTTTCGGGCGGAAGTCTCGCGGCTACAGGGATCAGGCTCCAGACTTCAGGCACGAGACTCGTGGGAGCGAATCGAGACAGCGGCGCGCCGTATTTGCGCTTGTAGCCCGTACCGCTCCTCGACCGGAAATGCGCCCGTGCGGCGGTAGACCTAGAGCACGAGCCC